>JBDKGV010000197.1:0-6623 GCA_039798005.1 Fibrobacterota bacterium
CTGCCAGGCAAGCAAATGCCGGGAGGCGATCGTCTCGGACGGGTCGTCCCATTCGAGCGCATCGAAGGCCGGTTGGAAGGATCGCTTGCAGACGTGGGGGAAGTTCCACAGCAACATCTGGTGGAACTCGCGCCAGATCAGCTCGTCGGACCATTTGACGGAATCTGTCAAACATTCCCGAAAAAGGCGCCGGACCGAAATCGTGCCGAATCGCAGCGCGGTGGCGAGTCCGCTGGTCCCGTCCCGTGCCGGGATGTCGCGGTCGACCGGATAGGCCTCGAGACGGGGACGGAAGGATTCCCATTGCGACAAGGCGCCGCTCTCACCGGTGGGAAAGACGGGTTCGTGGTCCGCGAACCCCAAGCGTTCGAGGGACGGGATCGCCTCGTGCCCAAGCCCTTCGGCCGGAGCAAGGAGGTTTGCGGCAAGATCGGTGGATGGCGCGGGGGCAAGGAGTTCGGGGCGGGACTCCACCAGCTTGCGCCAAGCGTTCCGGTAGGGGGTGAAGACCCGGTAGGGAAGCCCGCCTTGGTTGAGGAGTTCGTCCCTCTCGAGAATCGTGGCGTCCTTCCAAGTGCGGAAACCCAAGCCCTTGCCCTGACAAAATCCGTCCACCGACGCGTCGCGTGCCAGGCGGGCCGGTTCCTGGTCGTGGTTGCAGTGGATCGATGCCAGTTCCGGGAAGGAAGGAAGCAGCCGTTCGAGTTCCGGAAGGACGGTTCCGTGCAGGCAAAGGAGGCGCGACCCTCGCGCTTCAAATGCCCGCGCCAATTGCGTGAGGCTCCGGTGGATCCAAGCGACGCGCCGATCCAAAGGATCGAGGTGGTCCAGGATGTCGCGATCGAAGAGGAACAACCCGGCGGTGGTGCCTCCGCGCTCCCGGGCCTCCTCGAGCGCGCGGCAAAGTCCAAGGTTGTCGTCCAGTCGCAAGTCCCGGCGGAACCAGAAGAGCGTCCGGACGGATCTCACTTCAGGTCGCTGCGAAGCAGGTCGTCCTTCGAAAGGAGATGCACCGGGCCGTAGCTGGACAGGGCGGGGGAACCGTCCGCCGGGGTGGCAAGCAGCGCCTCCTTGGGTCCGGCCACGACGATCCGCAACTCCTCGGGCTTGAAGTGCTTGCGGAAGACCTCAAGGACCAGGCTCTCGGGAATGGTGTCCATGGCCTTCTGGTAGGTGCGGAAGTGGTCATCCTTCCGGCCCCAGGCGGCGCTTTGGGAGAACATCTCCGCGGTCCCTTCGGGCGTATCGAAGAGCGTGGGAAGCGCGGCCTTCAGCCCTTTGCGCGCCTTGTCCAGCTCGCCGGGCTTGAAGCCGGCCTCGCGCAGCTTGCGCACCTCCTCGAAGACCAGCGCGATGGCGCGGTGGGCCGAGGCGCTCTTGGTCTGGAGATCCACGCCAAGCAGGGCCTCGCGGTCGTAGTCGGAGCCCGCAAAGGCGCTCACATGGTAGGCCAGGCCCTCGTCGGAGCGGATCCGATCGACGAGTCGGGTGCCGAAGCCCGATCCCAGGGCTTGGCAGGCGAGCATCAGCGGATAGTAGTCGGGGTGGTCGCGGCGCACGAAGCGGGTTCCGATCTTCACGAAGGCCTGGGTGGCCTCGACGGGAGCGAGCCAGACGCCGGCCTCATGCCGGGGCGGAAGCTCGGGGAGAACGGCGAGCTTGGGGCTGGCTGCGCCCGAGAGAAGTTTTGTCAATTTTTGTCGAATCAAGGGGCGATCGACCTTGCCCGCCACCGCGATCACGCAATTGCGGGCGCGGAACCGCTCCGGGAGCCTTTCCGCCAGATGGGAGGGCGTCAGGCGCGCGACCTGCGCGGAGTCCGGACGTCGGGTCCAGGCGCTCGGGCCGTATTGCACCTGGCTCCATGCGGCGTCCAGGACCTGGGCCGGAGCATCCAACCGGTGCTCGATGGCCTGGAACATCTCGGACTTGAGGATGGACAGGCGCGCCGTGTCGAAGGCGGGCCTGGTCAGCATTTCGCCCAGGAGGTCGAGCAGGAAGGGGATGTCCCGGCTGAATCCTTGGACCGCCGCTTGGCTGCGGACGGATCCGATGCCGGTGGAGATGTCGGCGCCCATGACCTCCAGGGTGTCGTCGATCCAACGGGCGTCATGGAACTTGGTCCCGCCTTGGCGCAGCATGCTCCCGAGGACCTGCGAGGTCACGGCCTCGAAGGGGGAAAGCCCCAGAGTGCCTTCCTTCCAAAGGAAGCTGATGCTTGCGATGGGCAGTTGGGCGTCCTCGACCCAGTAGACCTCGGCTCCGTTCTCCAAGGTGTCCGCGCGCGAGGAGAGCAACGGCGGGGTGTAGGGGATCGGGTGGCTGACCAGGGAACGGTAGCTGGCCGGGATGGTGGAGGCACCGGCCACGGGTGGTGTCGCCTGGGCCTTGCCGGCCGGGACCGGCGATTCGTCCCCGACAGTGTCGTTCATGATGGATTCGTCGCCGGTGAGTCCGCCGCGGACCTTGGGGCTGGGGTCGTACTGCCCCTTCTCGGGAAGGGCCTTGAGGCCTGCGCATCCGGCCAGGGCCAGGGAGCCCAGGGCCAGGGCGAGAAGGGGATTCTTGACGGAATTTGTCAAACGGGCCTTCATCGGCGAGCCTCTTTCGGCTTGTTGGTCAGGATGCCGACGGTCGAACGTTCTGGCAGGAGATGGGTGGATGCGATCTTGCGGATCCGGTCGGCCTCCACCTTCTGGACCGCTTCGGGGAAGGTGTTCACGAGTCTCCAGTCGCCGTAGATGGCGCTGAATCCCAGCTCGGTGGCAAGGCTTTCCATGTCGCGCATCTGGCGCAACTTGCCCATGGTGACCTGGTTCTTGACCCGCAGGAGCTCGCGCGGCTCCACCGGGCGCGTCTTGAGCGAATCGAGGATCCTCCAGATCTCCGTCTCGATGCGGGCGATGTCCGCTCCGGGTGCCGGGACCGCATGGATGCGCACCACCGAGGCCAGGCCCTGGACGTAATGGGAAGCTTGAGCGTCGGTGCAAAGGCGCAGGGAATCGACCAGGGTGGCGTAGAGTCGACCGCTCTGGCCGGAAAGGATGCCGGTCAGCACCTCGACCGAAGGGGCGGCCGAATCCATGATCGGCGGGGTCTGGAAGAGGATGTCGATGCGCGGCTTGGCCTGGTCGCGTGCGACCAGAAGGCGCTTCTGACCGGCGGGTTCCGGGTCGCGGGTGACGACCTCGGGGAACTGCGCCCCCTTGGGGATCGATCCGAAGTAGCGGGAGGCCAGGGCGAAGGCGCTGTCGGGATCGATGGCTCCGGTCAGCACCAGGATGGCGTTTTGCGGACCGTAGTAGCGCTTGTAGTGCTCTTCGGCCAAGGCGCGATCGTAGTTCTCGATGTCCGATGGCCAGCCGATGGTGGGGTTCCCCAGCGGATTGGCCTCCCAGAACATGCGCTCGAGGGATTCCCAGTACCTGCCGTCGGGGCGGTTCTCGGTGCGAAGGCGGCGTTCCTCCCTGACCACATCGCGCTCGGCGTAGAAGTCACGCATCACCGCATGCTGCATGCGGTCGCTTTCCAGCCAGTAGAAGAGTTCGACCTCCGATGGGGGGAGCGTCACGAAGTACGCCGTTCCCACATCGGTGGTGAAGGCGTTGAGTCCGGTGCCGCCCTTCTCGCGCAGGACCTGCCAGAGCTCGTCCTTGACGAAGTACCGTCGATGCCGGGAGTTGAGCGTGTCCATCTCCTGGCGCAGCCGCTTGGCATTGGTCGCATCCCCGCTGCGCACGGCCTTTTTCACAAGCGCATGGAGCGAATCGATGCGTGGCAGGTAGACGGCGTCCTGGGTGCTGTCGGATGTGCCGACCTTTCTCGTGCCCTTGAAGAGCATGTGCTCGAGCATGTGGGCGATACCGGTCGCGCCGGGATGCTCGTGCACCGATCCGGTCGCATAGAACAGTCGGCATGAGACCGACGGGACGGATGGATTGGGATGGACCAGGACCCGAAGGCCATTGGAGAGAACGGTGTCTCTCACCACGAGTCGGGTGGCCTCCTGGGCCTGGGCAACGGTTGCCGCCAGACAAAGGCCGGCCAGATGCAAAAACGATCGCTTCATGAATGAACTCCTGTAGAGACTCTAGAGATAGCAAGTCTCGACGATCATGGACAAGCCTTGGCGATCGGATGCGATCCCGCGATCGGGGCTACTTGCTGCGAACGGTGCTTGAAAGGGGGCGCTGGGTCGCCCAAGACAGCCGGATCCAGTCCGCCGAGCGAGCCGTTTCCTGGAAGCGCACCTCGTCGAGCATGCCTGTCAGCACGCCCAAGCCGTTCGGGTGGCGTCCGAAAAAGACGGGCATGGTCCGGGAGAAGGAATACGCAGCGGCTCCGATTCCTTGGAGGATTCCATCGACATAGAGTCGAAGCGTGTCATGACTCCATTGTCCGGTGACCAGATGCGCGCTCCCGTCGTTGAGGGGGCGTTGGGAACACACAGTTGCCGGGATGGAGCCCGTGCTCGTGTCGGCAAGCGTGAAGCAGGCGCCCGCCTCATCCCCGGAGCGGTGCAGTCGCGGCCCGTAGGGCCCGGCCGACAGGATGGCATCCAGACTCAGACCCTGGCTTTGCGGCAGCACCCAGGCATCCCACTGGAAGGCCGAGGTTGCACCTTGCCAATTCACGGAAACCAAGGCCGCACTGTCGCTTGCAAAGCTGCGGGCAGGGCCGGCAATCGTTCCGTTGGCGAGGGTTCCAGCAAGGTTCAACATCTGCGACGATCCGGAGGCATCCAGCGAATTTTGCATGTGCCAGACGGATTGAAACCCTTCGGAGGGGCGGAACACCGTCCCCCCCTTGGAAAGGGAGGCTTGGGTGCCGCCCCACACCAGGACCAACGGGATGGAATCCCGCACCGGTACATCGACCCGGACCCACAGCTCGGCCTTGCCTTGCTTGACGTCCCAACGCTCGATTTCCATGGGAAGCACCTTGTCGGACTGCAAGACCCGCAGGTCTGCTCCCATGGGGCTTGCGGTGGCAAAAGGGAACCACGAGGAATCCAGGCGAAGCAGGAGCGGGAATCCTTCGATCGGCGCTTGCACGCCTGCGCTCCGGGCATCCACGAACACGGTGTCACGGCGCATGCCATCGGGCTTTGGAGCGATGTCAGGATTGACCTGGGATCCGGGGGCGAGTTGAACTTGGGCCTCGCCCGCGAGGGTGTCGAAGAGCGCTTCGATGGTCAGGTTGCCGGGAGGAAGGGAATCCAGGACGAAGCTGCCGTCGCCTTCGGTCCAGACCCCACCGGCTCTCCCGGGAATCCGGATCCAGGCGCGCACGACCCCTTGAGGCAGGAGGGCCGTGCCATGGACGGATCCGATGCGCGCAAGGGCGACGGCTGCAGGCTTGGCTTCATCACGGCCGGCACGCCATTCCCACCATGCGCCGTCGGCATTGCGGTGCGCTTCGATCCGGAAGGTACCGGTCGGCAATTCCGTCCGGATCCAGCCGAGGCTGTCGGTTTCCAAGCGCCGGGCCGAAGGTGGGGTGGTGGTGTCGCCCGCCTTGGCGCGATAGTCGGCAGGCACGATGCGTACGGTGGTGCGGGCGGCGGGTACGCCGACGGAATCCGTGAACTGGACCGCCAAGGCGTTTCCGGTCTCGATTCCGCCACCACCTCCGGATACCTGCTCGGCGCATCCGTAGAGCAACAGCGGGACGATCGCAAGAAGTCGCCGCATCAGGCGTCCCACTGTGTCAGGGGGAAGATCTGGAAATTGGCCTGGAAGACCATGTCGGCCTCCTGGTCCAAGGCGACGCGCTGCAGGATGGCTTGGCGGCACTGGCGCAGCAATTGACGCACATCGTCGAGGGTCTCCTTGCGCATGTGCAAGGTGAGGCTGGTGACATCACGGCCTTCGGGAGGCACGCGCGAGAGGGAATTCGCGGCCTGCCCGATCATCTCCTTGTGGAATTCCCGCATCAACAGGGTGGATTGCTCCCCGGTGCTCAAGCTGCGATGGGTGCGTTCCCAGTTCCCCGATTCGGTGCGGTGGGCAAGGCCGAGTTTTTCCAGCAGCACGATGCTGCTGCGGACCCGTGCGGCCGAAAGCGGCGGGGAGAGACGGCGTCCCAGTTCTCCGTAACGTTCCCCGAAGGGCGCGATCTCAAGGGATGCCAAGACGACGGCATGACGCCAGTCGCGGTAGAATTCGAACTGGGCATCGGAAAGCGCCTTGACCGCAGGCGCTCGCAAGGCCTGGATGCGTTCGTAGAATCCACGCGCCTCGGCGTCGTTGCGGGCACGGGCATATCCCACCAAGCCCATGAAATACTCGCTCTCGCGCGCCGTGAAGGCGAGGTAGGTGCAGGCGTTTTCGGCGAGGCGGGGCGAGAGATGGTTTTCCTTGCGCATCACATGGAGAAGATAGCCCGGATCGATCCCGATGCGCTTGCCCATCATGCGAAGCGAATACCTTGGATTCGCCCGCTTGCGGTCCTCGTAGCAGTCCCGGAGGTAGTCGCGGTATTCGAGATATTCAAGCAAGGGTCGAGTCATGGCGATACCATCCTTGTCGAGGTCAGGCCATCAAGCCCGTGCAAGATCACCAGAAACAGTCCCCTTTGTTCCAAGGGGAATTCCGCGATTCCAGCGCTGCTCACTGCCGTGG
>JBDKGV010000198.1:0-6559 GCA_039798005.1 Fibrobacterota bacterium
CTCAACAACTACTCGGGCACGGCCTTCCGGGACGCCAAGCTCAAGCTGGTGGCCGGTGCCGTGAACCGCATCCCGGAACACCAGCCGCGCGCCGCCATGCCATCGGAGCCGATGATGGCCAAGTCGGCCATGATGGATGAGGTCCTGGGCGAGCTGGTGGATATGCCTGCAGGGTTCCAGGAACAGGGGCTTTTCGAGTACCATCTTTACGAGCTGGGGAGGCCGGCGACGGTGCTGGACAAGGAGCAGAAGCAGGTCAATCTCCTGACGGCTCGCGGCGTGGGCGTGCGCAAGCGCTTCGTCTTCGACGAATCGTACGCAGCACGCTACTGGTGGTGGAATCGCGAGCCCGACACCAAGGAGGGACGCAAGCTCGCCGTCATCGTGGACGTTCCCAACACGGAGAAAAACCGGCTGGGCATGCCCCTTCCGAAGGGAAAGGTGCGCGTCTACAAGGCCGATGCATCCGGGTCGTTGCAGTTCGTCGGTGAAGACCGCATCGACCACACCTCCAAGGAGGATACCTTGCATCTGGCGCTGGGACAGACCTTCGACCTCTTCGGAAAACGCGTGGTGGAGGCCTCCAGCACGGTCAAGGAAGATCGTACCGAAACCATTGCCGTGACCATCCACAACAGCAAGGACGAAGCCGTGGAGGTGGAGGTGATCGAACGCCAGAACTGGCCGAAGTGGAATGTGAAGACGGCCTCGCCCGCGTATCGACGGAAGGATGCGTCCACGCTCGTGTTTCCGGTGAAGGTGCCTGCCCACGGTGAGGCGACGGTGCGCTACACCTACCATGCCAGCTGGAAATAGCCTCGAAATCCAAGTCATGCCAAGGTCGTAGAAAGACATGGCATCCGAGGGACTTTCGGTGATAGAATGGGGTTGTGCCAAACAAAAACATCTTCATCATCGAGGACGACGACGTGGTCCGGACGCTGCTGGAGCATATCCTGCAGCGCGAAGGATACGCAACCGTGACGGCGGTCACTGGAAAAGATGCGATGGATAAGGCGGCGACGATGCCGCCTCCCAGCTTGGTCCTGTCCGACATCATGATGCCGTACATGGACGGCTATCAGGTTGCCACCGCCTTGAAGGCCCTTGAGGGTTGGGAACACGTCCCGATCGTCATGCTCACCTCGAAAGGGCAGGAGCAGGACATCGTGCGCGCCTTGGACAACGGTGCGGACGACTACATGGTCAAGCCGTTCCATCCCGGTGAACTGCTGGCCCGACTCAGGCGCTTCTTGCGGTGAGGTCGTGGCTCCTGTCCGGCTTGGCGCTTGCGATGTCGGTACAGGCGCAATGGATCGCTTCGCTGGATCTTTCCGGGGAGGCGCTGTCCCCTTCCCGAAGCGGCCCGTGGCTGGATGGGAATGCCTCCTTGGCTTGGAAGGACTCGCTTTGGCGAATATCAGGCGGATGGCGGGAGGTCCGTCGTTTTGATCTGCGGGATGCCGAAGCGGTCGCACAGATTTCCCGGAAATGGCGGGATTGGACTTGGAGCCTTGATGCGAGTTCAGGATCGACAGAGGTGTTCCTCCCGACCCGGTCCTTCAAGCTCGGGGTCTTTCTCCCCTTGTCCCGAAGCTGGTTCCTGGGATTGGATGGAAAGTTCGCCCAGTATGCATCCCTGACGGTGACATCCCCTTCCTTGTTGTTGGAAACCTACCACGGGGCTTGGCATGCCGGGGCTGGATTGAGCGAGACGTTCGCATCCGGGGATCGGCGATCCACGGCATGGCGTGCTCTTGTGGATCGCTCCTGGAGCGATCGCAGTGCGGCGGGAGTCCAAGGTGGGCAATCCACCGACTTCGAGCGTGTCGGCGAACGGATCATGGAAACGCGCGTGACGACGCTTGGGCTGTTCTGCCGGCAGGAACTGTCCTCGGGTCTGCTGGGTCGCGTCAATTTGGGATGGACACGGCAGGGCGAGGTTCATGATCGCTGGGGGGGAGGCGTTGGCCTCGAGTATTCCTTTGGCCGATGAACTCGCCTTGGCGGTGGCTCTCTGGTGGGAGCGGTTGCATCGGTTCGATCAACTCCCCGTATTGATTGCCGTATGGGTGATCTTGATCACTTTGGGGGCGATCATCGCTTTGCTGGTGTCGATCCTTGTGCTTCATTTGCGCAACGAGGCCAAGGAAGCGCGGGAGGAACGGTGGCGCGGTCAATGGATGCTGCAACTGCTGGACCCGGAAGGCGAAGGCAAGAATTTCGGAATTCGAGAAAATCAGCTGTTTCCATTTCTCGAGGTCTGGAGCCGCCTTCAGGAATCCTTGCGAGGCGAGTTCAAGGATCGATTGTCGGACCTGGCGCGAAATGCGGGGGTCATCGAATACTGCAACAAGGCCTTGCGCAAGGGGGGGATTCGCGATCGGATCATTTCGGCGACGACCCTTGGGCATCTTGGACACCAAGGCAGTTGGGGCATTCTGGCCGAAGCGGCGCGGAGCAAGGATCCGTACCTTTCCCTTTCGGCGATCCGGGCCTTGGCACGGATCGACGGACCACGCACGGTGGAGGTGTTTCTCGAGGATTTCATCGTTCGCAAGGAATGGCCTCTGCCAAGCATTTACCGGATTTTGCTGGAGATCGGAGCGGATGCCTTGACCGAACCTTTGGTCCTGCGCTTGCTGAACGATCTTGAAGCTCCACCTCTGCGCGCCTTGCATTTTCTTGGAGCGATCCGCAACGAGGCCAGCATGGTGGTGGTTCAGACGCTGCTGCACCGAAGGCAGGGCTGGGAGCAGGAGGCTGCCCTCCTCAAGTCGGTTCACGATCCGGAACTGGGCGAGTTCGTCCGCAGTCGCCTTGGCCAGGACGCGTGGCAGGTCGTGGTGGCCGCCGTGAATGCCTTGGGGCGTATCGGGGTGCGCGAGGACATGCCTCTCCTGGTCCCCTTGCTTGCTCACCGGGAATGGTGGGTGCGCTACCGTGCCGCGCACACCTTGGTCAGGCTTCCGGGTGTCAAGCCGATCGAAATCGAGCTTCAGGCGTCCCGCTTGGACGATCCCTTTGCGCGCGACATGCTTCGGCACGCGCTGGCCGCGAGGAACATGGGATGATCGCAACCTTCTTTCATTGGTTTTCCCTGTTTATCCAGTATGGCTTCCTTGCTTATTTCCTGCTGCTGACTGCGGGGGTCCTGCTCATCAACCTTGTGGCTGCCGTCACCATCACGCGGCACCTCAATCGCACCCCCACCCGCAATCGCGCCATCCATGAGGCCTTTTCAGGATTCGTCCCGCCAATCAGCATTCTGGTTCCGGCATACAACGAGGAGGCCACGATCGAGGCGACGGTCCGGTCGCTGAACCAGACGAACTATCCGGAATACGAAATCATCGTGATCAACGATGGATCGAAGGACGGGACGCTGGAGGCGGCCCGGAAGGCCTTTGGACTGGAGCTGTTTCCCGAGGCGATGCAGCAGCGCCTTTCCCATGCGGCGATCCGGGGGATCTACCGCTCGTCGCTTTATCCCAACCTGAGATTGATCGACAAGGAGAACGGGGGCAAGGCCGATTCTCTCAACGCAGGCATCAATGCGTCGAGGTATCCGCTCTTCTGTGGGATCGACGCCGATTCCATTCTGCAACAGGACAGCCTGTTGCGCTGCGTGCAGCCCTTTTTGGAGGACCCTCGGACCATCGTGTCCGGAGGGACCATCCGGTTGGCCAACGGCTGCAAGGTCGAAGCCGGATTTCTGAACGAGATCGGCATGCCCAAGAACCCCTTGGCCTTGGTTCAGGTGGCGGAGTACCTGCGAGCCTTCCTGTTCGGGCGCTTGGGCTGGTCTCCCATGAACGCATTGCTCATCGTCTCCGGTGCCTTCGGGATCTTTCATCGGGAGACAGTGGTGCGCGTCGGTGGCTACAGCGTGGGGACCATCGGGGAGGACATGGAACTCATCGTCAGGCTTCATGATGTGATGATCAGGGAGGGCAAGGCCTACCGCATCGTGTTCGTTCCGGACCCGATCTGCTGGACGGAAGCGCCGGAGACCTTGAAGGTCCTTCGCAGCCAGCGCATCCGGTGGCAGCGGGGCTTGTTGGAAAGTCTATGGAAGCATCGCTCGCTGATGTTCCGGCGAGGTTCCGGTGCGGTGGGGTGGCTTTCGTTTCCCTACATGACCCTGTTCGAGGCGATCGAACCCTTGATCGAGGTCGGAGGGATCGTCTTCTTCCTGGTGTCGGCTTGGTTCGGAGTGATCGATTGGTCGGCCGCCGTCCTGTTCCTGGTGCTGGTCTATGTGCTTGGGTTTCTGCAAACCCTCAATGCGGTCCTGCTGGAGGAAGTGTCGTACCGGTTGTTCCAGAACTACCGTCAGATCTTCAAACTGCTGTTCGCCACCCTGCTGGAGAGCTTCGGCTATCGTCAGATGAACACCTGGTGGCGCTTGCTGGGTGTGATCCAGTGGGCGCTCAAGCGCAAACAGGAATGGGGAAACATGACACGCAAGGCTTCGTGGGCCTCCGATGGCGATGTGCGGCGCTGAGGTCCCATTCCCTCGGTTCTGAACCACCGAAGCGATTCAAGGAGTCGTGAATTGCCTGACATGCCTGTGGATCCACGCGCTTCTCAGACCAGGGAGATCCTCCTCGAGATTCTCCCATTGCGCGTCGAGCCTTTGGCAGAGGGTATCCGGATCGGCATCCGCAAGGATTTCGTCGAGGCTGGAAAGTGAGCTCATTTCCGGCTCGATTTGACGCGATTGGCGATCGAGCAGGATTCCTTGGGCGCGCACCAGCAGGCTCGCGTGTTCCTCGGCACCAAATTTGAGGTAGGCCAAGGTCGCATCGTGGACGAAGCGCCGATCGACACTGCCCAGCAATTGTGCGAATCCCCCATCCTGCAGTTGCTCTTCGATCGTGCGGGTGGCGTAGAGATCCAGGTAAACTGCCGGCTGGCGCATCACGATCTCGCGATCGAAATCGAACAAGGAATCCTCGGCACGGATCCTCAGGATCATCCAGTCGTAAAGCGATTCCTCCAGCGCAGAGTCGGTCATGACCAGCACATCCGTGGAGCGCGGGAGCCAAGGAAGGGGATGGTCTTGCGACAGGGGGGGGCGGCCGGAGGGTGTCGCATCGGGCTGGAACATCGATGTGATGAGGCCGGTGAGGCATGACAGCGCAACGACCGGAACGAGGTTGAACCTCATGCGGACGGTTCAGCCGCCATCAGGACCGCGGGAATCGGATCGAGATAGGACGAAGCCAGTGCGGCGCGAGCCACGATGGTCGCGGCGATTTGCGGGCCGACCAGTTGAGCGAGATCCGCTTCCTTGGCCTCCTTCACCTTCAAGGCGGAACCGAAGTGCTGGAGCAGGAGCTGCTTCTTCTGCGGACCGACTCCCTTGATGCCGTCCAGCCAAGACGCGGTGATGGTGGACGTGCGCTGCTCCCGCTGGAAGGTGATGGCGAAGCGGTGCGCCTCGTCGCGCAGGCGCTGGAGGAGTTGCAAGGAGGCGGAGGTGCGCGGCAGGATGCGGGGTTCGCTTTCGCCGGGCAGGAACACTTCCTCGATGCGCTTGGCCAGGCCCAGCACCTTCTGGTCGGGAAAGCCTTCCTCGGCCATGGCCTCCACCGCCATGCCCAGCTGCCCCTTGCCGCCGTCGATGAGTACGAGATCGGGCGGCTCAAGCCCCTCCTCGCGGATGCGGCGGAAGCGTCGCCCAAGGATCTCGCGCATGGACGCGAAGTCGTCGATGCCCTCCACCGTCTTCACATGGAACCGGCGGTACTCGCCCTTGGCCGGCTTTCCGTCGATGGCCACCACCATGGAGGCCACCGTCCCGGTTCCGGAAAGGTGCGAGATGTCGAAGCCCTCGATGCGGCGCGGCGGGACTGGCAGCCCCAGCGCCTCCTGCAGCTCTTTGACGGAATTTGTCACGCGCTCGCGCGCTTCCAGGTGGGCGAGATGCTCGGTCAACAGCATCTTCGCGTTCGCGTGGGCCAGCTGCGCGAGCCGGAACCGCCTGCCCTGGCGGGCCAGATGGCACTCGACCTTGCGCCCCAGCAGGCCGCTGAGGTATTCCTCCAACAGTTCTTGGCCATCGGGAAGGCAGGACACGAGCAGCTCCGGCGGCGGCTTGCGATCGAGATAGCGGCCCACCACCGCCCCGGCCATGACCTCGGAATCCTCCTCGGAAAGCGGGCAGGAAAGGGTCTCGTGATGGCGCCCCTGCACGCATCCGGCGCGGATCTCCATCCAGGTCACCACGCCCCAGCGGCCGTCGCGCACCAAGGCCACCACGTCGATGTCCACCGCCTCGGCGAGGTCGATACGCTGCCGCTCCTTGAGCTTGGCCAAGGCCTGCAACTGGTCGCGCCGTCGGGCGGCCGCCTCGAAGTCCAGACGCTTGGCGCAGGCCTGCATGTCGGCCTCCAGCTCCTTGCGGAACTGGTCCTCCTTGCCTTCGAGCACCATCTCCATCTGCCCGATCATGGCGCGGTAATCTTCCTGCGTCTGCAGTCCGACGCAGGGCGCATCGCAACGCCCGATGTGGTGGTCCAGACAGGCGCGGTCGATCTTTTGCTTGGGCAGC
>JBDKGV010000199.1:0-6462 GCA_039798005.1 Fibrobacterota bacterium
CTCGACCTCAAGGTGATGGGCCACGTCGCGATCCACATGCTCGGCAAGTTCACGCCAGCAAAGCGGATGCTTCCAACGCTTGGTCAAGGTCTTGAGCGCCTCGTGGATCTCCAGGGCCGGCACCGATTTGGGTGCGGCCACCAGCACGAGCATCCCGGGAAGCATCGCCTCTTCGTCTTCCTGGGTGGGGTCGTTCACCTCGTAACCCTCCCGTGACAGCATCCAGCAGGCCCAGCCTTTGCCCCACAGCGCATCGCGGAAAGATGCGTAAGTCTTGTCGGTGGGCTGCGCTCCGTCCAAGAGCCAACTGCGCTCAAAGGCCCCCGCCTGCACCGTATGCAGGTGTCCGTAGGTATAGAGGAAATGCTTCTTCTCCTCCTCGTCCTCGGGCGCTTCCTCTTGGGGCCTTGGGTTGAACACCACGCGATCCCCGGCCTTCTGCTTCCGACGGCCAGGCGCCGGTTCTTCGATCGTCGCCGTCACCGGCCCGGTGCGCGTGGCCACGTACCGGAAGTTCTTCCCGTCCTCCTCGTAGGCGACCATGACCCGGCCCCAATCCTCCTCGATTGGACCTTCGGTCCCCTCCAACTCCATCCCCAGCTTCACCGCGTACTCGCGGACCGTTTCCCATTCTCCCGCCGCCGAGGCCGCACAGAGCAGGTCCCAGCACACGCCGCGGTTGAGCTCCGTGGTCGAGGCCAATTGCTCCTTGCGCAGGCGCACAGCGGTCTCGAAATCCTCCTCCTTCATGGCCGCTTGGGCCCAAAGGTCGCGCGCATCGTCGTCGTTCTCGATGGCCAGCATGCGCACCGCATGCTCCCCCACCTCGGTCCACTGGCCGTTCAAGAAGGCCCAACGCATCCGGATCCAGCAGGCGGTGGCCGGGTCGGTCGGCTCGACCAATCCAAGCAGCCGTTCGTGGGCACGCGCATCGGCGGCCTTGAGCACATGTCCCTGCAACCGGTAGATCACCGGGCGCCAATCGCGATGCGCTTCCAAGGCCTGCCAAAGGAGCGCTTGCGAATCGGCCCCAAGGGCGCAAGTTTTCAGAGCATCGGCGGTCTCCAGGAGAAGCTTCATGTCATCGGGCAACTGGAGCCGTGCCGCCATGAGCCACTCGATCTCGCGCTCAGGGTCGCGCTCTTCCATGGTCCGCAGGTGCGCGACCAGCTCAGCGGCAGGCGCCGGGAGATCGGTCCGGTCCGGCAACGATTCCACGCGCTTGGCCAAGGCCGCCACGCGTTCGCGCGCATCCAGCTCCACCCGCAGGCGCGGCACGCAGGCCTCCATGGCCGCAAGGGCGCGTCGCGCCGTCTCGCGCGCACCACGACCACAGGCGAGCCAACCGTGCCGCTCGGCCATGTCCAGGGCATTGCGATGCGCTCCCACCTTCACCAGATGGTCCAGCGCGTGTTGCAGCTTCTGGCCCAGGCTCCAGGTGTTGGTTTCGGGCTTCTTTCCTACGATCAGCTCGACGGCGCGGGACCAACTGACATAGTCGCTGGGCGTAAGTGACTTCCAGTCGGACAGGATCTCCAAGGCCTCGTCGGTGCGACCAAGCTCCGAGAGGATCTGGGACTGGTAGTTGTAGCGCGCGATCCGGTCGTCCTCCACGGCGCCGTCTTCCATCTCGTCGATTTCCTGATACAACGCCAAGGCCTCCTCCGGTCGGCCAGCCTTCCAGACGCTGTCGGCCTGCTGCCAACGGTAGCGCGAGTCGATCTCCTCACCCGCATCCGCCATCGCCTTGGCCTGCTCCTCCAAGAACGCGATCGACTCCTCGGCCTTGCCTTGGTCGATCAACGCCTCGGAATACTCGCGCGAC
The DNA here is from genome assembly GCA_039798005.1 of Fibrobacterota bacterium. GTDB lineage: Bacteria > Fibrobacterota > Fibrobacteria > UBA5070 > UBA5070 > JBDKGV01. Next base: position 1,826 of record JBDKGV010000199.1, read on the forward strand.
AGGCAATCGAAACAGGGCCATTCCGGCGTGATGCGCGCCATGGTCTCGCGGCACACGTCCAAGCGATCCTGTGCCCAACCGATGCCGTCCACGTTGCCATAGCACTTGGAGATGTCCTGGGTCACGCACACCGACTGCGGGCAATCCACCGTTTCCTTGCGGTGGGCGAATTCCAGGAGCGAAGTCGCCTCGCCCAAGGCGGTCTCGCCCTCACCGATGTTGTTCATGCGGTTCTGCATGCCCCAATGCCGCAAGTAGACCTCAAGCCACGGGTTCTTGATGGCGCGCGCACCGGCCAGCGCTTCCGGCAGGGCTGCCTGGGCCCGTTCGTAATTGTTCTCCCCCACATCGCGCTGGATCTGATCAACCAGATCCGCCAGCCGTTCGTATCCACTTTCGCGCAGGTCGTCCTGCAGCGTCTCGACCCATGCCCAGATGTCCATGTGAATCTCCGCTTCTTTACTTGATGGGGGAATTGCCGGCCACGGTCTGTGCGGCTTCGCACAGGCGTGACAAGGCCTTGTTGAGATCGAGTCTGGAGTCTTCCCGGTTGGAGGCCATCACGACCTTGAGCGACCACAACAGCCGCGCGGCAGCCTCGGCCCCGGGGCTTGCGGCCTCATAAGCCTCCAGCAAGGAGACGACCGCCGGACAATCGAGATTGAGATAAAGCCGTGAGAGCACCGAACCATCCACCTTGGCCGTGAAGGCCCGCGCCAATTTCAATGCGGACACCGAAATGCGCGCATCGGCCTGATCCTCCTCCAACCGACGCTTCAACTCGGCCTCGCGGTCCGGCACGATCACAAGCGGCAATTCCACCGGTGCGAAGCGGGCCGGCACCAACAGTTCGCCGTCGCACAACTGCCGGGTCAACCACTCCATCGCCTCTTCGTCCAGATGCCCCGGCGTGAACATCTCCTGGTTCCCTTGAGCCGTTCCCATCTCGATGAGACGCCCGCTGCGCTGGCTCACCCACTCACGCAAGAACGGCACCACCGCATATCGCTCCCCGCGTGCGACAGGCACTTTCAGGGAGCGGAAGAGCATTTCCTCAAAGCCCCCTTCACTGCCCAGCGTCACGTGCAGGCAACCCGCGTGGCGCAAGCTTTCCACCGGAAGATCCCCTTGGGAGGTTGGAATCTGCAGGTCATCGGCAAGCAGTGAAAACAGGCGCGGGTCACAAAGCGAAGCGCCCAGCAAGGCCTCGTTGTGGCGCGACAGCACGCGGCGCCAGGCGGCGCTTTCCTGCTTGGCCACCGTGGCCATTCCATCGATCAGCGCTTCCTTGAGCGCCTCCACCACGGCGCGGTACACGTCGTTCTTCTGGAGATCCTCACGACTGGCGGTGGGCGTGAGATGGTTCGACTCGATCACCCCGCCCACGAAACCCGCCCACGAGGGCAGCATGTCGCGCGCATCGTCGTCCAGCAGCATGCCCCGCACGAACACCGAGAGATTGCGGTTGTCGCTGGTCGCGTAGCTGGCGCCGTTCTGGATCCACAAAAGTCCGCGGGCGTCGCTCAACCCGGAGGGCTTGACCTCCATGGTGCACAGCGGCTCAAAGCGCTGTTCAAAGAGCGATGCAAAGGCCAAGCACTTCTTGCGGTACTGCACCGGATGATCCAAGGGGGCGTCCGGGTCCTTGCGCCAAGGCGGTGCGATCGCATTCAAGGGCTCCTGCGAATCCCCGATGAAGATGGGATCGGGAATGAGCGCGCAGTATCGGCCCAAGATCTTGTCGAGCATGCCTGTTCCGGCCAAGTGTCGGTATTGTTCGCGCAGCACCAGTTCCACCTCGGTGCCTACCGTCTCGCGGGGGGGCTTTTCCGTGACCCAATATTGGCGGCCATCGTTGGACTGGTAACACCAAGCCTGGTCGGGATTCTGGTACGAGGTCGTAACCAGCGTCACCTTCTCGGCCAGCACGAAGGCGGAAAGAAAGCCCAATCCAAACAGTCCAATCAAGTCTTCGCTGTCGGTCTTCTCGCGCAGCGTACGGGTGTACCCCACGCCCACGGTGGCAAGGAAGCTGTGGATCTCCTTTTCAGTGAGCCCGGCACCCGTGTCGACGATGCGCACGATGCCCTTGGCCACATCTCCTGTGACCCGGATCTGCCCCTCTCCATCGAAGCCCCTGTCCTCGATGCGGCGGCGCACCAGCGAATCGTGGGCATTCTGCACCAGTTCGCGCAGAGCCACCATCGGGGTCGAGTAGAGGTGCTGGCCCAGCACCGTCATGAGTCCGGTCAAATCGACCTGGGTCTTGTGCACGGACGAAATCTTGGCTGCCATAGGGAATGCTCCACGCAGGCCGACGACGGTTTACCCGCCCAAGGCTTGCGTGTCAACCAAGGCAAGCACCAAAGCAGGGGGGAAGATCGTCGGACCAGAAGCCATCAATTGTAGCAAACGAAGGGACGGCGCTTCAATCTCGACCCATTCCCGATGTGACGGATCAGATCAAGTTGCGGACGGTGCCTTCGTGCAATTGGCCGTGAGCTTGCAGGGCTTGTGCGGAGTTGGAACGCATTTCTTGTGTGAGAGCCATCATCATGGCGTCCACATCGTCCTCATCGCGCATCGGTGGTGCCACTTCATCGGACAGGCCACGCGCGATGCGCAGCGTGGAGTCGGGAAGAGCCGGCTTGGGGGCCGCAGGTGCATCCACAACAACATCGGGGCGCTTGGCGTTCCCGCGCACCATCGCTGCCAGTTGTTGAAGATTTCCATCTACGCGTACTGCGTCCATGCTCAGCCTCCAAGATCAAGTATATGTCCCAAAATCGAGCCGAAGGGATCTTTCTGCAACTTTTCAACATACGCCCCCCCACCCTCCCTTGCTACCTTGTGCGCCTTTCCCACAGGATGTGGGCCATTTGGAGGTTACTCATGAGTCGCAAGAATCCAAAGCTGATCCTGTTGGGAGCCCAAGGCTCGGGCAAGGGCACTCAAGCCGAATTGCTGTGCAAGGCATTCGACCTTGAGCACATCTCCACCGGCGATCTCCTGCGCTGGCACCGCCAGCACCACACCAAGCTGGGCGGGAAGGTCGGCCGCATCATGGCCGAGGGATTGCTCGTGCCGGACGAGATCATTTTCGGACTGCTCTCGGAGCGCATGAACCAGCACGACTGGAACTACGGCCTCATCTTGGACGGCTTCCCCCGCACCGTCTCGCAGGGCGAGTTCCTTTCCGAGAACTGGAACTTCGACCGCGTCGTGTACCTCGACATCCCGCGCGACGTCGTGCTGGGCCGCGTGCTCAAGCGCGCGGAGGAAATGGCCGCCCAGGGCAAGCGCCGTGACGACGACAACGAGGAGGCCCTCAAGGTCCGCCTCGACGAGTACTACTCCAAGACCGAGCCCTTGGTGGCATGGTACGAGTCCAAGGGGCTGCTTCTGCGCGTCGACGGCACCCAATCGATCGACGAGGTCCAAGCCCAGATTCGCAAGGGCCTTGGGCTGTAAAAAATGAACGGATCGGGCGATGGATAAAACACTGCCCCGGTCCGTTTTTATTTCGGATAGAATGATCTATTGACTATCTTTTCTCCATCATTTCGAAAGGAGCATCGCGAAAATGGCTACGAAGATCGATCACCTCGGAATTGCCGTGAATTCCCTCGAGGTTTCTGTTCCCGTCTGGGAAAAGGCCTTGGGCGTGAAATGCGAACACATTGAGGAAGTTGTCGAGCAGAAGGTGAAGACCGCCTTCTTCAGCGTCGGCGAATCCCACATCGAACTTCTGGAGCCCACCAGCCCAGAAAGTCCGGTCGCGAAGTTCCTCGAGAAGAACGGCGAAGGTGTCCACCACGTCGCGTTCGGTACCAACGACCTGATCGGCGCACTTGCCCAGGCCGAGGCCGATGGCATCCGCCTCATCGACAAGGCTCCTCGCAAGGGCGCTGGCGGCAAGGACATCGCGTTCCTGCACCCCAAGTCGTTGAGCGGCGTTCTGACCGAGCTGTGCTCGGGCGGAAATCACTGAGTAACCGGGAGATTATCGCAAATGGCTATGGATCCCAAACTCCTTGCGGACTTGGAAGTTCGCCGCGAGAAGAACTTCAACAGCGGAACCCCTGAAAAGGTCGCTGCCCGCCACGCCAAGGGCCAGTACACGGCTCGCGAGCGCGTTTCGGCTCTCCTCCAAGACGGTACCTTCCTCGAAATGGGCGCCCACGCCCAGCACAATTGCCACGAATTCGGCATGGAGAAGAAGGACATCCCGGCGGACGGCGTCATCACCGGCACCGGCTACGTGGACAACCGTCCCGTCGCGGTGTTCGCTCAGGACTTCCTGACTTCCGGCGGCACGCTGGGCAGCGTGCACGCCCGCAAGATCTGCGACATCCTTGAGATGGCGATGAAGAACGGCACTCCGGTCGTGGGCATGAACGACTCGGGCGGCGCCCGCATCCAGGAGGGCGTCGAATCCCTCTCCGGCTACGGAAACGTCTTCTTCCGCAACGTGCAGCTTTCCGGTGTGGTCCCCCAGATCTCCTTGATCCTGGGCCCTTGCGCCGGTGGTGCGGCCTACTCGCCCGCCCTGTGCGACTTCCTGATCATGACTCGCAAGAACGCCAGCATGTTCATCTGCGGCCCGGAAGTCATCAAGGCCGTCACCGGCCAGCAGG
>JBDKGV010000200.1:0-6451 GCA_039798005.1 Fibrobacterota bacterium
TCGAGGCGAACACCCCGCATCTGCGTCCCTTTTGGCTGACACAGCCCTTAAGGGTCGGAGCACGCACCTTGTCTGGCCCCATGCCGGGTTGGGATGTTTCTGATGGTGACGGGGATGCCCGGGTACCGCAGGCTAAAGCCGTGGAGCACTGGCACGGAAGTGCGTCGGCTTCTTTGCTGGCCACAAGGCTTCTGGCCTCGCTGGGTGCGCAGGCGGGTGAGAAGGTGAAATTCCTGCCGATCAAGGCCCTTTCGGACGTGGCGACCCGTCCCGACATGTCCCAAGGCTACGAAGGGATTCGTCTGGCCTCCCATGCCAAGGCGGACATCATCGTGTGCGCGTGGTCGGGAGGCACTCCGACACAAGAACAGAAGGATATCGTACGAGCTGCGGTGGCTCAAGGGGCCCTGGTAATCGCATCGGCGGGCAATGGGGGATTTCGGACCGCACAGTTTCCGGGGAGTCTCCCGGGTGTCCTCTGTGTGGGTGCGGTGGATTCCTCGGGGCACAAGCTCTGGACCTCCAGCCAAGGTGATTGGGTGAGCATGGCGGCGCGCGGCGATTCGATCTCCGTTTCTGTAGCGCCGCTTTTGCAGCAGCGGGTCTTTTTTGCCAAGACATCCAGAGCGGCCGTGGAGGTCGCTGCGGTGGCGGCAAGCCTCAAGGCCCTGCGACCGAATTTGACCTCGGCAGACATCCGCCGCCTTCTGATGGCCTCCTCGCGTCCCTTGGAAACGACAGACCCGTCGCTTGTCGGTGGTTTGGGGGCTGGAGAGTTGGATGCAGAGGCCGCCATGCGGATGGTTGGCGCAAAGATCACGAACCATGATCCTCGCCACCCTGCGGGCATCTTGCGGCCCTCCAAGAGTCAGGAAACGTGGGCCATCGAGCCCTTGGGGGGCTATCGGGAACTGCGGTTGCAGGCTTTGGGCAAGCTTCCTGCAAAAGGGACCTTGGAAGTTCTCGATTCGGGAAAAATTCTCTGGAAAGGCCCGCTGAAGGGAATTGGCGATGGGTTTCGAGTGATGGCTTCCCGTGCGGTGATCCGTTGGAAAGGACCTGTGGGCGACTGGAGACTGGAGTACCGGATGATCGGCATCGATTCCAGCACGCTTTATTGCCAGGGGACCCAGACCCTGAACCAGGACTCGGGAACCATCGAAGACGGATCGGGAAATTCCCCCTATGCCCACGACTGCGACTGCAAGTGGCAAGTGAAGACCAAGCCGGGAACTCGTGTACAGGTGGACTTCAGTCAAATGAGCACCCAAGGAAATCTTGATCAAGTGCATCTCTTCAATGGCACGACCACTCAGCAGATGCAGTTGCTTGCCATGTTCAGTGGGCAGACCTTGCCACCGGCCATCGTCACTCCGTCCAACGAACTGTTGGTGTGGTTCGTGACGGCTCATACGGGAACCGGTCAAGGCTGGCGGATGCACTGGCGAGCGGTTCCGGAATCCACTCCTATGGGGCTTGTCGATCCTCCGCCGGGTCAAATCCCATGACTCCCCCCATTGCATCACAAGGACCTTTGCTCATCTCGAAACAAATCGTCCAGACATTGAGAGATCAGGAAGACGCAAATGAAGCCGAATTCCTCCAAACACCCGCACCAAGGGCTTTCCACATGATTTCCCGAACCATCAAACGTGGCGTGATCGCCGGCGGGCTAGTGGCATCGCTTTCCTTTGCGGCAACGGTCGAGTGGCAACAGGCCGGCGGCTTCTTGGGCCAAGCTCCAGGTCTCTTGGGACTGGTGGGCCAAGGTTATCTCACGCCCTTGGAATCGTCGGACAAGGGAAATGTACAGGCGGGGTTCTTGGCGCACCACCTGCTCAAGAACAACATCCCTGAGGTGGCCGTGGCACGCGGGGACTTGAGCAAACCTTCGGGCTTTGCAAGCACCTCGCTTTCAGTGCCAGATGACTTCTTCGATCTCGATGGGGATGCCCTCACCTATTCAGTCACCTGCGATGCCGGTTTGACATGCTCCATCGAGGATGGCAACACGCTGCATCTGTCGGGTGTGCCGCGATCGGCGGGAACTGCTTCCGTGCATCTCAAGGCGACGGACCAAGCGGGCAGCGAGGTGGTCAACACCTTCGTTGTGACTCAGAACCGCACTGACTTTGCGGATCTGGCTGCGGATACCCTCAAGACCTACGGAGATGCGGTGATTTCGCTTACCACCTCGGCGACTTCGGGGGAAGCCGTGACCGTGGCCAGTTCCGATCCGATCATCGCGCGAGTCAAGGGAAGCTCGGTCGAATTCCTCAGAGTGGGAACGGTTTGGCTGATTGCCACGAGCCCCGTGGGGGATACCGTCCGTCAATCGTTGCGTATCACCCCGAAGACGATTTCTGTCACAGCCAATGCCCAGACGAAGGTCTACGGTTCGATGGACCCTGTGCTGTCCTACGTGAAGAGCGATCTTCTGGCTGGCGATACTTTGGCTGGCAGCCTGTCTCGCCTCGGAGGTGAGTCGATCGGAAAGTACGCGATCGGGCAGGGAACCTTGTCCCATCCGAACTACGCGATTGCGTTCACGGGCTCGGATCTTGTGATCACGCCGAAGTCGGTGAACGTGGTTGTGGGATCCGTCACGAAGGTGTACGGCGAAACCGACCCGACCTTCCCCTACACGTTGGATGGCGTGCCCAATGGCGCGATCGATCCGGCTCTTCTGAGTGCGGGCATCGTGCGCATTCGTGGCGAGAACGTGGGAACGTATCCGATCGGATCGGGCACGACGGCGATCGGGAACTTCGTGGTGAACTACGTGGGCTCGGAACTGACCATTACCCCGAAGCCAGTTTCTGTCACGGCGGAGGCGAAGTCCATGGTCTACGGCGCGGCGGCTCCTGCGCTGACCTACACGCAGACCGGTTTGCTGGAGGGCGATGTCCTCACGGGTGAACTGGCTCGCACGGTTGGTGACAAGGTCGGCACCTATCCGATCTCGGTGGGCACGATCGCTGCAGGCAGCAACTACAAGCTTGTCTACACGGGTGCGGATTTCACGGTGACTCCGGCCAAGCTGAAGATCCTGGCGAGCAACGCCACAAAGCTTGTGACGGATGCCGATCCTGTCTTCACGGCCAAGTACAGCGGCTTTGTGAACGGTGAGACTCCCTCGGTGGTGACGGGTCTTGTGCTCACTCGCGCGCCGGGAACCGTGCCGGGGACGTACGCGATCACGCCTTCGGGTGCGGTTGCCGAGAACTACTCCATCACCTTCGTGAACGGGACTCTGACGATCACCGAGCCGACGACGAACATCACGGCCAAGCTGCGTCGCCCGGTGTCGAAGCTTCTGGAAGCCCGCGTTCCTAGCACCTTTGCCCGTCCGTCCTTGAACGGTGGCCGTGGCGATGTGGGCTTGAACGTGCCGGGTTGCGACCCGTACACCTGCCTCTCGGTGGATGTGTTGCTTCCGCAGTCGGGCGAAGTGTCGGTCTCGATCTTCGACAACCTCGGCGTGCCGGTGATCCTGTGGTGCCAGGTCGTGAGCGATGTCGAACTCGCCTCCTTGCCCAAGACCGAAGATGGCCGCCACGTGGCGCGCCTGACCTGGAACCTGCGCAGCGAGAGTGGGCGTGCCGTACCGGAAGGCGTGTACCTCTGGAAGCTGGAAGCACGCCTGAAGGACGGCACCAAGCTTGAGAACGTCTACAAGCTGGGCGTGAAGAAGTAACGTAAAGACGCCCCGGCGGGGCGTCTCACCGGGATGCCCTGATCGCGGGGACGCTTGGAACGATGGGCGGTGGCCGAAAAGTCATCGCCCTTTTTCGTGAGTTCCTTGGCGCTGGAATCTCCTTGAGCCTACTTCCCCGAAGATCTCTGGGGGCTTTGAGACTGCTGGTCAGTAAATGCCTCGCACGTTGCTGCGGGGTTGTTGCGGTATATGGCAGATAGGCCCTCGACTAGAATCGGCGCAATCCCGGACTAAGGTGGTCGACTGACGGCTAAGCGCAATACTGTTCAGATTGTCCAACACATCCTCGATCATCCTTCGAGACGCCCATAATATGGGCTCCTCAGGACGAGCGGAGAATGATTTCCGAACAGTATTGCCCTTCGGTTGATTCCGTATGCCGAAAATCGAAGGCACGAAAAAGCCCTCCACCGCGATGCGGGGGAGGGCTTTTGACAGGAACTGTCAGGGAAGATCACTCCTTGGGAGCGTTCTTCTCGTACCAGGATTCGAAGTCCACGCCCTTGTCCAACGAGCCCGAGGCGTCGTAGGCAAGCACGGCTTCCAGCAGGGCCTTCATCTGGTTCGCCGGGAGGTAGCTGGAGATGCGTGCCAGCTCCTTGCGGTCCGGGCGCAGGAAAAGGAGGGTGGGGAAGCCACGGATCCCGAAGCCTTGAGCGATCGAGGCTTCGGAGACGGCCTTCTTGGGTGGCCAGCGAACTGTGGATTCGCTTTCGCCATCCAGCCGCGCTGAGGAGAACTTGCTGGCCAGGAGCTTGGCCACGGCCGGGTCGCGGAAGGTGGTCGCGTCCATCTTGCGGCAGTAGCCGCACCATGGAGCATGCACCATCACGAAGACCGGACGCTTGGTCTTGATCCCCTCATCCAACGCGTCGTCGAGCTTCTTCCAGGCCACGGAACTGCCGGCGGTCGCCGTGGTCTGAGGACCGTATTCGGCGGCAAGACCGGCAGTGGACAGTGCCAAGACGAGGCCAAGGAACAGGCTCGATGCGCGCATCACAGGACCCGCAGGACCTGTTCGGAGATCTTGTCCTTGGGAAGGGCGCCAACCAATGTCGCGACGACCTCGCCACCCTTGAAGACCATCAGGGTCGGGATGCTGCGGATGCCGAAGCGGGCGGCGGTGTCACCGGCCTCGTCGGTATTGAGCTTTCCGACCTTGACCTTGCCGACCCACTCGGTGGCAAGGGCTTCGACCGACGGGGCGAGCTGGCGGCAAGGGCCGCACCAAGGAGCCCAGAAATCCACAAGCACAGGAAGGTCGGACTTCACGACCTCGGCTTCAAAGTTTGCGTCCGTCAGTTCCAAGACGTTTGCTGACATTTTTCTCTCCGTTCGTTTGTGCGTATTCCCTGACTGTTTTCCAGAAAGGCAGCCAGTGGTCGGGGGACTTCTGGAGGGAGGCCACGCAACTGCGGACCTGCGCCAGGGTCATTCCTTCCTTGGCAAGCAGGGCCTGCCTTGCTGCCTTGGCCTTTTCCGGATCTCCGGCGAAGGTTTGGGATGCAATTCTCGACTGGGCAAACAACCTAGCAAATCGCGCTTCTTCGGGCGTGAGTTGCGGCTCCTTCTCCCAAGGCGTCTTGCAGGCGCCAAGGCAAAGGAGGATGCTCAGGCTCAAAAGGGCGCGCCTCATGTTCCGAAGAGTCCCTTGGCAAAGGCCTTGGGGTCGAAGGGCACGAGGTCCTCGACCGCTTCGCCCACGCCCAAGAACAGGGGAGGCGCTTGGGTGACGCTGCCAAGGGCAAGCAAGGCGCCACCGCGTGCGGTGCCGTCGACCTTGGTGACGATGATGCCGGTGAGCGGTGCGGTCTCGCCGAAGAGCTTGGCTTGCTGCACGGCATTTTGTCCGGTGTTGCCGTCCAAGACCAGCCACACGTGCTGGGGGAAGGCTGCATCGTGGTTGCCGACCACGCGGATCAGCTTGGCCAGTTCCTTCATGAGGTCGGCCTTGTTTTGCAGGCGACCGGCGGTGTCCAGGATCACGAGATCCTTGCCGCGGCTCTTGGCAGCGGCAACGGCATCGAAGGCCACGGCGGCCGGGTCCGCTCCGGCACCTTGGCGCACGCAGGGGACATCGGCGCGTCGGCACCATTCCTCGAGCTGATCCACGGCGGCGGCCCGGAAGGTGTCGCAGGCCCCGATCAGGACCGAGCGGCCTTCGGCCTGGAAGCGACGAGCCAGCTTCCCGATCGTCGTGGTCTTGCCGGCTCCGTTGACACCGACCACCACCACGACCTGAAGCCCGGGGGCGAACGTGAGCGGGCGCGGCTCGCCCAAGGATTCCTCCACCACTTCGGAAAGCCACTGCAGCAGTTCGTCGGCACTGCCGTAGCTCTGGCCGAAGACCTTCTTGCGCAACCGCTCGACCAGCGCCTCCGAGGTTTCCACGCCCACATCGGCCCGGATCAGGCGGTCGGTGAGGTCCTCGAGGGTGGCCTCGTCGATCTTGCCCACGCCGAAAGAGCCTTTGATGCCCTTGACCAGCTCGTCGCGGGTCTTGGCCAGTCCTTGACGGATCTTGTCAAACAGACCCATCGATCACTTCTTCGCCGGAACGGAAAGGACCGACTTGTAGCGTGCCGGATTCTGGAGGAGCTCCAGCGCGGCCTTGACCTGGGGGTCGAACTTGAGCTGGTAGGACGTCCCGGCCTTGGTGCCGCCTGCGGCCATCAAAAGCTCGCGTGCCAGCCCTTCGCGGATGTATTCGCGGTTGCGGTCGAACTCGTGGTC
>JBDKGV010000201.1:0-6430 GCA_039798005.1 Fibrobacterota bacterium
CAAGGGCTTGCGCCGCAGGGAGGCGATCCAGGCCGACCCGAGCATCACGCTCACCACCGCGAAAGCGATGTCGCCCGCCGGTGCCCGAGGCACCATGGCCGCGGCCAGGAGAACAAGCCACAGGGCCGCAAGGCTCTTGCCCTGCGGGGTGAGCCGCTCCACCACCTGGTGTCGCAGCCGCTCCAAGCCACGGCTGTCGCCTCCGCGCGGCCAGCGCGAAAGCAGCCAGCGCAGGATCGCCAAGTTCTCCCTCAAGCGGGGATGTCCACTTGGCGCAGCAGTCCGGAAAGCAGGGCGCGGACCGCCTCGATCCCGCCCGCGTCACGCAGCGGCAACCGGTGGGCGAAGACGGGAACCAGCGCCGCCTGGATGTCGTCGGGGAGCACATGGTCGCGCCCGGCGAGCAGCGCAAGGCTGCGCGCCATCCGCACCAAGGCCTGGGTGCCGCGCGGCGAGATCCCCAGCCGCACCGCAGGATGCTCGCGGGTGGCGCGAGCCAAAGCCACCGCGTAGCCGGCAAGCTCCGGGTCGAGGTGGATGTTCTTCGAGGTTTCCTGCAACGCCCTCAGACCTTCCAGGTCAAGGACGGGCACCAAGCTGTCGATGGATGGCACGGGACGTTCCACCAAAAGGCGGCGCTCGGTGGCCGCGTCGGGATAGCCCAGTTCGAGGCGGATCAGGAACCGATCCATCTGGGCTTCCGGGAGCGGAAAGACCCCGTGGAACTCGACCGGGTTCTGGGTGGCCAACACCAGAAATGGCTTGGGCAGCGGCAGGCTCCTGCCCTCCAGGCTCACTTGGCCTTCCTCCATCGCCTCCAAAAGCGCGCTCTGGGTGCGCGGGGAGGCGCGATTGATCTCGTCGGCCAAAAAGACGTTGGCAAAGACGGGTCCGGGCCGGATCTCGAACTCGCCGGAGCCGGGACGGAACACGGCGCCTCCGGTGAGGTCGGTGGGCAGGAGGTCGGGAGTGAACTGCACCCGCCGGAAATCCGCCCCCACCAGCCGCGCCAGCGCCTTGGCAAGCGTCGTCTTGCCGGTGCCCGGCACGTCCTCCAAGAGCACATGGCCTTCGGCCAGCACCGCAGCCACCAAGGTGCGCACCGCATCCCCTTTGCCCAGGAGCACGGAATCAAGGGCGCGGCAAAGTCGATCCAAGCGTTCGTCCATGCCTCCAAGATACCCGGTGCGCGGGGCCCTTGAGGACATCCGCATCAATTTCCCGATACACCACCCCCAGCAGTGCTGCGAGGTATTTCCTTGGCCAGCGATTTCGGGTCGTTGATGCAAGCTTCGAGGAATCAGACCCGAAGAGATTCACCGACCGCAGGTCAGGTCCCGCGGCCTGCAGCTCAGTTCACCACGCCCATGCAGATGTCCTTGGTCCCGACCAAGGTGCCTGCCTCGTCGCGCACCTCGGTGAACACGAAATAATGCCCCGTGGGCACCCGGTTTCCTCGGGCATCCGTTCCGTTCCAACTCTGCCCCGGATCGGGAAGCGTGGCCGGTGACGAAACGTTCAGCGTGTAGGAGTTCTGGACCACGAAGGACCCGGCGTTGTCGTAGATGGAATACGTGACCACCACGGACGCGTTCGACGGGGTCGTGACCGGCCCGGTCATGGTCCCCTCCCCTTGGGCGCGCGCGGCGATGCGCCCCGCAGGAAGCTTCGGACAGGTGGCCCGCAGCGATGCGGGAATGGCACGCTTCCCCGAGGATTCGGTGGTGGAGATGGCGGATGTGCCGCTGCCGCCGAAGGAGCAGGCCGATAGGACGATTCCCAGACCAAGGACGGCAGGAAAAAGAATGCGCATGTGGTCTCCGGGGTTGCGGGGCGGAGCGCCCGTGGCGTGTGGGGAGGCGAGGATCCCGGAATATGACGAATCCTGTCAATGTGACAATTTCCGTCAAATTCCGGAGGCCGGGACGGGGGGAGGGTCCGCCCCTCCCCCGAAACTTTCTCACATTCTGAACATCAAGGAGCTTCCGCGCGAAAGGCCGTCAGCCAAGGACGAGACCCCGACGGCGTAGTGGATCTACGCCGAGCGGGTCGAGGACACCGGATCACGGCCTTGCAGCCGGAAGATCAGCGGGTCAAGGTCTTGTACTTGATCGGCTTCGGGTTCTCGGCGCTGATGCCGTTGCGCTTCTTGAAGTCGGCCTCGTAGTCCGACCAGTTGCCCTCGAACCACACCACCTTGGAGTCGCCCTCGAAGGCAAGGATGTGGGTCGCGATGCGGTCCAGGAACCAACGGTCGTGCGAGATCACCACGGCGCAGCCGGCAAAGCCGAGGATCGCCTGCTCCAAGCTCTGCAAGGTCTCGATGTCGAGGTCGTTGGTGGGCTCGTCCAAGAGCAGAAGGTTGCCCGGCTTCATCAGGGTCTTGGCCATCAACACGCGGTTGCGCATGCCGCCCGAGAGCTGGGTGAGGGTCTTCTGCTGGTCGGGGCCCATGAAGTTGAAGAGGCCGCAGTAGGCGCGCGAGTTCATCTTGCGCTCGCCGATCTTGATCTCCTCGGCTCCGCCCGTGATCTCCTCGAACACGGTGTTCGCCTCGTTGAGCGACTCGCGTCCCTGTTCCATCGAGATGATCTCGACGGTCTCGCCCATCTTGAAGCTGCCGGCGTCCGGGGTCTCCTGCCCCAGGATCATGCGAAAGAGCGTGGTCTTGCCGGCGCCGTTGGGGCCGATGATGCCGACGATGCCCGAGCGCGGCAGCGTGAACGAGAGGTCCTCGTACAGGCACTTCTCGCCGTAGCTCTTGCCGATGGCGTTCGCCTCGATCACCACATCGCCCAGGCGCTTGCCGTTGGCGATCTGGATCACGGCCGACTTCATGGTGTCCTTGCGCTCCTGCGACAACAGCTCGTCGTAGGCCTTGAGACGCGCCTTGGACTTCGCCTGGCGGGCCTTGGGGTTCGACTTCACCCACTCCTGTTCCTTGGCCAGGCGCTTGGCGCGGTCGGTCTCGGACTTGTCGTCGTTCTTCAGGCGATCGAGCTTCTGGTCCAGCCACTGGGCGTAGTTGCCCTGCCAGGGGATGCCCTTGCCGTGGTCCAGCTCCAGGATCCAGCCGGTCACGTTGTCCAGGAAGTAACGGTCGTGCGTGACCAGGATGACCGAGCCCTTGTACTCGCGCAGGTGGCGCTCGAGCCAAGCCACGGATTCCGCGTCCAGGTGGTTGGTGGGCTCGTCCAAAAGCAGCAGGTCGGGCTGCTCCAGGAGCAGGCGGCACAGGGCCACGCGACGCTTCTCGCCGCCCGAGAGGTTGGTGACGGGCCAGTCGCCGGGAGGGCAACGCAGCGCGTCCATGGCGATCTCCACATGGCGATCCAGGCTCCAGAGATCCTGGGCGTCGATCACATCCTGGAGGCGCGCCTGCTCGTCAAGAAGCTTGTTCATCTTCTCTTCGGGCATCTCCTCCCCGAAGGCCTCGTTGATCTCGTTGTAGCGGTCCATGATGGCCTGGCTCTTGGCCACGGCGATCATCACGTTTTCCTTCACCGTGAGTCCGGCGTCCAGCACCGGCTCCTGCGGCAGGTATCCGGCGGTGCGTCCCGGCTCGATCCAGGCCTCGCCCGAGAAGTTCGTGTCGATCCCGGCCATGATGCGCAGGAGCGTCGACTTGCCCGATCCGTTGGAGCCGATGATGCCGATCTTGGCGCCGTAGTAGAACGACAGCGAGATGTCCTTGAGCACCGTCTTCTGCGGCGAGTACTCCTTGGTCATCTTGTGCATGTAGAACACGAACTTTTCGGGAGTCTTCTCGGCCATGGTGGGCATCGTCCTTGCAGAAGTGATGGAACGCCGCATCCGTCGGACGCGACCGGTCTGTGCAAGGGAAGTCTAAAAATCGCACGCCTGACGGGAGTCGATTGCACCAGGACAATTTCCGTCAAATCAAGGGAAGGGCGCCTCCCGCCTCACCCCGGCGGCAAGGCCGCCTGCCCCTCGCCAAGGATCGGAGAGGGGCGGTTCACCGGGCCGGGCTGCCTGCCAAGCCACGGCGGAGCCGGGGTCTTGGGCAAAGCCGGCATCCCTGGCGCATCGCTTTGCCGCTACGGCACCGCGCGCGCGCGCGGCACGCTCACCGACTGCCCGATCGCCACGGCCCGGAAGTCCGGAGCGGTCGTGTCGGTGGACAGGACCGCGCGCAGACTGTCCTGCGGTTCGCTCGGTCCGTCGTCGGCCAGCGCGAAGGTCCCCCAGTGGACTCCGAGGGAGGTGCGCGCCTTGACGGCGCGGGCCGCCGCCACCGCCTCGCGCGGGCCGATGTGCTGCGGCGCCATGAAGTCCCGGGGCAGGAAGGCTCCGATGGGAATCAGGGCCAGCTCGAAGGGCCCCAGCCGACGCCCGATCTCCGCAAAGTGAGGGCCGTCGCCGCTATCGCCCGCGTAGTAGAACCGGCCCGCCTTCGACCCGACGGCAAAGCCTCCCCACAGGCGCTCGTTTCGGTTCCAGGGCCAGCGCATGCCCCAATGGCGTGCGGGCACCAAAGTCACCGTGTCTCCGGTCGGGAGCATGGCCTTCTCCCACCAGTCCAGCGCGACGACCTGCGCAAAGCCCGCTTCGCGCAACAGGTCGGCGGTCCCCAGCGGGGCGATGCCCACGATGCCGGGACGCCGCGCCAGACGGCGCAGCGTGGGCATGTCGGCATGATCGTAGTGGTCGTGGCTCAAGAGCACGGCATCCAGGCGCGGAAGGTCCTCCTCGCGCACTCCCGGTGCGGCCTTGCGGGCCGAGCCGACCCACGACCACGGCCCCACCCGTGGGCTCCAGACGGGATCCGTCAGGAGATTCAGTCCCGGGGTCTGCATCAGCACCGTGGCATGCCCCACCCAGGTGGCGCGCATCCCGGAATCCACCGAAGCCTCCGGCCGCGTGGCGGTCACGGGAATCGAATCCGGCCAAGGAGCCGGCTCCCGCGTGAGCTGCCACTTCAATACGGCTCCAAAGCCGTTGTCGATCGGGATCTCATTGAAGAACTCGTGCCCGTCGCTGTGGTCGGAGACCGGGAATTTTGCGGCGCAGGAAGCCAGCAGCATGGGCAGCATCGGGAGCAGTCGCTTCATGTTCACATCCTGCGGCATCGCGTGGAAAGAGCCTTCAGTTCTTGACGCACCTGACCGGGAGGCGCTCGGTCTTGGGCCTGTCGGGCGGCGTCCCTGGCGCATCGCGGATCGGCCACGCCGGGCGCAGTCCTAAAGCGGCAGGTTGATCATCCACTTCACCCCGAACTTGTCGGTGCAGGATCCGAAGAGAGCGCCCCAGAACTGCTCGGAAAGGGGCATCTGGACCGAGCCTTCCGCGGACAGGGCCGCGAACAACCTCTCGGCCTCCTCCCGCGTGTCCGGCGCAAGGCTGATGTGGACGTTGTCACCCATGGTCAGGGAAAAGCCCATCTCCGGGCAAGCGTCCGTGCCCATCAGAACGTGCCCGCCCAGAATCGGCAGGGAGATGTGCATCAACTTGTCTTCAACGCCCGGCGGAAGGCCCGGCATCCCGGGCATCGCCGGGATGTCGCGAAAGCGCTGCAGCACGGTGAACTCGCCCCCGAAGATCTCCTTGTAGAGGAGGAAAGCCTCCTCGGTGCGGTTGGCGAAGTTCAGGTAGGTTGCGACGGATGCCATGGATATCCCCTTCGAGGCGGTTGCTGCGTTGGATTTGACAGGATCTGTCCGGCAAATCAGCCGGGGAGGTTCCTGGCCTTGAGCACGGCGGCGAAGGTGCCCCGGTAGTTCCAGGCCACGGCAAGCTCGAGCCCTGCGAAGACCAGGGAAGGCACCAGACCCGTGCGTTCCAAGACGATGTGGAACAGCACGCTGTTGACAAAGAAGGGTGCCAGAAGCAGCAGGGCCAGCGGAACGAAGCGATTGGCGAGAAGGAGCGCCCCGCACACGACCTGCAGCCCTCCGATCATCGGGTTCATGTATCCCGTCGCCGCAAGCGCCGCGCTGAAGGCCTTCGCTCCCTCGGCAAGCTCGGGCGGCGTGGGCATCGGCGCGAACAGACCCATCAACCCGAAGGCGACCAGCGGAAGCCCCAGCAGGAAGCGAAGGACCGTCGGAACGAAGCGGAAGATCGATGGTGAGCTCATGGTTGCGCCCTTGGTGTGGTGATGGTGCGATTGATGCCCATCATCATACAAAGAGATTCAGTCGCAATCCACAGCCATGACACGCAAGGAGCGCTGAGGGACTCCTTGCTCCGATCAGTACCGCAAGGTGGAGAGAAACGTCGCGAGCTGCTCGTAGGTGCCGGTGAAGCCTTGGGTCATCGACTCGAAGGCCCCGGCAAAGGCTGCCTGCTCCTCCGGCGTGGCCTCCCAAGGCACGATTGAGAGCTGCATGGCGGTGCGACCGCTGCGGGCCTCCAAGGTCACGGTGGCCTGCATGTGCAAGGGCCAGACGGGAGCCATCGGATGGCGGAC
>JBDKGV010000202.1:0-6413 GCA_039798005.1 Fibrobacterota bacterium
CCTGAAGGTGGATGATTGCTCCTTGTGGGAGCAGTTGGAGGGCACCGACCACCACCCCCATTGGGGCCTTGCCTACAAGTTCCCGCCCGAACGGAAGTCGACAAGGCTTCTCGGGATCACCATCCAAGTGGGACGTTCGGGCTCACTGACCCCGGTGGCCGAGTTGGATCCGGTGCAATTGGCCGGCACGACCGTGTCCCGGGCCAGCCTGCACAACCGGTCGTTTCTCGCGCGGCTGGATGCGCGCATCGGCGATTTCGTCGTGGTTCAGAAGGCCGGCGAAATCATCCCCCAGGTGATCGCGGTGGATCTTGCGAAGCGTTCGGAGGATTCCGTCGTTTTCCAGTATCCGTCCCGCTGTCCCGTGTGCGATGGCGCGCTGGAGGACCGGGGCACCGGCACGGACAGCGAAGGGAATCCGATCGAGCTGATCGCCTGCGGCAACCTTGACGCCTGCCCGGCCCAACTGTCGGGAAGGCTCGAGCATCTGGCTTCGCGCCGCGCCCTTGATCTCGAGGGTCTGGGCGGAATCGTCGCGGAGGCGTTGGTGCGGACGGGCCTTGTGAAGGAGGTCTTTGACGTCTTCACCCTCGGGCAGGATACGCTTGCAACCCTGAACCTGGGATCGGCGGAAGAGCCACGCATCTACGGCGAGAAGAACGCCAAGAAGCTCCTCGACGCCCTGGAGCGCGCCCGCACCGCACCGCTTTCGAAGTGGCTTCATGCCCTTGCCATCGCGGAGGTCGGCGAGTCGTCGGCACGCAGTCTTGCCCAGACCCACGAGAGTCTTCGTGAACTTGCCGACTCCCCCGCCCTCAAGGCGATCCAGGAGATCGATGCGCTGGAAACCACCCGCAAGGCGCTCGGCGCCCGGACGGAAACCAACAAGGCCCGAAGCACGGAAGAAAAGGCCGCGGCCAAGGCCGAACAGGCCGGACTCAAGGCTCGCATCGCAGACTTGACGGAAATTGTCAAAAAATCGGGACTGTCCGGAGAGGTCGGCCCCAGTGCGGCGCGCAGCGTCCTGAGGACCGTCGGGTCTGCGCGTGGGCAAGCCATGCTTGCGCGCATGGAGGCGTTGAGCATCCAACCCGCCTCCGAGAAGGCCGCACCGGTCGAGGGCCCCCTGTCCGGAAAGACGTTCGTGGTCACCGGCACGCTGCCATCGCTTTCGCGCGAGGAGGCCAAGGAGCTCATCCGCGGCGCCGGTGGCAAGGTCAGCGACTCCGTGAGCAAGGCGACCAGCCATCTCGTGGCCGGGGAGGCCGCCGGATCGAAGCTTGAGAAGGCCGGGAAACTGGGCGTTCCCGTCCTGGACGAGGCGGCCCTGCGCGCTATGATTGCAGGACGGATTCCGTCCTGATCGATGCCGGAGTGAACAGTTGCCGCGCCTTGGCCTCCAAGGCGGGCAGTCCCGGATGCCCCTGGGCGGTCCGGGACACGAACTCGACGGACTTGCGGATCGTCTTCCATTTGGGAAGGCGGGGGATCCGGTTCGGATCGAGGTACTTGTCCAGGGTCGCAGGGCGCCGCCAACCGTTGGCGTCGAGCTGAACCTTCCAGAGTCCGGATTCCTCGGCGAAGTCAGCCTTGGTCTTGCCGGTGTGCTCCGTCCACAGGCTCACGGCGTCCTTCATGACCTCGCACGCAAGCGACAGGCTCCGTTGTTCCTCACCGTTCCCCCGAGCCGGGTCGGGCATCGCGACGGGCAACTCCAGACCCGGGAGGCCTTCCTGCATTACACCGGACAACTCTTCCATTCGCACCCGAAGCCGTTCCAGTTGTTCGTCCCCCTGCTCGAGGCTTTTCAGCACCTGCCGGGAGGAATGCTCGGGAACATCAAGCGCCCCCTGGGCTTCGGCGACAAGGGCCCACAGAGTCTCCTCATCGGCCTCGAAGCGGGAGAGGCGAAGGTCCAGACTGGAGCCTTCCCCGTCCTCCTTGCGAATGCGCAACCTCAATCGTTCGGAACGGACGGTGGTGAGGATCGGTGCCGGATCAAGCAGGATCTCCTCGACGGTCCGTGCCAAGAGGACTTCGGGATCCATCCCGAACAGTCGAGCCATGGCGCGATTGGCAAAGCGAATTTCCCATTGCCGATCCACCACCAGGATCGGTTCGGACAGGCCATGGAAAAGGTTCAGCATGCGGCTACGAACCGCCTCGAGACGACTTCGCTCCAGCATCACCTCGGCGAGTTCCTCCTTCAGGGAACGATTCTCCTTGAGGGCGAGATAGGCCTCACGCTGCCTGGCCTGCACCTCGACGCGCGCGACCAGCTCCTTGCCCAGGAAGGGCTTGAGCACGTAGTCGTTGCCGCCCACTTCGAAGCCGTGCACGACGTCCTCCATGCGACTGCGCGCCGAAAGGAACAGGATGGGAAGCTCGATGGAATCGTACTTCTCACGAATGCGGGCGCACACCTCGTAGCCATCCTGGAAAGGCATCATCACATCCAGGAGCACCACGGAAGGCCGATGCTCACGGATCAATTCCAGTGCCTGCACTCCGTCGGGAGCCGTCACGACATGCATCCCCCGCGCCGTGAGGAACGATCGCACGATCGCCAGATTGATCGGCTCGTCGTCGATCGCCAGGATCCGCAGATCACCGATCTGAACCGGACGAGGCGATTCCTGGGACGTGACTTCCCCGGCGCTTGATGGCCAAGGAGCGATCCGGCGAGGGTCCACCTCGGAAAAACCCGAGGGAATGGACGCACCGGTTCGAGGACCGGCTTCAAGGAGGCGAAACTTGAAGGTGGTGCCTTGGCCCGGAACGGAATCCACCTGCAGCTGTGCGCCGTGCAGTTCCACCAACTTGCTTGTGATGGAAAGCCCCAACCCCGTGCCACCTCGCGACTGGCCGGCGATCTGCTCGAAGGGTTCGAAGATCCTCCCCTGTTGATCCGGTGCGATGCCCACACCCGAATCGCGCACCGAGATCTCGATCCCGGCCTCGGTGCCCTGGGCGGCGACGCACACGGTTCCCCGGTCGGTGTACTTGACGGCATTGCCCACAAGGTTGAAGAGGATCTGCATCAATCGATCCTCATCGGCGAGCACCAGCGGGAGATCGGGCGGGAGATCACTTTCGAGCGTCACTTCCTTGCCCTGCACGGCCTGGCCGAAGTGCGCAATCACCACGGGCACCAGGGCGACGAGATCGACACTGGTCTTGCGCAGCTCAATGTCCCGGTTGCGCAATTTCGAGAAATCAAGGACGTCGTTCACCAAGCGCGTCAGGCGCGTGGCACTTCCCGCGACAAGCTCAAGCGTCCTGCGCACGTCACCGGCCAACTGCAGGCGAGCATCCTGCAAGACCGATTGGGTAAGTCCCAAGATGCCGTGCAGAGGGGTTCGCAATTCATGGGAGGTGTTGGCGAGGAAGTCGTCCTTGATCCGCGAAAGACGGCCAAGCTCCTCGTTCTTGGCTTGGACCTGGGTGAGCAGCTCAAGATTGGAACGATGGGTCAGTTGAAACTTCTGCGACAGCGAAAACGCCTCCGCCACGGCAAGGCAGGCGCCGCCGAGCAACATGCCGTAGGAGGCGTCGACAAGGCCCGTCAGGATCAAGCCATCGCGCGCTGCAGCCAGGACGAACAGTCCGAATCCCAGTGCGAAGATCCGCGCTTCCTTGATCCGATGGCGCAGGGCAAGCCCGAGGGAAAAGCAGAGCAAGGCCATTTCCCCGTAACCCAGCACCACCACGACCCCGGCCAGTTGGAACATCCATTCGAAGGGAATGACGGGAAGCGCAATGGCGAACAACGCGATGATGACCGCGAAGAGGCGGTTGGACAGCCCCTGCAACCGATTGGGGAAAAGTTCTTGGCAATACAGACCCACCAGCAAGGTCGAAATCGATACCGCAAGAAACGTAAGGATGATCAGGGTCCGAAAGGAGACCCCGACGAACCATACGCTTGAAAACGTGTATTGGCAGGGTGCCAAGACCCCGAAAGCGAACCAGCTCAAGCAGAACAAGCCGAAGCGGAAATACGAACCATCCCGTGTCATCGGAGCCAAGAAGGCCAAATACTGCACCGCGAAGATCAGCAGGATGCCCAAGGCAAAGAGGTACGGAACGATGCCTCGCTGGTATTCCGTGTCCAGTCGATCCTTGGATGCGACCCGGAACCGGAAGATTTGACCACCATAATCCATGTGGAAGGTCGAGGCATGGAGCACCAGCTCCACGCGAGGCGAGGTGATCTTCACCGACCCTTGCCGATAGCGCACCTCTTCGATCTCCTGGGCGCGCGTGGTGGCCGGACGCCCGTTTTCCAGCACCTTCTCGCCGTTCACCCAAAGCACATAGGCACTGGACTGTTCCGTGTTGGCAAAGGCCAATTCCTTCACCGTATGCGTATCTACCAGCATCGTCAGGCGGAAGGTGGCGCACTTGGAACCATCATCTGATGCGGAAGGGGAAAACGACTTCCATCGACCGGGAAGCTGGGCCAAGGCATCGGAGGAATCCTGAGCGGCCATGGTCAGCACATCGGGTTGAATCTGCCACTCCCCCTTGAGCTTGACACTGCCTTCGCGCAGGTCCATTGTGCGCAGATCGATCAGGCCACGGACAGCCTGCGGACCTTGATCGAGAGAACAGCCGGACAGGTGAAACAGAAAAACACCCATGGCCAAGAAGAACCATGAGCGACACCGATTTTCCAAACAGGGAAAGAACTTTGAAACAAAGCAGACCATTTTCGATGAGAAAATAGATCTGAACATCCCCCAATCAAGTCAAAAAAGCCCCCGGTCAGTAAACCGGGAGCCTTGATCTTATCGCACTTTTAGCGGCTGACAGCGAATTGCTGCAATCGAGTTCCTCCGACTTCCAAGGTTTGAAGCAGCATCCCGGTAGCAACCGGCAACGAAATGGCACCTGCCCCAGTTCCAGTGCGCGTCATCAAAAGACGCCCACTGATGTCACGGACCGACAGTTTCCAAGCGGCATCGGAGGCACACATTACCCGCACCATGCCCCCCGCATTCACCATGCGAACAACTGGAACGGACTGTGCATTTACCTTGACAGGGATCGGTTCAGACACGATCAAGGTGAGTGGAACGTTTTGGGTGTAATCCAAGCCTCCAACCACAGCAGTGAGCGGGACAACGATCTCGTAAGTACCGGTGTCGCGTGCACTGGCAGAAATCTTGAAGGTTCTCACCGTCGTGCGGTCGATGTTCCAAGTATTGCCATCGCTAGAAACGATCGCTCCCGAATTGACAATACTCCCGATCGTGACACCCGCAAACTTGTCCAGATCTGCTTTGGCCGAACGATTGAGATTTGACACGCTCAAGCGGAACGTATCTGTTGCGCCGGGCACTAAAAAGAGTGTGTCACGATCGGCTTTGACCCCCAATTGCACAGCAGGACTAGAGTATCCGGTTTCGTATGGGAACGACGACCAACTTTGGGTGGAATCAACTTGAAAGACATACACACCATACGTGCGATCAAGATATGTTGTGTACCGAATCTGATCCCAAGGATTGGCATCCACCGCTGCATACGAGACGCTACGTGAAAATGTCTGATTCTTTTCCTTCACGCCACCAATTGCAAGACTTGCCGACAGAGTCGCTCCAGCGGTAAAGCCACCCACCTTGAGTTTGGCGGCGACTTCAGTTCCCACTTCAAAATTTTGGGTCACCGTAACCGTCTTTGAAACCGTACTGTCGTAACCTCTATTCACCCCTGTACCACCTCCCGACAAGGTGATCCCGTCATCCACCTTGACCAAGCGGTCGTTCAATATCGTTCCATTGGCATCTAGAAAATTCGAGCGGATACGATGGGTTTGAGGGTCAATAACCGATACCTCTTGAATCTTGCGCAATGTCGCCGTGTCGCCACGCATCATGTCAGGAAGCTGAGAGGCAGTGATCACCTGCTGGGTATTGGAGGGATCTGCGACCGGCGTATAGAAGAGTCGATAGATATAGCCGTCAGCATATGCCAAGGGATCATTGAGGGCAGGGAAACGTTTGAGTTGCCACTTCATGCGCAGGGATGGACAGACCAATACATCGCCACGACCAGGGCCTACGATCGAGGCGTCTGACTGGGAGGATGAAGTCAAACCCTGTGTTTGCGCCATCGTTGCTGTGAAGTTGTTGTCTTTATTGTAAGCATATTTCACGCTGGCGGTCACATCAATGCTGGCGCCCGAGTTGTACAATGCATTTTCATACGAATAGCCAAGACTCAAGGATGCTCCGAGGCTGGTGCCAAACGACGCCGTCACGGACGTCGAACTCGACGAAGTCTTCGTCAAGCTTGCCGAACTTCCATCACCTGGAGGGTCGTATAAAATTTGATATGGAACCCCCGCAAAGACAAATGACCCTGAATCCGAAGGGGATTGAGAAGGCATCCATTTATGATTCCAAACA
>JBDKGV010000203.1:0-6400 GCA_039798005.1 Fibrobacterota bacterium
CTTTCCCTGCACGCAGGGCGCAACACCCTGACGGCATCCCCCACCGCCGCCGAGAAGTTTGTCGTCCTGGGCGGTCACCCCGAGGCCGGAAGAAGCCTTCTGGCCTGGCTGGGAGCCAGCTCATCTCTCTGGGAATGCTGGAGCGTGCGCGATGCAGGACTTCCCGAACAGAGTCTTTGTCGGCTGGAACTTCCAGCCCTTGCCACCCTCGATGCGACCGGCAGGGTGATCTTCCTGCTGCACCGCAAAACCCTTTCAAGGAGCGAAAACTCATGAGCGGCACCCTATGGGGAATCGGCATCGGACCCGGAGACCCCGAGCTTCTGACCGTGAAGGCGGCGCGTCTGCTGGACCAGGCGCGGCACGTGATCGCGCCCGTCGCGCGGGTGAAAAGCGAAAGCTTGGCGCTTGCGATTGCGCGTCCTCACTTGAATCCGCTGGCCACCATCCACGAACGCGAGTTTCCCATGACCCGCGATCAGGGGCAAAAGCGCGCGCGGTGGCGCGAAGCCGCCGCCCACGCCATTGCGCTTCTGGAAAGCGGCGAGGATGTCTTCTTCCCCACCCTTGGCGATCCATCCCTCTATTCCACCTGGATCTACTTGGCCCGCGCCGTGCAAGAACTCTCCCCCACCGCCAAGATTTGCACCGTTCCTGGAATCACGTCCTTTTGCGCGGCGGCGGCGGCCTGCGGGGTGCCTCTGGCCGAGGAAGGACAGATTCTGACCATCGTTCCCGCCTCCTCCGACGATCCCGAAGCGGTCCGCCAAGCCCTGCGCACCGGGCCTGCCGTCCTGATGAAAGTCGGCGATCGCGCCCAAGGGCTGCACCGGTTGATGGCCGAAGCCGGACGCGCCGACACGGCCGTGCTTGCCGTGAAGGTCGGACTGGAAGGCGAGCGTTTCCTGCAAGGCGACCACATCGCCCAAGCCACGGGTGATTCCGCCTACCTATCCCTGTTGCTTGTTCCGGAGGTGCAATCATGATCTGGTTCGTCGGTGCCGGTCCTGGCGACCCGGAACTCCTGACCCGCAAGGCCGAGCGCCTGCTGGGTTCGTGCGCGGTCTGCGTCTGGGCCGGATCGTTGGTCAATCCCGAACTCCTCAAGTTCCTGCGCCCCGACTGCGAAGTGATCGATTCCGCACCGTTGGACTTGGACCAGACCACCCGGGTGCTGGTGGAGGCCCATGGGCGCGGGCTTGAGGCCGTGCGCCTGCACACCGGCGACCCGGGCATCTTCGGGGCCGTCGCCGAGCAGGCCCGTCGACTGGATGCCGCGGGCATCCCCTGGCAAATCGTGCCGGGCATCTCCAGCTTCCAGGCCGCCGCCGCCACCTTGGGCGTGGAACTCACCTCTCCGGAAGAAGCCCAGGCGGTGGTGCTGTGCCGCGCCCCGGGCCGCACTCCCGTGCCCGTCGGCCAGAAGCCGTCGGACTTCGCCGAATCAAATGCCACGCTGTGCCTGTTCCTGTCCGCAAGCGCCCTTTCCACCGAGCTTGCCGCCATCGCAGCGCATCGAGGGGACGACTGCCCGGCCGCGGCCGTGTGGCGCGCTTCCTGGCCCGAGGAGGTCCGGATCCAAGGCACCTTGGGGACCTTGGCCCAACAGGTCCGCGAGGCCAAGATCGATCGGCAGATCATGGTGCTGGTCGGACGGGCCCTCCTTGGGCAGGGCGCCGAATCCCGGTTGTACGCCGCCGACTTCCTGCACGGCTGGCGCACGGGATGGCAACCGCTCCCGGGCCAAGAAAGTACCTGATGGACGATCCATCGCTCCATGTCCTGTTCCTGCACCCTTCGGCACGACTCGCCGCCCAGCGCGTGGTCCGGGACTTGGGCGCCCATCTCCATGTCCATGAACTCGATGCCAGGCCGGGCGAGTCGTCCTTTGATCGCATGGCAACGCGCCTGGCCGAACTATGGGGCAGCGCCTCGGGGCTGGTCGTGCTGGCACCGACCGGGGTCGTCGTGCGCTCCATCGCCCCGCTGCTGCGCCACAAGCTCACCGACCCGGCCGTCGTATGCTGCGACGTCCATGGCCGCTGGGCCGTGAGCCTCGTGTCGGGCCACGAGGGCGGAGCCAACCGGCTCGCCGCCCAGGTCGCGACCTGCCTGCAAGCCGAGCCCATCATCACCACCACAAGCGAAGCGGCGCGCGTGCATGTCGCCGGCATCGGATGCCGCCACGGTGTGCCGCTGGAAATCCTGCGCGAGGCCCTGTCGCTGGCGCTGGAACAGGCTGGCCTCAAGCCCGACGACCTGCGGCTGCTGGCCACCTCCGAGGCCAAGCGCAAGGAGCCGGGCATGGTCGCGCTTGCCGATGAATTGGACCTGCCCCTTCGTCTCCTCTCCCATCGCGAGATCCGCACGCTGCGCCCCCATGTCCGGCGCAGCGCCGCTTCGCGCCACTTTCCCGTGCCGGCGGTCTCCGAACCCGCCGCCCTCCTTTCCGGAACGAGAACCCGATGCATCCTGAAGAAGTTCATCCATCGCGGAGTGACCGTGTCGATCGCCCGGGAACTCTGCGCGTGGTCGGAATCGGACCCGGCAACCCGCTCGACCGCACCCGCCGCGCCGAAGCCGCCATCACCGCATCCTCCGTCCTGATGGGGTACGCCCCGTACCTCGACAGCGTGGTCGACCTGTGGGGCAATCGCAGCGTCGAGCGCTCCGGCATGCGCAAGGAGATCGAGCGCTGCCGCGAGGCCCTGGCCCGCGCCCGCGCCGGGGAGGAGGTCGCCCTCCTGTGCTCCGGGGACGCCGGCGTCTACGGCATGGCCGGGCTTGTGCTGGAACTTGCGCACCTCGAACCGGCCCCACCGCCGATCGAGATCATCCCGGGAGTGACCGCCGCCAACGCCGCCGCCGCAAGCGTGGGAGCGCCGCTGATGCTGGACTACGCCGTGCTGTCCCTTTCCGACCTTCTGGTGCCTTGGGACAGGATCTGTCATCGCCTGGACTGCCTGGCCCGCGCCGACCTGCCCGTGGCGCTCTACAACCCCAAGTCCAAGGGGCGCACCCGACAGATCGAGGAGGCAAGGGAGATCTTCCTGGCCCACCGTCCGGCCAGCACTCCGGTGGCCGTGGTCACGGCGGCATCGACCGAGCACGAGGTGCGTTCGCTCTCGGACCTGGGGCATTTCCTGTCCCTCGACATCGGGATGCGCTCGGTGGTGCTGGTGTGCGGATCCGACACCCGGGTCCTGGGGGATCTCGTGGTGGCGCCTCGCGGCTATGCCGGCAAGGAGGAGTTCTGATCCTGCTTGCCGGAGGCACCTCGGACAGCGTGCGGATCGCCCGGGCGCTCCTTGCCGCCGGTCACGCCGTGCTGGTGAGCCAGGCCACCGAGATCGCGCTGCCCTGTCCGGTCCATCCCTCCTTGCGCCTGCGCCGGGGCCGGATGGACAAGACGGAATTTGTCAAACTGATCCGGTCCGAGTCCATCGAGGCGTTGATCGACGCATCGCACCCTTTTGCCGTGGAGCTGCACGCCACGCTGGCCCAGGCATCTCACGAGTGCGGCATTCCCCGGCTGCGCTACGAGCGGCCAGCCCCGGAGCTTCCCTCCGATGCGCAGGAAGTCCCGGACCATGAGGAGGCCGCGCGGAGGGCCCTTGTGCCGGGTGCCGTGGTGGCCCTGACCACCGGCTCGCGCACCCTGGAACTCTACTCCCGCCTCGCCACCGAACGGGGTGCGACGCTCTGGGCCCGCATCGCCGATTCGCAGGAATCCCGAACCTGCGCGGCCCGGGCAGGCATTCCTCCGGAGCGCCTACTTTGGGCGCGGGGGCCGTTCTCCGTCGAGGACACCTGCACCTTCCTGCGTCAGTCGGGGGCAAGCGTCCTTGTCGCCAAGGATTCCGGACACGAAGGGGGGATCCTGGAGCGGATCGAGGCCTGTCGCAGGACAGGAGTCAAGGCGATGGTGGTGTCCCGCCCGCCCCTTGATCCGAATGGCTTCTCCAGTGCCCAAGCCATCCTCGCCGCCTTGGAGCGCATGAGCCTTCGGTCCGGGAATGCGAAGGGTCAGATCCGGGCGTAGCGGCAACGCACCATGCCCATCGGGAGCACATCCGTCCGATGATGCTCCCAATGGACAGGATCTGTCATGGTCCCGAAGAGGGGCCGCCCTTTCCCCAAGAGGACGGGCACCCGCGTGATGGTCATCTCGTCCACCAGCCCCGCCGCCAGGAACCCCTGGATGGTCTCGCCACCATCGAGATACACGGACACGACCCCTTGGGACTCCCAGCGATGCAGGAGTTCTCCCAGCGTCGCGGAAAC
The DNA here is from genome assembly GCA_039798005.1 of Fibrobacterota bacterium. Classification (GTDB taxonomy): domain Bacteria; phylum Fibrobacterota; class Fibrobacteria; order UBA5070; family UBA5070; genus JBDKGV01. The sequence continues at coordinate 4,285 of JBDKGV010000203.1, forward strand.
CACCTGCACCCTGTCGCCAAGCTCGGAAGGTACGGCGATCCCGGTGCGGCTCAGGACATCCACGCGCAGATCCCCGTACGGCCATTCGGGGAATCCCAGCACCGATTCGAAGGTCTTGCGTCCCATCACCAGCCGGTCGATCCCCGCCAGGAACTCACCGAACCCGAAGTCCTCGCCTTCGGGGATGTCGTCGGACCGGGGCAGCCAATCGATGCTCCCGTCCTCCCGCGCGATGTATCCGTCCAGGCTTGTCGCGATGTAGACCTTGATGTGCACCATGGAACTCTCCTTGCCCGTGCAATTTACCAAAACGCCTATCTTGCCTGGTCCAGCAGGCTTCGCTTGAATCCCATCTTCACCAGGTGGTTCTCAAGCCTTCCGGCTGTCGTCACCTTGGGAGCCACCACCAAGCGCATGAGGTACACCCCCGAGGCGGCCAGATCCCCGCGTTCACTGCGCCCGTTCCAGGCAAGCCACAGGAGCACGCTCTGACCCGGCCGGATCCCGGCGGATTCAAGCGCATCCTTGAATGACCCGATTTCCAGTCGAGCCACCCCGACCCCCATGTGATCGTAGACATAGGCCTCAAGACCCGCTTCCCACGCAGCGGTGTCGTGGGTCACGACGATCCTGGCACCCAGCATGCGGTCGGGATCGTTCACCGGCCGACGCGCCAGATCGATCCAGGTCTCCCGCCGTTCCTGCGGACCTTGGACCAGCATGCGCAGCGGCGCTTCGGTCGGAATGCCCCACTCCGACCGGTGCTCCAGGAAGATCGCCTCGGTGCGGGTGATGAGGTTGCGCGAGACGCTCCCGAGCTTCACCCAGTCGGCCTTGGGCTGCGGCGACTTGCCCATCGAATCCAGCAACCCCGAATGCCGGCTTGCCAAGCGCAGCAGATCACCGCGCTTCAGCAATGCGCTGTCCACGATGGCAAGCCAATGGACGCGGTCACCGGTCGCGAGCATCTCGAGCGGCACGAGCACCTCCTGCCCTGCCGTCCCCTGCAGGACCAGCCACTGCGTTCCCGTGTCGTTGCGGACCGCCGATCCTCCCAACTCCAGGAACACGGTGTCCTTGCCGGTGTTTTGCGTGTAGTGCAGTTGGGCCGCACGCAAGACCGGACCCACTGGCCGGATCAAAAGGTTCGACCCTTGGAAGGAAAGCGCGTAGTTGGGATGATGCAGGCTCCCTTGGGTGATCGGGTAGCTCCCGGCCGAATCTCCCTGTTCACGCACCAGTGCCCCCGCCAACGTATCGCCAGCCAGCAACCCTTCCGCAGTCCAAGTGAGGGCCGGTTCCGGGTCGGCATGGTCCATGGCCTTTGGGTCCGCCCGCACCAGCGCAGGCTTTGGAGAGATCACCAGACTTGCGCCGGTGAAGGTCAATTGGTAATTGGCTCCTGCCGTCAGCGTCCCCAGTTCGATCGGATAGGCTCCAACCGAGTCCCCGACACTGCGCGAAAGCGCGCCACCAAGCGTGTCGGAGCCCACCAAGCCACTGGCCACATGGGTCAGCTTCGGATCTGGACTCCCGTACACCTTCCCAAGCGCATCGGCCCGCACCGTCACCGGCTTGGGCGACACGGAAAGCACGCTGCCCACAAAATCCACCGTGTAGTTCGGACCCGAGAGCGTCCCCACACCAATCGGGTAAGTCCCCACCGAATCCCCCGCACTGCGCGCAAGCGCTCCGCCAAGCGTGTCGGAACCCACCAAGCCACTGGCCACATAGGGCAGCTTCGGATCCGGGCTGCCGTACCTCTTCCCGACGGAGTCCGCCCGCACTGACACCGGCCTCGGGGTGATCGAAAGGGAACCGGCCCCAAGGGTCAAGGTGTAGTTCGGATGAGCAAGCGACCCCGGACCAATCGCATACGTCCCGACCGATTCCCCGGCGGCGCGCACGGGCGTACCCGCAAGCGCATCGGTTCCCACCAAGCCCTCTGCCGAGAAGGTCAAGGCCGGATCGAGATCCCCGTACACCTTCGAGGCGGAATGCACCGTCACCGTCACCGGCCTTGGAGTGATCGAAAGGGTGCCGGGCGCAATGGTCAAGGCGTAGTTCGGATGAGCAAGCGACCCCGGACCGATCGCATAGGTCCCGACCGATTCCC
>JBDKGV010000204.1:0-6288 GCA_039798005.1 Fibrobacterota bacterium
GATGGATCTCGGTGCGATGCCGCGCCGGATCGGCCAGCAGCACCAGGCAGTCGGAGGGGCTGCGCTCGGGGTCCTCGGAAAGCCACTGGAACACGCAGTCGCGCACCGCCTCCATTTCGCGCCCCCGCTCGGGGCAGGCCAGGATCGTCAGGGAATCGTCCCCTTCGATCGGATTGGACAAGATCCGTCCATCCTCAAGCTCAAGCGGTTGGATTCCCGGCCCCGGATGGCGGTTCAGCAGGCTCTGCTGCAAAAGCGACAGGACCGTCGGCTCCTGCCCTTCCTTCAGCGGGGCGTCGACCAGGGAATCGAACTCGTAGTCGGTGACCTGGCTCCAGAGCGCGATGTTCTCACGGGCCGTGGCTCCCCAGCGCGAAAGCAGCAGCGGATCCTGAAGGGAACCGTCGGCGCCCGCCGGGTACACTTGCGGCGACAGGACCTCCGTCCCGTAATCCTCCGCCTTGAAGGCCGGAAATTTCACGTTCTTGCGGGTCCTGGGGTGACGCCGGGTCTCGACGTCCTCCCAGAATTCCGCGCACGGGTTCTGCAGGAAGAGATGAATATCCCATCCTTGGGACAGTTCCATCAGGAGGTTGCGATGGAAGTGGCTCACCTTGTCCACCAGGAAGACCATGGCCACCGATCCTTCCGGTCTCCATCCGGCCTCGCGGCGCAGGCGATGAAGCGCCGGCAGGCTCAGGATGCGACGACGCGCCAGCATTCCCTCGGCGGCGAAGACCTTGCCGTAGAGATCGCGTTGCCACGCCTCGGTCTCGTTCTCCTCCTCACCCGATCCCGCGAAATACGCCCGTCCGGGCCAGCAGCGATCCAATCCCGCCACGGCCCAACCGCCCTCCTTCCACACGCTGGGACGGTTGTACTCGTACTCCATGAAAAGCCGCGCCAGCTCCTGGCACAACTGCATCCGGCGACGCGGGTTGAGCGCTCCGTCCTGGATCAGGAACTCCCGCACCCGGGCATAGAGCGGCTCGGAGAGGCACGCATCGTCCAAAAGCGGCACCAAGGCCTGCGACAGCGCCGGCCCGCGCAGCATGGACATTCCCGGCTCGGGCTCCAGGGAACGCCACAGGAACCCCTCAAGGGTCGGCGTCGGCAGGCCCATCAGGGCAGGGCGACGTTCGCACAGCCGAAGCTTGAGCCACTTGGAGACCGGCGGGGAAGGCACCACCACCTCGGGCGGATTGCCAAGGTCCTTCCAATGAAGGTCGAGGGCTTGGGACAGGGAATCGACCAGCGGCTCGACACGGTTGGCGAAGGAAAGATGCAAGGGCATGAGTGGAAGAATAACCCCTCAAACCCCGATCAAACGGGACAGAAAGGGGACGCTCCCGCTTGCGGGACCATCCCTGCGGGAATCAACGCGTCACGGTCAACCGCACCGATCCGCCCGGCCCCTGCACCAGCCATGTGCCGGTGGCCAAGGAGGGGGCATCGGCGCTCCAGCCGTTGCCGTTGCGACGCCACAGGAGCGATGCCACCTTGGCACCGCGAAGATCGGTGACCGATTCGAACGGCGGGCGCACGGCCTGGCGACTGCGGATCTCGCCCTGGGTCCAGCGCAATCCGGCCAAGGCTCCCTTCGACGCGACGATGGAGGCACTGGCTGTATCCCACACCAGGAGCTTCACGTTGTCGATGTGGATCAAGCCCGTATCCGGCCCCAGATTGAAGCTGATGCGCGCGGTCGAATCGGTCTTGGCAGGAACAAAGCTTGCGAAGAAGGTCTTCTTCGTGTTGGACAGTCCGGCAGCCGCCGAGACGTACCCGCTCCATGGACTCACGCTCATGCCCACCGTGCCGTCGATGCTGCGCGGGGAGGATGCCCAGGCGTCGAACTGCAGCACATGGGTCAGGCCCTTCTTCAAGCGAATCGGGGACTGGATGAGCTGGATCCCCCAGGCGTCAGTGGCGGGGTCGGTGATCTCGATCAGGGCCGCTGCGCTGTCGATGGAAAAGAAGGAGGCGCCCTGCGAACCGTTCAGGCTCCACTTGCTCTTGGTGGCAAAACCGCCATTTTGCACGAGGTCGACGCCTCCCGTCGGAGGTTCGCCCAAGGCCAGCACCGAGTTGTCGTTCGAGGTCAAGGCCTCCACAAGCGCGGTGTTCCATGCCTTCTTGGTCTCGTCGTAGATGCCGAAGCCCGCCTTGAATTCCCAGTAGGACCACGAGAATCCATAGGACTCGAACAACCGGGCGCAGTAGGCGCTCCAGCGGGCGCGCGAGGCGATGTCGGCCTTGCTGTAGGCACCGAACTCACCGATCCACACGGGAATGTCACGCGCCTTGGCGTATTCGGCGATGGCGTCCATGGCCTGCTTCACCGCCAGCTTCTCGTAATAGGTGCCTTCCCATTTCACGCCAAGGGCCGGGATCGGAGTCACCCATTCCGCGCCTTGATGCGTGAAGGCGAACGGCTCGTAGTAATGGATGGTCAGGATGAGGTTCTTGTCGCCAGCCGGAAGCTTCAGTCCCGAAAGCCCGGAAAGTCCTCCCCAATTGGCGGTTCCGATCACCACGGCCCGCGTGGGGTTGGAGGTGCGGATCACCTTGAGGGTGGTGTCCAGCAGGCTGTTCCACGCCTCGATGGTCACCTGGGAATTGGGTTCGTTCAGGATCTCGAAGCCCACGCTGTCGGACAGGCCCTTGTACCGCTCGGCGATCTGCTTCCAGATCGCGATGAAGCGAGGGCGTTCGTGTTCGAGGTTCTGGAAGAGGCTGTCGTGGTGATGGTCGTTGATGACCACCATCAAGCCGCTCTGGCGCGCCCACGAGATGGCCGAATCCACCCTCTCGAAAAAGCGGGGCTCCACGGTGTAGGGTTCCGTGCGCAAGGCGCGTTCAAAGGTGGAGTCCCCCACGCCAAGTCCGTCCCAGCGGATGGGGATGCGTACATTGGTGAACCCTTTGGAGGCGATCAGGCCCAGATCCTCCTTCTTGAGGACGATCCCCCATTGCCCTTCGGACGGGGCTTCCAGCATGTTGCCCAGATCGACGCCACGGCCTTGGGCCTTGACGAAGGCGTGGGCATCCGCGTGGGCGTTCCCGGCAGTTGCACAGACGATGGCAGCGATGGCAAGCAGGAGTGGTTTCTTCATCCCTCCAATGTAGCGCTTTTTCCCGGGAAAGTTCAAGCGAATTCGGAATTCGCCACCGAATAAAACCCCTCGCAACACTGCTGCGAGGAATCAGACCCGAAGAGATTCAGTGCATCCCCCCGCCACCACTGGCGGCCAAACCCAGCAGGACGACCAATCCTCCCACGACATAGATGGGAGAAAGCACGATGTCGACCGGAACCGACCAGAGATAATTCAGGTTCGACCAGCCTGACCTCGGTACGTACATGGTACCCATCTCCAATTGCACCCGCGTGCGGGCATTCCGCTCTCCGGTCCAAAGGAATGCGTGGTCACCCAGCACCCATTTGCCTCGCGCCTGGCGAAAATCCCCCGCGAGCACCGCGCCCGAGGTGGCGGTATCCAGAAGGCCAGGCACGAGGGAATCCACCACCAGGATCTCCAAGGCCGGCGCTTGGCAGGTGCCGCTGCGATTTTCCCATTTCACCACCCTTGCGGGTCGCATCTCACTTCGATCCTGTCTCCCGGGTACCTGCAAGGAAAGACCATTCCCGAGTTCGAAGACATGGCCCCACCCGATCTTGGCGATGCAGGGAACCGTGACCTGCCGGCGTTCCCGCAAGGAGGTCCAATCCATCACCAAAGGCTCGACGCTCGTTCCCGAACTGATTTCGGCGGCGACCATGGTGGCGCATCCCAATCCGGCGGTCCATCCGAATCCAACCAGGACCACAGCCCCCAAGAGCACATTGCGCAAGGGTCGTGGCAGTCGCTGGAACCCCTTCATCCGTCCTTCGAATTCCGACCTTGTCGCCAGGCCAAATACCAGGCGACGGAGGCCGCCACGCCTCCCGTGGTGTCCGCCAGCCAATCCCCCACGGTGCTGGAACGGCCCGGGGTGAAGTGCTGGTGGATCTCGTCCGAGGCGCCGTACAGGCTCGTGAGCAAGGCGGCGATCCAGAAATAGCGGGGAGACCCGATGGCCAGACAGAGGAGGTAGCCGAACCCGAAGAAGGCTCCGCAGTGAACGATCCAGTCCACGGGGTGAGGAAGCGGCGGAAGCGAGGGCCCCGGCCGCGAGGACAAGTAGACGATGAGCATGCCCCAAGCCAAGGCAGCGAACAGGTAGGGGTAGCGAATCTTCATGGTCGCACAAACTAGCATTCCCACCTCACCCTACCATGCCCACGGCCAACGATCAGATCTCTTCCTCTTGGGCGAGGGCAAGCAGTTCGGGATCCGCCTCGTAGAGGTCCTCGGCATCCTTGAGGATGTCGGCGATCGTCTCCAGCGGACGGAAATCCTCGAGCGTGCGATTGAGCAGGCGAGGTTCCAAGTACGCCACGAAGTCGCTCACCCCTTTGGCATCCAGATACTGGGCCCCTTGGCTGAACCGCTCGAAGTCGGGAAAGAACTGCTTCATCGCCTGTGCATCCACTGGCGTGAAGGTGGTCACGGAATCGGCAAGAAACAGGTAGCGCCCCGTGAACCCTTCCTCGTCGGCCTCGTCCCAGATCTCGTCGTCAACCAGGATGGCGCTTGCCGCCAACGCCCCGGCGAACTGGAAGAACACCAGCTTCACCTCGTCCTGCAGCACAAGCTTCTGCGTCTTGAAGGCGTACCCGGTGCAGCCGTCCTCGTCCGCCCCGTCCATCATGGTCCCGTCGAAGAACTCCGTCTGCAGCCGTTCGATCTCCCAGCCCTTGAACTGCTCTTGGCTCATCGGGAGAATCTGGTAACGGACCGAGAAGTTCATGCCTTCTCTTCCTCGTCCTGCTCGGCCATGGCCTCCAGCTGCTGGGCGATCCACTCCTGGGGAGTGAACTCCTCGGCATCGATGTTGTGCAGACGGGGCGCCAGGAACTCCACCAAGGCGGGAAGCTTGGCGCCGTCAAAGGAGCCGAGTCCGTTCCCAAAGGCCTTGACACTCGGGTCGATGGCCTGGAATTCCGCAAGCGACACCGGATCGAAGGTCGCGATGGACGATCCGATGAACACGTATTCACCGACGAATCCGTCCTCGTCCACCTCGTCGTACATGTCGATGTCGATGAGCAGGCCACTTGCCACGATCTTGCCCGAGGCTTGGAACAGGAGGTACACCACCTCCTCGTCGGTCAGCGGGATCGCCTGGGTCTTGAAGGCCAGGTACGAGCAACCGTATTCGTCGGCATTCTCGATCAGGTCGTCTTCGAAGCATTCCTGCTGAAGCTTCTCGAGGTCGTCGCCCTCGAACTGTTCGGGGTCAAGCGGCAAGATCTCGTAGCGGACGGAATATCCCATGTTCATGCTCCTGGCAAAGTGTTGCGCAAGAATACGCAATCCTGGAGCCGGGATCGCAAGATTCCCGAAATCACCGGACGGTGGCATCCCGGGTCCCGATGGGCCGTACCACATGTGCGCACCACGACAACCCCTCGTACTCGCGATACCCCTTGGTGCGGGAGGATCCCAGCAGGTAGCTTTCGGTGGCGGTCCGAAATACCGAGGACGCCGTCTCCCCGCGCCCCAGCTTTTGAACTTGCGCCGGCAGATCCAGCCGCACACCCACGGGAAAGAGACTTTCATCGGTGGTCTCGATGATCTCGCCGCGGGCATTGGTGTAGAACGCCGCGCTGCCTTCAATGGTCCGCCCGGAAGAGTCGCAAGGAAGGCATGTCGAGAGGATCTTGAGCGCTTCCGTATCCCAGTCGAAGAGGATGCCCAGGACACCCACGGACTCCGCTTCGCGGGCCCCCTTGCGGCGCACCCCGCCCGTGTAGATCAGCGATCGCGCCTTGCCCTTCTCCAGCAGGGACTTCTGGACGTCCTGCACCGCGAACTCCTGCGAACGGCCGGTGCGCATGCCCGACTGGAACCACGCCTGGTCGGAGACGTTGATCTTGGAAAGCTCGTTGCGCAGTTCGGTGCGCGAGCAGGCCACGATGTTCCCGGCATCGTCGGACAGGATGATGTTCCGGTACATGGTGTAGCTGCCGTTGATGACCTTGAGACGATCGGAGGCCTTGTGGAAATTCTCGGGCGAAGGATTTTCCAAGGCATGCCAGAAGTACTCGTCGGTGGCCCACCAACGGATGTCGGCGGCGCGCTCGAAGAGGTTGCGATCCACCAGATCGATGGCTTGCTTGGAGAAGTTCTCCAACGCCTTGAGGTTGAGTTCAAGCTCCCCAAGGGCCATCTCCTTGAGAAT
>JBDKGV010000205.1:0-6257 GCA_039798005.1 Fibrobacterota bacterium
TTTTTCACTCACAAGCTCCATTATCGTTTTCAAGAAGTCGCATATAGATAGAAGTTTTCACATCACAAGTGGGACCATGATTTGCGCCAGGGACCGAAGCCCACAGGGCCGGGACACCGCAGGTCTTCGGCCGAGGAGGCCCGGTTCACGAGGGCCCGACGGGCCGCGTCTCGCGGACCGGGGCGCCCATCATCCTCGACTCAGGTCGTCCCAGTCGTCCAAGCGTTGGAACAGCTCCAAGTCGCTGAGCGGGAAACGCTCCTCGGAACGCAGCTCGTCGTGCCCGACCTCGATGCCGGAACAGGAGTCCAGAAGCGTGACGATCTCCTCAAACACGCCTTTTGCCATCGCGATCTCGGCAGGTGCCGCACCCTTGGCCACAGTGCCCCGCAAGGTGATCCGATAAGCCTCCCCTTCCGGGAGATCCTCTTGGGTCGGAAGCATCGCCCACAATCCCGACAGATGCTCGTGGCTCCCCCGGTCGAGCAGCTTGCGTACATCGGAAGCCACGCAGGCGCGACGATCGTTGAAGGCGTCGGGCAAGGCGGTCCGGGCATAGCGCCGGGACATCCAGGTGGAGAAGATCAAGGTCGCGGCATCGTCCAGTCCACCGCTCGGCTCGACACCGAGCAGCACAGTGCGTGAATCGATGCGCCGTTCCTTCACATGCAGCGCAAGGTGCGTTCCACCCGGCCCGGCGGCTGGCAGATGGAGCTCGCGTGGGTTCCGCGACCTCGTCCTGGACTTGTCGGCCTTCGCGATGAGCCAAGCGGGAATCCACTCGACCCACGGTTCCTTTTCAAGCGATCCGTTGGCCAGATCGCAGGAATGGGAGGCCACGACACCGAGACATCCTGAAGGCGCGTCTGTCCAGAGTCGCGCCACGAGATCCTCGCTCAGGAAGGAACCCTGCACCCAGGCCTTCGAGAGCGCAAGACCCGCCTCAATGTCCGGCATCGATTCTCAATGTCCCGAGGTTATGAGCGCGCCGATGGCCGCGCTCCAGTTCGGACACGGGTTGTGCGCCGATCCTGCGGGCGATCTCGTCGGCCCCGGGGAGATCGTCCCAGCCAAGCACGGACGGCAACGGGCGCAGGACACTCGCTTCCCACAGCGCACGCGCCTTGGGAGTCGACACGCCAAGGCGTCCAAGCTTTTCCAGGAACACGGCATCCATGCGATCGGGATCGACGCTTCGAGCGGGATGGCGAACGGACCATTCCGTCGCCCAGGCAGTGAGCTCCTGCAGATTCGCGATATTCACAGGATCGATACGGTTGCCGCGCATCCAGCCGTGCACCGCTTGGCGGCTGCAGCCCAAGGCCTTCGCCACCTGCCCGATGGTCATGCCCAGCTTTTCCTGGATCAAGCGGACATTCGTCTCGGCAGTCGGCCGGGAACGCAGGTGCAGACTGGTCAGGTCGCATTCCGACTCGGGGATCGGAACCAGGCCTCCGGTCGGATCGAGATGCGGCCAGTGCGGAAGCACCACATCCCCCGTTCGGCAGGTCCCGGTCGCATCGAAGGAGAGGAGCATCGCGTTCATGGCATCTCCTGACTTCCCCAGGCACGCAGGGCGTGGGGAGTGGCCACCTTGCGGAACAGCGCCTCATGAGCCCCGTGCAAGGCGTCCGTGGCTGCCACGACGACCGACGGATCGAAGTCGATGTTCTCTTCGGTGGCATGATCGAAATCCAGGAAGACCGCACCTGGACCCGGCTGCATGAGCCCCTTGAGGTGCAACTGGTCAAGGTCGGGAGGAAACGGCGTCGTGGCCGGCGAGACGCGCACCAGCATCCGTCCTTGGGCGGACTTGAGGACGGTCGCGGCAGTGTGGAAGGAACGCTCCAATCCGGAACCGACCGGAGGTTCGTAGCCGGCCAAGGCCGGATCCAGGTAGGTCGAGACCTGCTCGCCAGGTCCCGGTTGGATCAGGTCCACGTAACGCAAGCCCAAGCGCTCGACCACCGGGATCCCAAGGGACTTGGCCACATCGAGGACCAGACGCCAGCGTTCGAGGAAATCCTCGAAGACGGGATACTGGGTGGTCTGGAGCATCAGGAACTCGGGCGCGAGGATGACATTCCAGCGCATGGCCTTGTCCAGGAAGTCCCACCGCGAGGCATCGACCGTGTCGGCGGGACCAACGGCGCCGACATTCACGGTGCGTACCCGTCCCGGCCTGAAGACGGGATAGCCAAGCTCCTCGCAGGCCTTGCGAAAGGCGGGCAGGAGCGCATCAAGATTCGATTGCGGCGAGAACCGGGCCTGAACAAGGACAAGGACCAACGGAGAACGATCCAATTTGACTCGTGGAAGGGTGCGTGCCATGGCCATAGTTTACATACAAGTTTACAGACTGACCATCCATTTTGGAGCGTATGATCCGTTTCATGTGCTTGCCTCAGCATCGCGGGACACCCCCAAGTCCAGACATTCAGCATCGCTCATTCTGCTATGTTTGAGGCCACCCCCCCTTCCGAAGAAAGTCGCGTCATGACCTGGCTCATCCTCCTTGTTGTTGTCGGCCTCGCCGCCAAACTCTTCCTCTCCGCCAAACTCTTCATCACTTGGCTTGACTCCGCCAAGGGCAAGGGGAAGCTCGGAGAGTTGGTGGTGAGCAACCGGCTCAAGGAATTGGGACCCGGCCACGACATCTTGGGCGACCTCACCTTCGTGATCGACGGAGAGTCCACCCAGATCGACCATGTGGTCCTTTCCACGCGGGGAGTCTTCGTCATCGAGACCAAGAACTACCAAGGCAAGATCTTCGGCAAGGCCCACGAACCGCAATGGACCCAGCGGTTGGGCCGCACGAGCTTCAAGTTCCAGAACCCGATCCGGCAAAATTACCGGCACCGCAAGTTCCTTGCGGAAAAGTGCGGCGTGAAGGAGGAAGCCATCGTGGCCTTGGTCGTGTTCACCGGCAAGGCCGATTTCCCCAAGGGAATGCCCGAGGGCGTCTTCCACCCCAAAGCCTTGGTGAAGGCCATCCGCGAGACCACGGACGCCAAGCTCAACAACGCCCAAGTGCATACCATCAGGCGCACCTTGGAAGAGCTGGGAACTACCACCCGCGACAAGACAGCCATCCACCTGGAGAACCTGAAAGCACGGCACGGATAGCGCCAGGGATGCCGGCTTTGCCCAAGACCCCGCCGCCTGGAAACGTGCAGGCTACGTCTGGATTCCCGCCTTCGCGGGAATGACGGTGCGGTAGCGGGAAGAACGGCATGAGGGCGGCGGAGGCTTGGCAGGCTTTCCCGGCCCGCGCAAGCGGGGGCGCCCGGATTCTGCCTGTCGCAGGACGACCCGAACCTACCATGGTGAGCATGGTAGGTTTCACGTCCACCATGGTAGGTTTCTGCCTCGTCAGGACCAAAGCATTGGTTACCAAAGCGAGGCTGACATGGTTGGGATGCATGGCGATTTCGAGATAGGGTAGCTTCAGAGAAGCTTTGCCGACCATGGGTCGCAAATGCTCATTGAGCACGTATTTGCGGCATTTTCCCAACAAATGCTCCAGTTCCTCGGCCATGGAGGTGCGAACTGGGCAAAAGTTAAAGCGCAAGTCCCCCGGCTGCACCTTGACCAGACGCTGGCTTGGAAGCACCTGGATCCGCTGTTTCAATGCATTGGGAGGCATGGTGGGCTTGCCCAAACCTACCATGGTCAGCATGGTAGGTTTCTCTCCCAGCATGGTAGGTTTCGCAAGCGCCGACGCCTTCTCCACCAGGTATGACAGGTCGCACTTTCCTGCCCGGCTTCTCAACTAGACCCGCTCCCGCAGGCAGCGCAGCACCCTGCTGGCCGGACTCAACGGCACGGAACAGGATGCGAACATGGAGGCGAGCTTGGTGACCGAAGAGCCATGCCTCGCCCCCTCTCGTCACCAAGCGTCCCTTGAACGTCACCTGACCGTCCCCGAAAAGGACCATGGTCGTCCCAACCGGAACTGCCCCGTTCCTTGCCGTCACCGGAACACCCCCGCCTGTCTTGGGACGGTCCCCGATCGTCACCCCTGATCTCCCTTGTCGTCACCATCCGGTACCGAAGGATCACCGACTGCTCTAAATTTCACTGAACAGAGTCCTCCAGAACTCACGCCAGCGAAGTCCGGTTTACCTGATGGATAGAACACAATTCTTTGACATGCACCCACATATATATACTCAATGCATCAACGCATCATGATTCATAGATGTTGTGTGTTTATAAAATGTGAACAGGAACAGTTTACATAACTGAACAAGTTTCGCACATTTCAGAATGTCACTACAAGTGGCACCAGCAAGCGACCCGAAAATTTCGTGATCGCCCCTGCTAGGTTCATTCGAGACAAGGAGCCCATCATGGGTAAGTTGACGACAAACGGAGTCCGCACGGACTGCAACCAGGTCCTGGCCATGTGGAAGGACTACGACCACCTCAACCTGCCGGACATCACCCGGGAGCAGTTCGACGCGCTCTTCAAGGAGCACGAGGCGCAACTGGCGGACATCGCGCTCACCCGCAGTCGCCTCATCCGCGAGCGCAAGGAACGGCATCAGAGGGCCGCACGGCTCAATGACGTCTGCTGCAGGATGCGCAACCTGGTGCGGGCCCTCTACGGCAGTGATGCCATCGAGCTCAAGCAGGCAGGAGCGGTGATCCGTTCCGAGCGCAAGACCGCCCAGCGCCCCGCCGCCACGGATACCGGCACAGTCAGCACCGCACAGCAGAACTGAACCGCTTCGGAAGAAGCAGCTCAGTTCCCTTCAGGCCTCAAGTTCGGACCCTCGGAACGCGCCGGCAAGCAAGTTTCCGATGGGCCCCTCTTGGGGCTTTTTTCATACTATAGACAGTTCAAGCCCGCCTGACAAGCATCGGACTCGAAACGGATGTTTCAATGGGTTCTGTCAAGTCTCACGCTGGACCCGACTCTATTCCCCGAACTTGTCCCACAGTGCCGTCTTGAACCACGCGGGCATCCGGTCGGCCTTGAAGGAAAGCTCCCTGCCGTCGGTCACCTCGGCCAGCCAGACCTTGGAATGCGAGGAGTTGTCGAAGATGTAGGCCCGGTCGGTGTGGCGGACCGCCTCGGCCAGCAGCGCAAGGGAGCGTTCGTAGCGCGAGATCACCTTGTCGTCGGGCACCGGGTGTCCACCCTGCCGCACCCGGTTGCGCACCCGCGAGAGGTTGATGATCGGATCCTCGGTCGCGACATAGTAGAGGTAGGTGCGATAGCCCCGAGCCTTCGCCGCTTGGAGGAAGGCGACCTTGTCCGGGGAGGACATTACCGTCTCGAAGGTGAACGAGGCGCTGCGCTGGACGAGTTTGCGACGGAGAAAGTCGGCAGCGACCGAAGCGTAGTACGAATTGACGCCCACAGCCCGGAAGCTGAGCTTGCCATCGTTGAAGCGCAATTCCTCGACCTCGTCGAGCAGATCGGCCTTCTCGAGTAACGAGGAATTCCGGAAATGACCAAGGATCTCCTCAGCGGTCGTGTGTATCCCGTAGTGTTCAAGATCCAGGAAATCGAACTGGGCGATCTCCTTTTCCAGCTCGTCTGGATTGATGGTGATGCCCAAGAGCTCCGGACGGATCACCGACTGGATCGTACTCTTCCCCGATCCATTGGGGCCAGCGAACATGCGCAGGCGAGGAGTCTCCATCATGCCCGGCTCCGGCTCGCTCCCGGTGTCATGGGGACGGGCGGAGGGTTGGATTTGACCAGACGGCGCGTCCCGTCAGGAAAGACCTCGAACACGTCCCCGTCCACGCTTTCCAGCACGCTGTGCCCGGCGGCCAGCGCCTGCCAGTACGCTTGAGTCAACGCCGATTCGGCAAGCTCAGGAATGTGCCCTTCCAAGAAGGTCATGGCGTCGTCGCTTGGAATCATTCGGCGTTCTCCCATGGCTGCGTAAGTCCACAATCTAACTGTTCCAGAGCGCGGATTCTCAAACTCCGAAGCAAGTGCACGAGACGGGTCCACCTCAGGTCAGGCTGTCGCCGGACACTTCAAAGTGATCCATCCGTGGACACTTGAAAGTGATTCACCGGTCGATCGTCCGGAAAGTTAGTCAGTAGAGTCAGTCGCCTCCTTCCGTCGCCCTGTCCGGTAGGATTTTCCTTCGATAGGGATGATCTCCGCCAGGTCGAGGAATCGATCGAGGATGGCGGAGGTTGCCGCGTTGTCTCCCAGGATCTTGCCCCAGTCCTCGACGGGTCGGTTGGTGGCGATCAGGGTGGCTCCCTTGCCGTGCCGTCGGTGGATG
>JBDKGV010000206.1:0-6242 GCA_039798005.1 Fibrobacterota bacterium
AGATGGCCAAGGCCCTGTGCCTTGATGAGGAGGTGCACTTCCTCGTCGGCTCCCCGGGCGACCACGCACGCGCCCTTGCGGCCATGGGCACCGGCTATGCGGGCGAGGCCAACGTATTCTTCCATGACATCGCCATCGACGACTCGTGGCTGCGCGACTCGGGCCCCATCTTCGTCCACGACTCCCTCACCGGCCACAAGGCCGTGGTGGATTGGGACTTCAACAAATGGGGCGGCAAGTATCCGCCTTGGGACAAGGACAACGAGGTGCCCCGGCGCGTGGCGGGCCTGAGAGGCTTGGACCGCTGGGTTCCCGGCATGACCCTGGAAGGCGGCTCCATCGAATCCGACGGCGAAGGCACGGGCCTGTCCACCCGTCAGTGCCTTTTGAACGAGAATCGCAATCCGTGGCTCGACCAGTCCGGCATCGAGGCGCGCCTGCGCTCCTTCCTGGGCTGGGAAAAGACGCTGTGGCTCGACCAGGGCATCGTGGGCGACGACACCGACGGGCACGTGGACGACATCTGCCGCTACTTGGCCCCGGGCTTGGTCTGCGCGGCGGTGGAAGAGGACGTCAACGACGAGAACCACGCTCCCCTCTCGCGCAACTTCCAGACGCTTCAGTCCATGCGCGACCACAAGGGCCGCAAACTGGAGGTCATCCCCATCCCGATGCCCCGCCCCGTGGTGACCTTGGGACTGCGCACGCCGGCCAGCTACTGCAACTTCCTGATCGGCCAAAGCAGCATCCTGTTGCCGGTCTTCGGCGACCGCCGGGACGAGATCGCCATCCGCCGTCTGGAAGCCGCCACCGACCGCAAGATCGTGCCCATCGACTGCCGCGAACTCGTGTTCGGCCAAGGCGCGATCCACTGCAGCAGCCAGCACGAGCACCTCTGATCCTTGGCGCCCCCGCTTCGTTGCGGCTCCCTCCCGAGTCGGAAGGGCTGGAGCCTTCCGAAGGGGCGGTCGGGCTGCCTGCCGGGCCACGGCTGCGCCGGGGTCCCGTCCCTGCGGGCGGCATCCCTGGCGCGGCCAGCGTGCGCGGCCAGCGTCCTTAAGGCAGGAACTCGAAGGCGGCCCACATGGTCGGGCTTGCGCTGTTGAGATGGCCCAACAGCGACGGCGCGGTCCCGAGACCTTGGCAGGTGTGGAGAGTCACGGGAACATCGCCGCTGGGCATTCCCGGCATCTCACGGCAGTTCATGTACCGGAAGAAGCGACCGCTGGGGAAGGCTTGGCGCGCCACGACCTCGTTGGGAAGCGGCGCATTGGCGGGCCACATCTCCAGCAGGCTGGGACCGGAGACGCGCGGCCTGGGCATCCTCAGGTAGCCCTCGGCATCCCTGCGCAGTTCACCGGCGAACGCGAGCGAATCGCCATCGATCACGGTCCACAGCCGCGCCATGGCCGGAGCCGCAATCGGAGTCCCGACCGAATCGGCAAAGCGCAGCCGCAGGGACGGCAACCCGTCGCGCAACCGGACCACGGCAAGCCCCGCAGGTCGGGCGGCCGCAAGGATCCCCGTCGCCAAGGTGGGCGAGGCAAGATCCTTGCAATTGTGGCTTGCATTGAAGGAAACGGAAGAACTGACGGAATCGATGCAGGTATCGGGAATTCCCGTCGTCAGCGAGACGGCCACGGGAACCCGCGACGGCAAGGAATCCCTCCAGCCCTCCAGCACCCAGATGCCGCTCTGGTTGGGAATCGACAGCCGCCCGGCGGAATCGACGGCGCTGGAGCGCGCCAGGAGCTCCGACCCCTGCTGCTCCCAGATCCGCCACTTCAATCCGGACATGACCGCGGAGGAGGCGGGCGCCGAATCGTTCTTGCCAGGGACGGAATCCCGCATCACGATCGTGACGACTTGGATCGGGCCGGGAAGCTCCGAGCCACCCTTGCCGGCCACGGAATCCCCACACCCCCAAAGCCCTCCGGCACCAAGGCCAAGTAGGAGCTTTGCAACGATTTGTCGGGGAGTGCGCTTCATTCTTGTGAAAATAGGCTACGGGTCAAGGGGACCAACTGGAAATTCACCAACGCCACGCGTTCGGTCGGATCTTCATCGCTTGCCGTCTCGGCCAGGATCTCCCGGCGCGTGCGGTCAAGGATCTCCCGGATCCGGCACATCCGCGCCTTGGACACCGACAAGATCACCGAGCTTGCGTGCAGGTCAGGGTCGGTCCCGGAGGCGATGCGATCCTGGACCATCAGGAAGTACTGGCGCTTGAGGGAGCGCAGCACCTGGGTCGGCACGTCGCCAGGCGTCAGGCGGGCGCTCACGCCGTAGTCCCAGCCTCCCCCCTCGCGGGGCACCAGAAGCTCCAGGCTTTCCAGCAATTCAAGGGATTGCGCGACCTCCTCAGGCGATGCGGCCGGAGCAAGGCGCGAAGCGATGCGCTGGGCGGTCGGGTCTTCCAACTGCACGGCAAGCTCCCGCACCACGGCATGGATCCAGTGGCCGTAGTAGGCTTCCTGCTTCTTGCCCACGCGCCCCACGGCTTGGGTCGCTTGGCAACGCACGAGATCGGAGAGCAGGTCCTCGCGACGCGACAGGTTGGATTCCTGCCCGTAGTGGACGAGCAACCGGAAATAATCGGCAGCCGGCCCGACCAAGGCAAGGGCCTTCAAGAACTTCTCCACCGAGTCTTCCGACAGGTTACGACGGCCCTGCATGACTTCCGACAGGAAGGCATGGGAAGCAAAACCCGCCTTGCGGGCAAAGACCCGGTAGGAATAGCTTGCGCTCAAGGCCTTCTTGGCCTCGAACCATTCCCGCAGGAAGATCCGATGGTCGAGGAAGGCAAAGACTGAAGGCAATTCCTTCACGACAGCCGTTTCTTGGGTATTGCTCGTGCTCACAATTCCAAGCTAACCCCGATACCTCATCCCAGCCAACGGTTGCACGCGGCATTTCCTCCTTCCCGTACTCCCGGCGAGAACACAACAGGAGACAACAGAACTACACGGTACAGGCAAAAAACAGCCACAAATCCGGCAAATTCTGCGTATATCTGCTGCTGTGCGACCGACTGAACTCGAGATACCTACTACACGGAGGCGCTCTGGCGTTGGATTGATCCGGGTTTTTGACTTCTTGGATTACCGTGAATTCCTGCGGGAAGTCTACCAGCGCAACAAGGCCATCGACCCGAAGTTCTCCTGCCGCTACATCGCGGCCAAGGTGGGGTTCAAGTCGGCCAGCTACTTCACCCAAGTGCTGCATGGCCGCACCGACATGACTCCGGCCATGGCGCTTCGGTTTGCCGAATTCCTGAAGATGGAACGCCGCGAGGC
Organism: Fibrobacterota bacterium; assembly: GCA_039798005.1. GTDB lineage: Bacteria > Fibrobacterota > Fibrobacteria > UBA5070 > UBA5070 > JBDKGV01. The sequence continues at coordinate 3,297 of JBDKGV010000206.1, forward strand.
CGAATACTTCGAGCTTCTGGTCCTTTACGCCCGCTCCCGCAGCGCCACGGAACGCCGCTGCTACCTGGAGCAACTGGCCGCCTTCCGCGAGTCCAAGGCCCATCTGGTGCCTCCCGAGCATTACGAGTTCTACGAGAACTGGTACCACACCGCCATCCGCGAACTGCTCCACATCGAGCCCTTCGCCGGCGACTACAACGCCCTTTCCAAGCGCCTGCGCCCCAGCATCCCGGTCGCCAAGGTCCGGGAATCCATCGAACTCCTGCTTCGCCTTGGCATGGCACGACGCGAAGGGGATCTGGTCATGCGCGCCAGCGCCACCAGCACAACCACGGGCGAGGCGGTCCGAGCGGTCCAGATCGATCAGTTCCACGCCGCCTGCCTGCAGCTGGCCCAATCGACCATCGACGAGATGTCGCGCGAGGAACGCAACCTTTCCACCCTCACGATCACGCTTTCCCCCAAGGCCATGGAGCGAGTCAACCAGGAGATCGGTGAATTCAGGCGCCGCGTCTTGAGCATCGCCGAAGCCGACAGCGAAGAAACCGAAGTCTACCATATGGGAATCCAGTTCTTTCCGATGACGCGAAAGATCTTGCCATGATCCGCAGGAACCTTGCTCTTTCACTCTTGCTGATCGCCTTGGGCCTTGGCGGCTGCGCCCAAATCGACTCGGGCTCTCCGGTGGCCACCGGACCCGGCTCCGAGACCTCCGGGCTCCAAGGTTTCAAGATCCAGCTGCGCAACGCCAAGGGCGAACCCGTACGCAAGACCGAGGTCCAGGTCGTGGCCGTCGAAGGCTGGTCCGATCACGTCATCTCGGGCTCCGCCGTGATCGACCGTCAAACGACGGACGATTCAGGACGCGTCGAATTCGACAACCTTCCCAAGATCCGCCTTTCTCTCGAGGCCAATCTCGGGTCCGCCGTGGTCCGCAAGGAACTTGCGGCTGGCAGCGCGACACAGCAGACGCTTGTCCTGCAAAACGGCGGCATGGTGCTCGTACGTCTGAAAGGTGACACTTCCGGAATCCGGAAGCTGATGCTGGCCGGGACCGGACTCGAAGCTCAGCGGCAGAGCGATGGATGGGTATTTTCCTGGGTCCCCGTGGGCAGCTACGACCTGATCGCTTGGCGAAACGGCGTCATCACGCCGATCGCCCGGGTGTCCGCAGACTCCCTGAGGATGCTCGACACCACGCTCAAGGTGCAGGCCACCACGTTCCTGGACGACTTCGACGCCCCCTCGCTCCAGAACCTGTTCGGAACCAAACTCGCAGGCGGCTACTGGTTCGCCTCGGGCGAGGGCTGGCAGGGGGGCATGAACCCCATCTCCAACCCGGACCTCATCAGCGCCCGCGAGCCCGGCTGGCAGGCCAAGTCGCTGCACGTGCAGTTCCAGGTCGACACCACCTCACCGACCAACTACGCGATGTTGAACATGGACTTGGCTGGCGGCGGCACGGCGGGATTCGGCCCCTTGCGGAACGTCTCAACCCTCGACACCGTCGTCTTCACGGCACGCGGCCGCGGCACGGTGGTGTTCCAGCTCCTGGGAGCCCCCGGATGCGTCTGGAGCGCCGACGTCGCCTTGACCGGTGCGTGGGCGCGCATTGCGCTCCCCTCTTCGGCCCTTCAGCCCTCCGGCGCCAATTGCGTCGATTGGCACGTCTCCGCCCCCAGCGTGCGCGGTTTGGCATTCCGAACCACCCGCGATGCCGAGCTGTGGCTGGACAACCTGGAACTCAAGGGCGTGAATCCCGGCATCCTGTTTCCAGAACTGCACTGAGCCTCCCGACAGGGGCCCAAACGATGAAAGCCCGGCAACCGCCGGGCTTTTCCTTTTTGCAGGAATACCGGACCGGTCAGCGGACTTCGAGGATCTCCTCGCGGCAGAAACGGACCTTGGGCAAGGCGGCGTACTTGTCGGACGCCTCGCGATAGCCCAAGGCTAGGACCATCTGGGTCTTGTAGCCCTTCACGCCGAGGATCTCGTCGTACTTGCCGGCGTCGAGCCCTTCGATCGGGCAGGCATCCACCCCCATCGCGGCAGCTGCCGTCATGAGGTTCCCCAAGGCGATGTAGGTCTGCTTGATGGCCCACACGTACCGGGCCTGGTCGTCGATCCCGTCGATCAGATGCTTGATCATCATGCCCCGGTATCCCGCCAGCGTCTCGACCGGAACGCCGCGCACCGCAGCCGTGGCCTCGACCAGATGGTCGATGTCCGCCGTCGCGAACGAATCCGAGGCGAGAAAGACCACGAACAGGCTGGCATCGGTCACCTGCGCCTGGTTCCAGGAGATCGCACGCAGCTGCGCACGCAGCGCAGGGTCCTCAATCACCAGGAAGCGGTAGGGCTGCAGCCCGTAGCAAGTCGGCGTGAGCCGCAGGGCCTCAAGCAACGCCTCGCGGGTCGCCCCGTCGATGGCCTTGTCCTTGTCGAAGACCTTGGTCGCATAGCGCCACTGAAGTGCGGAAACGAGCTGATTCGGTGCAAGTGTATCCATGGACCACACAATACGCATCACACATCAGGAATGCCAGGTCTTGCGTGTTTCGAGGTTCGATTCAGGAAAGAAGGCGTACTTGGGAGGGTTCACGGGACCGACCAGCCTGCGTACGGGTTGACCGCCTTGAAGGACCTGGCGGCTCAACCGGGAAACGTGTTATCATTGCTACTGGATTCCCATCCATGGGAATTGGACACGGAGGGGTGCTTGTGAAGAATCATCTGTTGCAAAGTCTGCTGATCGCTGGGCTGTCGCTTCCTGTTGCGGCATTGGCCGATGTGACGACGTACGAAGCGGAAACTCAAACCCTGAGCACCGGTGCCGTCGTCCATGACAGCGCCGGCGTTTCGGGCGGCAAATACGTCAACTCCAACGGAATGACGTTCAGCGTCACGGTCGACAGCGCGGGCATCTACGACCTCGTCGTGAAGATG
>JBDKGV010000207.1:0-6196 GCA_039798005.1 Fibrobacterota bacterium
CGAGGCTCACTGCCAGAACCTCCTTTTGCTGGGTTCCAAGGGGTGTAACCCCTGGCCGCGGTTTCCAAAGGGGCGCGGACAGCCCCTTTGGCCGGGTCTGGGCCGGAGGCCCAGAACAACGGGCACGCAGTGCAAAGATCGGGTGCAGGGCGGAGCGCCTGCAAACCGGTTTCAAGCCAAATCCGGGCACGCAGTGCATTCAAACAAGCAGGAGTGCCAGGCCCAGCAGGATGCCTGCAAGCGGCAGGAGCTTGGCACCGCGGTTGGCTTCCCGCAGGAAGATCGCCCCCAGGGCAAAGCTCACCACCACGTTGGAGCGGCGCACCAAGGCGACCACTGAGACCATGGCGCCCGGTGCGGCCAGGGCCCGGAAATAGACGGCGTCGGCCAGGATCAGGAGCGCCCCGACGGCAAAGATCGACCAGCGCCACTGGAACGGCGTGCTGGTGGCCTTTTGCGGCCACCACAGGACGGCGACCAGGAGCGATTGCAGGATGGCGTTGTAGAGCGTGAACCAGAATTGCAGTGAGGCCGGAGGGATGCGGGCTGACTGGAGCAGGTGCTTGTCGTAGAGGCCGCTGGTGGCCCCCAGGAGCGTTCCGGCAAGGAGTGCCCAGATCCAAGGGTTGCTGCCCAGCCGGATGCCTTCTCTGCGACCCAAAAGGGCAAAGCCCCAGTACGATGCGAGAATCAGGGCGATGCCTCCCCATTGCCGAAGGCTGGGCGTTTCGTGGAAGAGCACGATCGCCCCCATCACGGTGAAGAGCGGAGCACTTGCCCGGACCGGGGATGCGATCGATAGCGGCAAGTGCTTGAGGGCGAAGTAGGTCCCCACCCATGAGGAAGTCACGAGCAGGGCCTTGGCGGCGACCAGGAGATGCCCATGCCAAGAAAGTGGCGAGGGAAGCGCACCGACCTGAGCGGCGAGATCGGGGAACCGCCCGGCAAGCAATGTGAAAGGCAGCAACACCGCAAGGCCTGACAGGCTGCCACCCAGGAGACTGGGCAGGACGGCGTTTCCGGTGACGGCGGTCTTCTTGGCGACCTCGTAGATTCCGAGGAAGAGAGCGGAGAGAACTGCCAATGCGATCCAGGACATGGCCGCAAGGTAGCCAACCGGTCTAAGCTTGCGCGGAGGACTCCGTGCGGGCAAGCTTCACCTGCACCCGGGTGCCGGCGGCGCGGGGCACGGCTTGGGGCTTGTTCACGGTGACGTCGACCGACTCGACCCGGGCGTGGTTGGCCAGGATGCGTTGGCCGCAGCGCGCCGCCATGGTCTCGATCAGGAGGAACTTCTCGGCTTTGACGAATTCCGTCAAATCATCGGCCAGCGCCGCGTAGTCCACCGTGGCGTCGATGTCCTCACCCGCGATGGCATCGGTCGCATCCAGGACCAGGCGGATGTCCAGGAAGATCTCCTGTTCGGTCGTGCGCTCGTGCCCCAGGATTCCGACGATGCAGGTGACGGGCAGGCGGTCGAGTGCGATGGTGGCGTGGATGATGTCGGATTTCATGGCAGGTCTCCCGGGTGGTCGAGCAGGTGCTTGACCAGATGCAAGGTCGGTTGGTTGAGGTCGAGATCCAGCGATTCCTCCAGGGTCAGCCAACGGCCATCGAGGCTCTCGTGGTTGAGGGAGGTGGAATCGCCCGTTGTGCGTCCGACCAGGTTCAGCAGCAGGAAATGCCGCTTCTTGTAGAAATCAGGGTCTTCGATGGCCTCTTGCACAAGCACCAAGCGCGAAGCAGTGACCACGAGTCCGGTCTCTTCGCTCATTTCCCGCACAAAGGCTTGAAGATGGGTTTCCCCGTAATCGATCTTGCCGCCGGGCGTGCCCCACTTTCCCGACCATTTGGCAGTGCGGACGAAGAAGGCGCGATGATCGGGGCGGAACACGAGGCCTCCCACCGTGGCGATGGGCCATCCGCAGGACTCCAAGCGGCTTTGGCGCTGGAACCATGTCAAGGCCGCCTGGAAGTCGGGGAAATCGGCATCCAGAACCGTGGTGCTGGTCCATTCGGGGGCTTGACGAAGGCGGGCAAAGCGCATGCGCGCCCGGGTCGCGGCTTCTTGGGAGGATGGGCTGGATCCAAGCAACGTGCAATCGTCCGGGGAGAGACCAAGGGCCTGCACGAGGCTTGGCAAGGTCTCCAACGCCACCTGCGGGTGCTGACTGATGCCCGGCAAATCGAGGCCGGGATGGAAGCTGTGGACCTGCCCACCGGTGGAATGGACCAAGGCCACGATCTCCCCCAAGGCGGAGGGATCTGGGCGATCGGAAATGTCGAGAAACAGGTGCATGGCCATCAGGGGATCAAAGATCCAAAATCCAGGCGGTCGCGACCCCCGATTTGGGGAATCAAGCGGCAGGATCGCGACGAGGACAAAGGCCTTCGACGGTGGTCGCAAGGTCCTTGAGGCGCACCGGCTTGGCGAGGTAGGCGGTGGAACCCGCCTCGAGGCATCTGAGGGTGTCGCTGTCCTGCGCCAAGGCGGTCATGGCCACGATGGGGGTGACTTTGGTTCGATCGTCCAGACGCAGGCGTCGAGTGGCCTCAAGGCCGTCCATGAGCGGCATCTGGACATCCATCAGGATGATGTCGGGGGAGTTGCCCCAAGCGGCCTCGATCGCCTCCTGGCCGTTCGAGGCGGTGAGGGTCCGGTACCCGAGGCCTTCGAGGTATTCGCAGACGCATTCGCGGATGTCGAGGTTGTCCTCGGCAAGCAGGACCAGCGGGGAATCGCCGCGTGGCCGCGGATGTCCGGGGTCGCTTGCGGTGCTTTCGTCTTGAAGTGGAGCGGGCGTGGATTGACCCTCCCACGGAAGCGAGATGGTGACGGTGGTTCCGAAGGACGGTTCGCTTTCCAAGGAGACCGTGCCGCCATGGGCTTGAGCCAATCGTTGGACCAGGGCAAGCCCGAGTCCAGTGCCCGCGTGGATGCGCGCCAAGCTGTTGTCGAGTTGGACGAAGGGCTGGAACAACCGCAGCTGATCCTGGGTATGGATGCCGATGCCGTTGTCCCGCACCACGAAGTGGAGCCTGTCCTTGTCGCTGCGGACCTCCAAGGTGATCTCCCCGCCGGAGGGGGTGAACTTCACGGCGTTGCCCAGCACGTTCACCAGCATCTGCTTGAGACGGACGGGGTCGGCCTGCAAGGCCGGTTGGTCCTGGTCGCACAGGAACCGGGTGACCAGGTGGCGGCGGGTGGCCGCGGCATCGATGAGGTCCAGCGCTTCCCGGCATACCGACTGGACATCGACCGTGGTCGTGCGGATCTGAAGGTGCCCGGCCATCGACTTGGCAAGATCGAGGATGTCGGAAATCAGCGCAAGCAGGTGGGAGGAACTGCGTTGGATGGTCTTGAGATGTCGAGTCTGCCCATCGCTTTCAGGGACGGAATGGCTGCTTTCCAGCAGGATCTCCGTGGAGGCCTGGATCGCCTGCAGCGGTGTGCGCAGCTCATGGCTCATGGAGGAGAGGAAGTCCTCCCGGGAGCGCAGGGCGGTTTCAAGCTCCGCCGTGCGTTCCTGGACCAAGGTGTCCAGATTCTCGTTGATCGATTGCAGGGCCTGCTCCGCCTCGATCCGTTCGGTGAGGTCGAGACCTGCGGCGATGCACCAATTGGTCCCGGGCAAGCGGGAAATGACGAAATTCAGGTGCCGGATGAGGTCGTCATGGGCAAGAATGCGTTGCGTGACTCGCCAAGGTCCCACATCACCGGCATCCAGCTGGAACTGCATCAGCGTCGGCAGGTCCTCCGGATGGACGAATTCCGTCCACAGATGCCCTTCGATCTGGTCCCTGGGGCGTTGCACCAACTTCAGGCAGGATTCGTTGGCCAGCTGAATCCGGTTCTCCTCGTCGAAGACCAGCATGGGGGTGTCGGTGACTTCGAAGATCACTTGATAGCGCCGGCGGCTCTCCTCAAGTTCCTGCCAAGCCGTCACCAAGCTCGTGCGCTCGATCAGGGAGCAGACAAGGAGATCGGTGCCAGGTATCTGGGCAAGGGAAAAGGTGACATGGCGAAGATCGCCGCTGCGATGGATGACGCGGCATTCGTATTGCCGAGGTGCCGCCCCGAAATCCGTCGAGCGCTTCTCGGCATATTGCAGGACCCGACTCAGGTCCTGTGCGTGGATGAACGTGGTCCAGGGGAGCTTGCCCTCGATTTCCGAGCGCGACCAGCCGTAGAGTTCTTCGCAGATGCGATTGATCATGCGGATGGTCCGGTCCGGCCCGAACACCACGATCGCGGTGCCAGCGGTCTCGAACAGCATGCGGTACTTTTCCTCCGAAAGCAGCAGGCGTTCCTGAGCTTCCTGGCGCTCCTTCTCATGGCGACGTCGGCGGTCCTGCGACTGCCAGACGAAAAAGCCGGTCAGAAGCGAAAACAAGACCATGATTCCTTGAGCCAGCAGGGAGCGCGTCCTGAGGACGGATTGGTACTTCAGGAACGCATCCGGGAACATGTCCACACCGACGATGCCGACGATCACGCCGTGGCGATTGCGGATGGGGGCGTAGCCTGAGATGAAGCTTCCCCATTTGTCGGTCACCGGCTCCTCCTCCGAGGTCGCCTTGCCGCTGTGCAAGGCTTCCAGCATGGAAGGCGTGCTCGAATGGTAGACCTCCCCGATCACGGAGTGTTGCTGCACGCGGGTCTTCGGGTCGATGCGCGAAGGCGACGCATCCAGGACAAATCGCAGGGAATCGCCGTCCTGAGCCATCGTGTAGACGTAGCGGATGCTCTTGCTGTTCTCAAGGACCCTGCGGAGACCGGCGACATGGCGAAGGTAGGTGGCTGATCTTTCATTCCGGCTGTTGTGCAGGATCTCCATGGAATCGCCATCGACCAGTGCTGATGCCAGTTCCGCGCTGCGGATCAGGTTCCCGCGCATTTCTCCTTGAACGGCGTCCTTGGCTCCGCGCTCCAAGAACGCGATGCTCAGAAGGGACACGGCCAGCACGGCCAGTCCGACGATCAAACCGTCCCGCACGGGGCGGATGGGCTTGGAGGGGATGGGAGGGGCCGAGCCCGTGGAGAACATGGATTGGATAGTAGCAAATGTGCAGGTTGGAACGCAATCCCAAAGGTTGCGTGCAAGACGGATGCTGTCATGGTAGGTTTGCTGGCATGAATCAGGATTCCTTGACACCGGAAACGAAGTGGCTGGAACTTGCGCTGGACATGGCCTTTGCCGGGCATCGTGGGCAATGTGATCGGGGCGGCTCCCCCTATATCCTCCATGTCTTTGAGGTGATTCAGGGATGCAAGGGGAATGCGTGGGCCATGGTGGTTGCGGCCCTGCACGATCTGGTCGAAGACGGTGCGGCGAGCCTTGCCGATCTCACGGATGCGGGCTTTCCCGCAGTGGTGGTCGAGGCGGTGGATGCCTTGAGCCGTCGGAAGGGGGAATCGTGGGATGACTATCTGGGGCGGGTGAAGGGCAATTCCTTGGCGCGAAGGGTCAAACGGGCGGACCTCGAGTCCAATCTCGATGTGCGTCGCCTGCGGGATGTGGGTGAAACCTCGCTTGAGCGGTTGGAGCGCTATCGCAAGGCTTGGCAGGAACTGGCGTCCTGAGCCTGGGGATTGCCGGCAACGGTTTCGAGATCCGGCACCAGCCACCAGAACAGCACCGCTGAAACCAAAAGGATGGAGCCTGCCACGGCGTACGCGCACTGGATCGACCAGGTTTCCCAGATCCATCCGGCCAAAAAGCAACCGAGCATCCCTGCGACGCCACCGTTGAGGATCGAGGACGCGGCCATTCCTGAAGCTTGGAGGTTTTCGGGAAGCAACCGGGCCAAGCACAGTTGCTGTCCTGTCATCAGGCCGACGACCAAAATGCCGTGAAGGGCTTGGGAGGCGAAGATCTGACCAAGGCTTGTGGCCTGGGACACCCACAGCCAGCGAACTGCGGTGGCGAGGATTCCCACCAGCACGAGCTTTTTCAGGCCAAAGCGCTTGAGGAAGGCGATTCCGGCGAACATGAAGGCCATCTCCAGAAAGGTGGAGATGCTCCAGGCCCGGCTGATGTCACGGGGTTGTCCGGCGATGGCGCTGGATGTGATCAGATTGCCAAGCAGGGTCTGACCCATCCCGGCCGCGAGATAGGCCAAGGCGCTCAAGAAGTAGATGGGCAGAAGCACCGGTTGCCAAAGGACGCGCAACGACTGGCCAAGCGTCGGGGCG
>JBDKGV010000208.1:0-6175 GCA_039798005.1 Fibrobacterota bacterium
CAGGAAGATCTTGTTGAACACCTTGTCCTTGGAACCCTTGGGAATGACGTCGAGCATGCTGTAACCGGCATGCCAGCGGAAATTGGTCTTCTCGAACGGAAAGACCTCGAGCACCGGCGTGATGCCTATGCGCTCCAGGCTCTTCTTCTCATCCAGCACCGACACGTTGTCGTAGAAGAACTTCAACTGCGGACGCATCATGCCGAGATCCGCCTTGACCATCGCCGACCACGACTGGGTGAACGGAAGGTTTCCGCTCATCTTGGCCGTATCCGCCAAGGATTTCCACTCGATGTCGGTTTGGATCATCTGGTATTTGCTGCGAATTCCCACCGTGGTGAGATAGCGCGCATCGTCCATCGACTTGACGGGGACGTAGAAGAGCGAGATGTTCGGCTGCACGAGTCCTTCGAGGAAGGTGCCCTTCCATGCGGCTCCAAACAACAGAAAATGCTGCACGTCCTTGTTCGCCGCATCGGTCCAACCCACGCCGCTGTTGGCCACCGTCATCGAGACGGTCTGCCCAGCGCCTTCCCAAGCGGGCTGCACGCCCACCACGGAATGCATGGCGGAGCTCGATGCGTACGTCTGGGTGGTCTGATAGAGATCGTACCCGGCCGCCTCGCCTTCCCAGCCGCAGCGCCCCGAGAAGAACTTGCCCGCCGTGACCGAAAAGCCCATCGGCAAGGACTGCTTGGCGAAAAGGTAGTCGACGTAGTCCGAGGCGCCCTTGAGGCTGTCCTTGACCACCGCGTTGCCCTTGGAGGACGCCATCGCCTTGGTCGAATCGGCCGTGGTCTTGGCGGTGGAGACCTTGCTGACGTCCTTGGTCGTCAGGTTCGTGGAGGTCGAGGCGGTGAGCGACGGGAAGTCGAAGCGTAGGCGCATCCGGTATTTGAGACTTGGCGCAACGGCGCCGTTCACGTCCAGACGCGCGTACTGAAGATCGAAGCCGTTGTTGTCCCGCAGGGTTTCATCGGCTTGGGAGCGCAGGTCGTAGCGGTAATCGGTACGGGCCTGGACGCTCACCTGCGGGGCCGCAAGCGCCGCGGAGCCAGCAAGAGCAAGGATGCCGGTCATCGTTTTCATGGATTTCCTTTTGGGTGGATTTGCCAAATAATGGGGGGTATCGATTCCCGAAGGATTCCCCCAACTGTCCCAAGTGTCTGATTTTCAACACGATGTTTCAAGCCCTTGACAGAATTTGCCAAAGGCCAAGGCGCCCGCGGGAGGCTACCTTGCCCGTCCACTATGGCTCTTCTCGGCTTTCGCGACGTTCATTTCCAATTTTCCGGTGTCCAGCTCCTGGCCGGAATCCACTTCCAGATCGAGCGCGGCGAGCGCGTGTGCCTCACCGGCCGCAACGGCGCCGGCAAGTCCACCTTGATGAAGCTGATCCTGGGCGAGCACGAGCCCGACTCCGGTGCGATCATCAAGGGTCCCTCCATGCGCATCGCCCACCTCCCGCAGGACGTGCCAGGCTCCATGCCCGGCACCGTGCTGGAGATCGTGCGCGAGGGCGCGACCCACCACGAGCAGGAAGGCGACTGGAAGGCCGACATCGAGGCCGAGCGCTGGGTCGATCGGGCAGGACTGCCCGCCGATGCCCTTTTTGACGGCCTTTCCGGTGGCCAGAAGCGCCGCGTTCTGCTCTGCAAGGCCTTGGCCGGCGATCCGGACCTGCTGCTCCTGGACGAGCCCACCAACCACCTGGACCTCGAGTCGATCGAGTGGATGGAGGAAGTGCTGCAGGGAAGCACCTGCGCCCTGCTGTTCGTGACCCACGACCGCGCCTTCCTCAAGCGCCTCTCGCGCCGCATCCTTGAGCTGGACCGCGGACGCCTGTTCGACTGGGACTGCGACTGGGAGACCTTCCTCTCGCGCAAGGAGGAGCAGCTGGCCGCCGAGGAGAAGGCCAGCATGGAGTTCGACAAGGTGCTGGCCCAGGAGGAGGTCTGGATCCGCCGCGGCCTCAAGGCGCGCCGCACCCGCAACGAGGGCCGCGTGCGGCGCCTGGAGGCCATGCGCAACGAGCGCGCCCAGCGCCGCGACCGCACCGGCAGCGTGCAACTGCGGGTGGAGGAGGCCGAGCGCTCAGGCAAGCTCGTGGCCCGCATGCGCGACGTGAACTTCGCATGGGGAGAACGACAGATCCTGTCGAACGTCTCCCTCGAGGTGCAGCGCGGCGACCGCATCGGCATCCTGGGGCCCAACGGCTCCGGCAAGACCACCTTCCTGCGCGTGCTGCTGGGCCAGCTCGAGGCCCAGTCGGGCCTGGTCCACCTGGGCACCAACCTCGAGGTGCTCTACTTCGACCAGATGCGCGCCGAGCTTCCCATGGACGCGCTGGTTCGCGAGGCGATCGCCGAAGGGCGCGACACCGTCACCATCGCCGGCCGTTCCCAGCATGTCATGAGCTACCTCAAGAACTTCCTGTTCGGGCCCGAGAAGGCCATGACCAAGGTCTCCGCCCTCTCGGGCGGCGAGAAGAACCGCCTGCTGCTGGCGCGCATGTTCACCCGCGCCGCCAACGTGCTGGTGCTGGACGAGCCCACCAACGACCTCGACGCCGACACGCTCGACCTGCTGGAGGAGCTCCTCTCGAAGTTCGAGGGCACGGTCCTGCTGGTGAGCCACGACCGCTCCTTCCTCGACGAGGTCGCCACCTCGATCTTCGCCATCGAGCCGGACGGCTCCGTGAGCGAGCACGTGGGCGGCTACACCGACTGGCTGCGCACCCGCAAGGTCCAGGCATCCGCCGCCGAGACCGCCCGCAAGGACGCCGAGGCCGAGGCCGCCCGCATCGCCGCCGAGCCCCCGAAGAAGAAGCTCTCCTACAAGGACGCGCGCGAACTGGAGATGCTCCCCGACCAGATCGAGAAGCTGGAGGCGCAAGCCGCCTCACAATCCGAAGCGATGGCCGATCCGGCCTTCTACCGCAAAGGTGCCGCGGAAATCGCCAAGGCGAACCAGGAAGCCACCGATCTGGCCAGGAAGATCGCCATGGCCTATGCTCGCTGGGAGGAGCTCACCGCTCAAGCCGGGTAAAGAAAAAGCCCTGGATCGGATCGATCCAGGGCTCATTTTCATCTCAAGGGATGAAAATGATCAGAACTTGTTGGCGCGCTTGCCGCCGTTGTCGATCTCGTAGGCGATGGTGCCGACCGGGCAACCGTCGCAGGCTTCCTTGATCTCGGCTTCGTAGTCGGCGACGTTGATGCCGGTCTTGACGACCATCTTCTCAGGCACTGCGAACACGGCATCCGCCACGGCTTCGCAAGCTCCGCACATCGTGCACTCGTTCTCGGTCTCGTCGAGCCAGACTTTGGTAATGGCCATTGTGGATCCTTTCAGTTGGATTGAGGGTGAACCTTGGGTGCAAATCTAGCACCTCGGCAGTGGCAATGCCACAAATTCCAGAACAAAAACTCCACTTCAATGGAGAAGCGAGTCCTTGATCTCACAACGGCGACGAAGGCCCGTCCGATGCCGACTCGTAATCGTCGTTCTCGCCGAATCCGGTCATCTCGTCGATCTCGTCCCAGACCTTTTCCATCGTCCACTCGTCACCGGCATCGATGGCGCGGCGGGCTTCCAAGGTTTGGGTGGCGAACTCAAAGGCTTGGCCGTAATGATCGTGCTTCACAAGGCTCGGGGCCAGCGTGTCCAGCAAGGTCTTCGCCTCGTCGACCGGCGCGATCGATCCAATGGCGGCGATGGCTTCGAAGCGCACATCCCGATCGGCGTGGGCCGTGAGTTCACGGATGCGAAGCCACGCCGCTTCGAGCCCGAGGTTCGAGGCCGCATGGACGGCTTCCACGAGGATCCCCGTGTGCTCGGAGTGCAACTCCTCCAGGATCAGCCGTTCGAAGACGTCGTCCTTGCAAAGCCCCATCGCATACACCGACGAAAGCTTGACCCAAGGATTGGGCGCCTCGTGGTAGAAGCGCAGGATGATGGAGCGGATCTCGGGAAGGAACGAAACGTGCCCCAAGGCCTCGAGGCAACGGCGACGGACCTCCATGCTCTCCATGGGGGCATCCACCTTGGCAAGCAGGTGATTGCGGGTCTGCTCGTACACTTCACGCGGCACGCCCGGCTCAAGCGCCTCGGCACTGGGCTCGACAGGCAACTCATAGGAAGCCCCGTCTTGAATGACGGGCCAGAGCGCCGCATTGGCCGCCGCCCGGACATCTTCGTCGTCCGATTCGCGAGCCATTTGGAACACCTGCTCGTAGACTCCTGGAAATCCGAAGTAGTTCACCGCCGCTCGAAGCGCCGCATGAACCACCTCCATGTCTTCGGTCTGCAAGTGGTGCAGCAGTCGCGCCGCCGCATCGCCCCGATCGAATTCAAAATTCTCCAGGAGCTCGATTTCCCGCAATGCCTGTGCACGGTTCATCTTGTCCTCCATTTTCTATTCTCAAAGGTACAAACGCACTGGAGCTTTCATGACGCGACTCTTTCTCCTATTGGTCCTGGCCACGACATCCTGGGCTTCACCCGCCTTGGAGCAGATCTCGCGCAAGCTCGAAGCCCGCTCCTTGCGGATCGATTTGGAATGGATCCAGACTCCACCCGCCGGCATGGGTGGAAGCCAGCGCACCCGCGGCATCCTGCGCTTGGCCCCGGGCAACAAGTTCTCCTTCCGCACCCAAAGCCTGGTGCTGGTCAGCGATGGCGCGACCCTTTGGCAGTACATCCCTGCGGCCAAACAGGTGCTCGTGCAGAAGCTCTCGGTCATCGACCCGTCCCAGCTTCCCACCGGGCTCCTGCAAAACGCCCTGAAGGCCAAGGAGCTCTCCAGCAAGGCGGAAACCCGCAATGGCACCCCATGCCAGCGATTCGACCTGAAAGCCGAGAGCCTGCCGTTGTCCCGTTACGCATCGGTGCAGCTTTGGATCCGGCAGGACCAGCAGTTGCCGACCGAACTTCTGGTCCAAGATGATCAAGGCGGCAGCAGCAACTGGAAACTTCACAGGTTCCAGGATTTCGAACCCGACAGCAAGACCTTCACCTTCTTGGCGCCAGCCGGGACCAGCGTGGTGGATACCCGCAAGTGATCCTTGCCCTTCTTCTTGCCCTGACCAGCGCCTCCCCCGCCCCGTTGTGGCCATCCACCGCCATGGCAAGCTTCACCCAAGCGACCGGCCTGTGCGCCAAAGGAGCCTACGAGGAGGCAAGCCAGGTTGCGGCAAGGCTTCAGGGCCGGGAGCGGGATCTCCTGCAAGCCGTCGTCGCCTTGGCTCGTTTCGAGGATCTGCACGATCCTGCCCAACTGAACCTTGCTGGCAGCAAAATCGAAGCGGCACTGGGCAAGCTTTCTGAAAATACGGCATCCGAGCGTTTCCTCCTGGCGATAGCCCTGACACAAAAAGCCGTGGTCGCAGGCAAGCAAGGCTCGAACATCGCGGCGGCATGGAGTGGGCGGAAGGCTGCCAAGATATGTCAGGCCCTGAAGGAGGAAGGGCATGCCAGTCCTGATATCGACGGCATCCTGGGTGGCTATCTGTTCTGGAAGGCCCAGTCGCTAGGCGCGGCAAGAAGCCTCCTGGGGGGCGACACCCGTACCCAAGGCATTGCGATGACCCAGTCGGCCGCAACCTCCTCCAGCCCCTTCCAGGAGGCCTACCGGACATCTCTTGTCTGGATGCGCTTTGAGCAGTCGCGATACGCCGAGGCCTTGCAGCTTTGCCAAGCCTCACTCGATCTCAATCCAGGCAACCGCATCTGGCGTCAGGCTCGGGGCGACATGCTCTTTCGCCTGGGCAGGAAGCAGGAAGCCTTGGATGCCTATCGCGGGAGTTGGAACGAATACGCGGGACTTGAGGTCCTGCCAGTCAATCGCCAAAGTGCCGCAGGAAATCTCGGACGCATCCACATGGCGATCGGAAACCTTGATTCGGCCCGCAAATGGATCAAGGTCTTTGATGACCCTCGCCAAAGCGCGACCCGCCCATGGTTGCCAGCCTCTCTCGTGAGAGAAGTTGCCCCGGTCCGCAAGGCTCTTTCTCTCCCCGCACCATAAGGCGGTTTTCACCAGAAGCAGAAAAGCCTCGGAATCATCCGAGGCTTTTCTTGAGTGGATAATGCAGGGTTTGAACCTGCGACCCGCTGATTAAGAGTCAGCTGCTCTACCAACTGAGCTAATTATCCGTCTGAGGTGCAAAATTTA
>JBDKGV010000209.1:0-6116 GCA_039798005.1 Fibrobacterota bacterium
GCGGGAGATCGGGCCCTTGCGTCGGGCGGACGATGCCATCCTGATCGACACGTCAACGCTCACCTTCCCCGAGCAGGTGGAGAAGATCCTCTCCATTGTGGAGGCGGGCCTGGCCAAGTAGTTCTTGTCCTTGAACGGAGTTCGGTCCATGGATCTTTGAACTGCGTTCTGCGGTTGTTCTGGGGTTCCACCCCAGACCCGGCCAAAGGTGATCCGGCCCACCTTTGGAAACCGCCGCCGGGCGTTCCGCCGCCCGGACCCACGGACTTTCGCAGCCACTTCGCGGGTCTTGCCAACCCTTGCGATCAGCAACCTTGCAAGGAAACCGGCCGCAGCCGTGCCCCGCGCGATCAGGATCGCAACACGGGGACCCCAATTCCGGGGAATGCTAAATCTCGGGCTGCGCCCTCGCTTCAGGCTTCGAGATCGAGGGCAAAGCGCAATGCCATCCGAATATTCAGCCAATCAGCCTCGGAGACTTTCCCTATGCGTCGAATCAAGCGAGGGGAGGGGATGGCGCCGATGCCTTGGACATTCACCCAAGTAGCGCTATCCAATGTGCGAGAAGGAGAAAGGGCGATCTCATATCGACTTTCCCGAAACTGGCTGGTGCAAGGGACATAGATGGCAAGATCTCGCGGTGGGTCGTCATCCTTGCGAGAAACAATGACTACAGGTCTGACCTTTGCAGCCAAGCCAAGATCCGCAAGCCAAATCTCACGCGGTTCAGGGCGCATCAAGGATGTCGAGGATATCCTGCTCCAAATCACGACCGCGAACGGAATCAACGGCCTGAGCATCACCCCATCGAATGGCATCAAGCACGAGCTGCTCGACTTGGATGCGCGTTTCCTCCGGCCATAGCGCGATGTGCTGGTCAAGTTCCTGTGCGATGGCTGTCATGGAAAAAAAGATACCTATTTCAACTCATCGGTGCCTGTACGGAATTGCCCCCAAGATCACAAGTCATGCTCCGGCCGCTTACAGGAACGATTGAACGGTTGTCATTTGAACTGCGTTCGACTGTTGTTCTGGGCCTTCCCGGCCCAGACCCGGGCCCAGGGCCACTGGCGGCCCTGGGAACCGCCACCCAGGGATGGCATCCCTGGGGACCCTGCATTTTCGCAGCCACTTTGCGGGGCTTGCCAACCCTTGCGATCAGCAACCTTGCAAGGAAACCGGCCGCAGCCGTGCCCCGCGCGATCAGGATTGCAACACGGGGACCCCAATTCCGGGGAATGCTAAACCTTTGCGCTTGCTTCTCCCTTGCTGATTCTTGCAGCTTTCCGCTTCGGCCCTTGGGACCCGCGTCGAAGGCGCCTCGCCTTCGCTAGCGGGTTTCGTGAGTTCGCCATTCCGCAGCCGTCCACTGCCAGCGATCCTTTTGCTGGGGTGCAGGGGGTGGAACCCCCGCGAGCGGGTTCCAAGGGTGGCCGGCGCCACCCTTGGCCGGGTGCAGGGCGGAGCGCCTGCAGAATAATTTTCAAATCGGGCCGCACCCAAGCGTAGGCCGAGCGCAGTTCAAAGAACAACAGCCCGGGCGCAGCCCGACGGAATCTTATATACGCCGCACGCAGTGCAATTCGAGCCGAGGCATTCCTGAACGGAAATCGGCGTATGCCACCGCAATTGTCTGGCCGATCGGAATATCTGACAATACCTTGATGGGTCCCCGACACGGGGAGTGTTTCCGGAGGCGCTGGTGCTTCCGGAGCGTATTCAGGAAAGGTCGAGCATGAGCACTGCGACGCGCTTCACCCTTGGGCAGGAAGACATTCCCAAGGCCTGGTACAATATCGCCGCCGATTTCGCGGAGCCGATGCCGCCGATGCTCAATCCGGGGACCAACCAGCCTTTGGATCCGGCCATGATGGAGGCGATCTTCGCCAAGCCCATCGTCGAGCAGGAGTTCTCCAAGGAACGCTGGATCGAGATCCCCGAGGAGGTCCGCGAAGTGCTGGCCCTGTGGAGGCCCACGCCGCTGCTGCGTTCGGTGCGCCTTGAAAAGGCCTTGGGCACGCCTGCCCATATCTATTACAAGTACGAGGGCAACTCGCCCGCCGGTTCGCACAAGCCCAACTCGGCCATTCCTCAAGCCTTCTACAACAAGCAGGCCGGCATCAAGCGCTTGGCCACCGAGACCGGTGCAGGCCAATGGGGAAGCTCCCTCTCGCTTGCCTGCCAGCTCTTCGGGCTGGAGTGCACCGTGTACATGGTGGGTTCCAGCTACCGCCAGAAGCCCTACCGTCGCATGGCCATGGAGACGTGGGGCGCCACCGTCCACGCATCGCCTTCGATGGAGACGGAATACGGACGTCGCATCCGCACGGAAGATCCTCACACCGCAGGCTCGCTTGGCATCGCCATTTCCGAGGCGGTCGAGGATACCGTGAAGACTCCCGGCACCAAGTACGCCCTGGGTTCGGTGCTCAATCACGTGTGCCTGCATCAGACCGTGATCGGCCAGGAGGCCATGCGTCAGATGGAGATGGCCGGCGAGGAGCCCGACGTCGTGGTGGGCTGCGCCGGAGGCGGCTCGAACTTCGCAGGCATTGCGTTCCCCTACCTGCGCGAGAAGATCGTCAACGGGAAGAAGACGCGCATCATCGCGGTCGAGCCATCCTCCTGCCCCACGCTGACCCAGGGCGAGCTGCGCTACGACTTCGGCGACACCGCCATGACCACGCCGCTGATGAAGATGTACACGCTGGGCGCCGACTTCATGCCGCCTTCGCTCCATGCGGGCGGCCTGCGCTACCACGGCATGGCGCCTACGGTCAGTCATGCCTTCCAGCAGGGACTGTGCGAGGCGCGTGCCTACAGCCAGCTCGAGGTCTTCGAGGCTGCCACCCTGTTCGCCCGTGCCGAAGGCATCATCCCGGCCCCCGAGTCGAGCCACGCCATCAAGGCAGTGATCGACGAGGCGCTGGAAGCCAAGAAGGAAGGCAAGAAGCGGGTCATCGTGTTCAACCTGTCGGGACACGGACTGCTTGATCTCGCGAGCTTCGAGGCCTACCGGCTGGGAAGCATGAACATGTAATCCTCTTGAGCTGCGCTCGAGCTTTCGGCTTGGGCCTTGCGGGGCGTGGCTTATTGGCTGCGCCCCTTTCTTTTTTGACTCCGTCGGGGTGGTTGCACTGCTGTTGTTCTGGGCCCTCCCGGCCCAGACCCGGGCCCACTCCCATTGGCAACACGACGCGGGGAGCTCACGCCCGAAGGGTGGGAGAAGGGCACTGGCGCCCCTAGGAACCGCCACCCAGGGATGGCATCCCTGGGGACCCTGCATTTTCGCAGCGACTTCGCGGATCTTGCCACCACTTGCGATCAGCAACCTTGCAAGGGAACCGGCCTCACCTTGCCCCGCGCGATCAGGATCGCAACACGGGGGCCCCATTGCCGGGGAATGCCAGATCTCGGGCTTTGCCCTCGCGTTGCAAGGGAAACCGGGGATGAGCCGTTTTTGGGACGGATGATTGTTCTATAATGCTTGGCAGGATCAGCAATGATTTCATTTCCAGCAAGGAATCCTATGCGTTTGTTTTGGGGCCGAACATTGTCCCGTAGGTTCATGGTCATTGCAACCTTGAGCGGCCTTTCCCGAGCCAATCTTTCCTTGTCCGGGACGATTCTGAATCCAGACAGCACTGCAATGGCTGGCGTGACTGTCACCCTTGCAAGCACGAAAGCCGTGGCCACGACAAACAGTCAAGGCATTTGGGTTTTGGATGGTGGTACCACGCAAGTCAACGCGCGAATTTCCAAGCCGCATGCCGTTTCTGGGCATGCCGTGCTCAACCATGGACGCTTGGAGCTGAACTATCAAGGAAGGCTGATTTCGGGGCGCAGTGCCGGTTCCTTGGGCAGCAAGCCGCCGTCTTTGAGCTTTGCCAACGGACGGGTATCGACGGTCAAGGATACCCTGATCTATTCCTACAATGGCAAGGTGTTCCTGCGGGATACCATTGCCGAGTCCCGAACGGGAATCGTCCGTTTTTGTGACACCAATGCCAGTCCCAATCACATCTACGGTTGGTTTGTGGATTCTCGGAATGGCCGGTTGTATCGAAGCATCAAGATCGGCTCCCAAATCTGGATGGCACAGAACCTGAATTTCGTAACATCCAATTCTTGGTTGGCTTGGAATAAAAAGGATTCCACCATCAAGTATGGGCGCTGGTACAGTTGGGCCGGTGCCATGGGCCTTGATGATTCTTGCCATTCCAAGGTTTGCTCCTCGGTCGTCAAACCTAAACAGCAGGGAGCTTGCCCTGCCGGGTGGCATGTCCCCAGCAACGCGGAATGGGACACCTTGTTCGCCAATGTCGGCGGAAGGGATTCGGCAGGAACGAAGCTCAAATCCTCCCGTGGTTGGCTTCGACAAAACGGAACGGACGCCTTTGGATTCGGGCTCCTGCCGGCGGGCGCCAGCAGCGGCTCCTCCTCCAGTGGAGCCGGTACGGATGGATACTTCTGCGCGGCTGACGAATTGAGCGCGTACTTCTCTTGGTTCGCCTATACCGGCATAGGCGACTTGCCGAACATGAATCGTGGCAATTACATGAAGTCGAACCGCTATTCCCTGCGATGCGTCCTGGATGACTGAAGCTGCAAACAGCAGGAGATGACGGACCTCCGCATCAGCAATGATGCCTGCCCTTTTTCGGATCAAGTCAAGGTCGAACGCGCTACGACGAAGGGGATCTGCCGCCCCCCCGCTTCGGCCAATGGGTCCCGCGTCGAAGGCGCCTCGCCTTCGCTAGCGGGTTTCGTAAGCTGCCCGTTCCCGCTGCCTTCCACTGCCAGCGATCCTTTTGCTGGGGTGCAGGGGGTGGAACCCCCGCGAGCGGGTTCCAAGGGTGGCCGGCGCCACCCTTGGCCGGGTCTGGGCCGGAGGTCCAGAGCAACGGGCACGCAGTGCAAGACCGATGTGCGGTTGCGCCATGCCGGACGCAGGGCCGCGCAGCGGGTGCCGTCAGGCACCGAGCCGAGGAGGCGAGCCCGGAGGAGGGCGACCCCGCTCCGGTTGCGACAAGTTCCACGGGCGGGGTGGCGCCCCAAAAAGAAAAGGACCCTCCCGAAGGAGAGTCCTTGAGCGGCAAGCCGCAGGCGAACTTAGAAGATCACGCGCCGTGGCACTTCTTGAACTTCTTCCCGCTCCCGCAGGGGCAGACGTCGTTGCGACCGATCGACATCGAGACGTTGGAGGGCAGCGGGACCGGGCGCGAGGCTTGCGGCGTGCTTGCCATCACCGGACGGGTGCCCGGCAGGAGCGGCGCCGGGGCGGGGCCCTTCTCGGCTTCGTCCTCCTCCTCGTCCTCTTCCTCGAGGCCCGCGAACGACGGGTGGTTCATCTCCAGCTCCATCGAGCCCGAAGGCATGGTGGGCATCACGAAGGCGGCCGGATCGATGTGCAGGATGCGCTCGGCCACTTCCAAGGCCAGGCGCTCCAGCATGCCCTGGAACATCGAGAAGCCTTCCTGCTTGTACTCCGACAGAGGATCCTTCTGGCCGTAGCCGCGGTAGCGGATCGCTTCCTTCAGGTTGTCCATGTCGTACAGGTGGCTCTTCCACAGGTGGTCGATCGTGAGCAGCAGAAGCTGGCGTTCGAGCTCGCGCAGGAGATCGGAGCCCAACTGCTCCTCGAGGCTTGCGTAGGCGGCCTCGAGCTGGTTCGAGACGTCCTCCACCAAGGCTTCGCGCTGGGTGCCCATCTGGTGAGCCAAGGCCAGGTCGCAGTTCACGCCCAAGGAACGGTGCAGCTCGGCGCTTGCGGCCTCCCAGTTGCGGCTTCCGTCCTCGTGGTCCACTTCCTCCTCGCCGCGCACGGAGAGCAGGGTGGAGATCTTGAGGTCGGCGGCGTCGGACAGACGGTTGACGATCTCGTCGCGCACGTTCTCGCCCAGGAGGATGCGGCGGCGCAGGCTGTAGACGACCTTGCGCTGCTGGTTCATCACGTCATCGTATTCCAGCAGGTGCTTGCGCACCTCGAAGTTCTGGGCTTCCACTCGCTTCTGGGCTCCGGCGATGGAACGGTTCAGAAGGGGATGGGTGATGACCTCGCCCTCCTTGGCGCCCAGGCGGTCCATCATGCCGCGGATGTTCTGGCCACCGAAGAT
>JBDKGV010000210.1:0-6085 GCA_039798005.1 Fibrobacterota bacterium
AAATCGCACATTCACCAGAATCACCTCACGGGAGAGGCTGGAGCGTCGCCTGCTCGATCCGACCGCCGTGCGTGAGGCGGTCATCAACGCAGTGGTCCATAACGACTACACTCGCGAGGTCCCGCCAAAGTTCGAACTCTTCTCCGACCGTCTGGAGATCACCTCGGCCGGATCGCTCCCACAAGGCTTTTCGCAGAAGGAATTCCTTTCGGGCTACTCGGTGCCTCGCAACAAGGAACTGATGCGAGTCTTCAAGGACATCCACCTGGTGGAGCAGTTGGGCTCAGGGGTGCCGCGCATTCTTCAAGCCTACGATGCTTCGGCTTTTCGCTTCACCGAAAACTTCCTGCGGATCGTGCTTCCTTTTGCCGAAGGTTACGCCACAGAAACGACTGAGCACTCCGCAACCCCGGAAGTCACCCCGGAAGCGACCCCGGAAGCGACCCCGGAAGTCACTCGCCTTCTTTGCGCCCTCAAGGGTGAAATGCCGCGCTTGGAACTTCAGGAAAAATTGGGGCTGAAAGACCCCGACTATTTCCGGGAAGCCTACATCAATCCTGCGCTCAAGTCTCGATGGATTGAATTGACGATTCCGGAAAGTCCACGGAGCCCCAAGCAAAAATATCGTCTGACGCAAGCCGGGAGACACATCATGCTCGTAAACGGCCTGATTTCCTGAGTCAGACTTGCTCATATCAACGAATCTTGATATATTGATGCGTATGCAGACGCCCACACCGAGCCGCGAGCGCCCCACGCTGTCCTTCGAGTTCTATCCGCCCAAGAGCGAAGAGGGCTGGAACGACCTGCGCACGACCCTGTCGCGCACCAAGGACCTGTCCTTGGACTTCGTCTCCGTGACCTACGGGGCCGGCGGCTCGACCCGCGCCAAGACCGTGGAGCTGTGTGCCGAGATCCAGCAGGACCTGGGCATCTCCGCCATGGCGCATCTCACCTGCGTGGGCCACTCCCGCACCGAGATCGACGGCATCCTCGACCAGCTCGATGCCGCCAAGGTCTCGACCATCCTGGCCCTGCGCGGCGATCCCCCGAAGGGGACCACCGAGTTCGTGGCCCATGCCGAAGGCTACGCCAACGCCACCGGCCTGATCGAGCACATCGCCAAGCGCGGCGGTTTCTCGATCGGTTGCGCCTTCTATCCTGAAGTCCACCCGGAGGCCGAAAACGCCGCCCGCGACCTGGAATTCCTCAAGCAGAAGCAGGACCTCGGCGCAGGCTTTGCCGTCAGCCAGCTTTTCTACGACATCGAAGGCTACCTGCGCTTCCGCGACGCAGCCCGCAACGCAGGCATCCACATCCCGCTGGTCGCCGGCATCATGCCCATCACAAGCCTTGCCGCCGCACGCCGCTTCGTGAAGGTGCTCCCGTCCGAGGTCGAGGCCGCGATCGTGGCCGCCGGAGACTCGCCCGAGGCCATCGCCGAGGCGGGCGTGCTCCAAGCCACCGGCATGATTGAACGCCTCCTTGCCGAGGGCATCGAAGGCGTGCATCTCTACACGCTCAACAAGAGCCTGTCCTCGCCGCGCGTGGTGGAAGCCCTGCGCGCCAAGGGCCTGTTCCTGCGCTAAACGGCTTGGCTCGGTGGAGCTTTCGGCTTCACCCGCAGCACTTGGTAATGCTCCATGACCACGGTGCCGGGCGGTGCCTTGCGCGGCTTGCTCACATGGCGCTTGCGAGTCCAGTGGATCTCGGCCCATTCCTGCGCGCGCAGCTTGGAAAGCCACGCTGCCACCGAAGCCGCCTGTTCCATCAACTCCGGAGAGGCGGTGAGATTCTTGGCGCCCGGGGCCCGCAGGATCACATGCGATCCCGGCACGTGCGCCGCATGGAACCACAGGTCGTCGGCTCGCGCCAACCGCGTGGTGAGCAGGTCGTTTTCCGTGCCGCTGCGCCCGGCCCAGAGCGTCCAGCCCCCTTCGAGATCCCAGCGCAACGGCGCACTGGGCGCCACGTCTTCACGCTTGCGCGGCGGCTGAGGCCAGAGTCCGCGCGGGATCAGCCGCTTGGACAGATCGGCCAAGGCGCGCTCGGCCTCCTTGCGCACGCGACGCTCGATCCAAGGAATGGATCCGTCCTCCCGGGGCGGCGGGTTCAAACCCACGACCATCGCCGAAAGCCTCGTTTCCCATTCGCGAGCCAGGACAATTTCTGTCAAAATTGCTTCAGCGCGAAGGTCGTAGGCCGCGGCGGCACGGCGGAGCTTGGCGGCCTTGGCAAAACGCCGCTTGACCTGGTCCGCAAGGGACACCGCCGGATCAAGCGCAATCTCGACCTCGGGAATTCCCTCGGCACTGTAATCAGGCAGGCGCACGCTCGCCGCCCCAGGGCGCACCCGGTCGCGATGGGCAAGCAGCGATTGGGTCAGCCCTTCGATGCGTCCCGCCTCGTCCACGAGGCCTTCGGGCGGCGCCAGCCGATCCAAGGCATTTTCCAGCCGCTTGATCCAACGCCCCACCGCCTTGGCGCCCACCGCATGGAGCGCACGCAAGGCAAGATCAGGGCCGGAGGTCGGAGACTCTACGCGCTCACTTGACTCCGGGATGGTCGTCGTCCTTGGCGGTGAAGCCCTTGCCCTGCTCGCCGGTGAAGGTCACCAGCAGCTTCACGGTATCCTGCCCGACCGTGCGGCCGTTGTGGCTCTTCCCCACCATCTCGGCAAAGGCCATTCCGGGCCCGAAGCGCCGCGTCTTGCCACCCTTTTCTTCGACATCCAGCGTTCCCGCCAGTACGAAGGCATAGCCCGGTACCGGATGGCGGTGCCACCCCGTTTGGGCTCCGGGCGGGATGTCCACGGCGATGGAGGTCACCTCGGGGTGCGCGACCGTCGGGTAGACCACGCGTGCCCCGTTCGAGGTGGTGTCGCTCTTGAGCAGGGTCCGCACCTTCACCTGCGGGGTGTAATGGCTGTCCTGGGCGCCAAGGAGAGTGGCCAACCCAAGGGCCAAGGATATCTTCGTTTTCATGGACACGAAGTTAGGAAGCCAAGTCCGGAGAACGCCGCGTTCTTCCAAAAACAGCATCGTCACTGATCCTTGACGCAGCGCAACGAACCGGCGAATACCTTGAAGTTCATGTCCATTCGGACATCATCTCGCGACCACTCCGCCAAACGGATCCAAGCACCCGCGGCGGCCTCCTCGCTCGAGGTCACGAAGCAACTGGCGTAGGCGAATCCGTTGAAGCGCCCGTCGTACTGCATCCCTGCCGGCAACATGCGAAATCCATAGGCATCCTTGCCGACCTGTTCGTCAGTACCCCAGCCGGTCGTGGAGCGCAACGCAACCCCGGCGGTGGCCGAGTCCATGGCCACCGCCGTCAACTCCTGCCATTCCATGTTGCTCGGAACGTGCCATCCGGTCGGACAGAGCCCCTTGACCCGTCCGCTTCGGGAAAGAAGTTTCGCATTCCAGTCCTCGGACATGTCCATGGCCGTGGCCCAGTCGTAGAGCCTCCCATATCGCCTGCAATTGGCCGTGTCCTGGTCGTAGCACCAAGACCCTGCCGTCACCCAGTTCGGTACGTAGTTCAGGTTCTCGGCCATCCATGTCTGAGCACCGATCGAGACGGTGCGGTAGCTGTGCCCGTCCCTGAGGTCCTTCAAGGTCCCGTAGGCGATCGCCGGATTCCAAGGGAACGCGACCCCATAGTCCGCTTGAACCACCGACGAGCCGGAAAAATGCGGAAACCGGGTGTCGATCGCCATCGCCCGCACATGCACGCTGTCCGAGTATTCCAAGCCTTCGGCGGGGAAAAGCGGATCGGCGGACGTGGGGTCCCTCGCCTCAAGGGTGTAGTGGATCGCGGCACCCGGGGCTGGACTTGTCAGCAGGATCCGGTGCGGACCAAATCCGTCGAGCGAGCCGCCGAATGCCGGAGGTTGCGCTTGGAAGGCGAAGGCCTGCTCGAAGATCTCATCTCCCGGCTCAGCCTTGCCCGCGAAGGTCCTGGCCTTGAGGACGGAAGGAGCATCGATCCGGATCCCCTCCGGACCGCAAAGGGGCGAACTTCTCGTCGGCACGGAACCGTCGAGGGTGCAATGGATCTCGGCCCGGTGGGTCGGACTCGTCAGCGTCACGGTCACGGGGCGATCCCAGGTCCCGGCCATCCAAGGATCGACATCCGTCGCCACAGCAAGGGTGGACTGCGCCTTCAGGACATATCGCATGGCCCTGGACTTGCTGCGGATCCAATGCGGCTTGGTCTGGATCACGCGGATCGTGACGGTCGTGTCCACCAGAATGCCTTCGTTCGTGCAGATCGGCGAGGAATCCGTCGGCTCGGAACCATCGAGCGTGTAGCGCAATTGCGCACCCTGGACGTTCGCGGCGAACAAGGCGTGGAACGCGCTGTCGAAGGTCGCAGGACCGGCCCAAGCGACCGCGTCCGTGCCGAGGTGGTCCGGCTCCCTCAAGGTGTCGACGGGTTTGCCGTTCCAACCTTCCCTGTCGACCGTATCGACCGGAACGATGCATGTCGTGTCGGAGGAGAATCCCGGAAGGAGCCCGGCACCGGCCCAGATCGTCCCCCCGCCTCGACCGAACCCCTCGAACCTGACTTGAACGGGAACATGTCGCGGCAAGGTCATGTACAAGGCGCTGTCCCCGTGCACGCGCACTCCCTTGTCCAAGAGCAGACTTCCCGAGCCGTTCCTCAGGACGACATGGATCGAGTCCGTGATGTGGAGGAAATACCCATCCACCCCGGAGAGGAGTCGAAACAGGGGATCCACCCGGACGGTTTCCCTGCCCAAGGGAGCAGGGTTCGAATCGACCACGCGATCGACACCGTCACACCCGAGCAGGACCAGGAGGAGCAGACTTAGAACGGACAGAGGCTTCATGGACATCCCGGCGCCTGCGATGTCCGGACCTTGGCGATCGAGAGGCTGCATCGAGCCGGAAAAGTAATCGTCCATGCGTGCCAAGGGCGCCACATGGAGACCCATGTCACGTGAGCCAAGCAGGATGCTGGCCTGAACGCCCATGCGGAGCTACCTTTGCGCCGCTATGTCCATTACCGAGATCGTCGCGCGTCGGCGCACTTTTGCCATCATTTCGCACCCTGACGCGGGCAAGACCACGCTCACGGAAAAACTCCTGTGGTACGGCGGCGCCATCCACGAAGCCGGAATGGTGCGTGCCAAGAAGGGGCGCAAGGCCGCGACCTCCGACTGGATGAAGATCGAGCAGCAGCGAGGCATCTCGGTGACAAGCTCCGTCATGAGTTTTCCCCACGATGGCCACCACATGAACCTGGTGGACACCCCGGGGCACGAGGACTTCTGCGAAGACACCTTCCGCGCCTTGGCTGCGGTGGACTCGGCCGTGATCCTGATCGACGGCGCCAAGGGCGTGGAGCCCCAGACGCTCAAGCTCATGGACGTGTGCCGCCTGCGCCGCACTCCGGTCATCACCTTCATCAACAAGTGCGACCGCGACATCCGGGACCCGCTGGAGCTCTTCGACGAGATCGAGAAGATGCTCGGGCCCAAGGTCGTCCCCATGACCTTGCCGGTCGGATCAGGCGTCTCTTTCAAGGGTGTCTATTCCTTCTTCGACAAGGGCTTCCACAGCTTTGCCGAGCACGATGAAGAAGCCTCCGATCAGAAGGGCGACACCGGCATCCACCGCATCGGTCTGGATGATCCTCGCTTTGACGAACTGGCCGGCCGCGAAGCCCAGAACCTGCGCGACCTTTCCGACCTCGTGAGCGGCGCCTGCGAGCCCTTCGATCTCCAGCGCTATCTCGACCAGGACATCACCCCGGTCTTCTTCGGCTCGGCCATGCACAACTTCGGCGTGAAGCACCTGCTGGACGCCTTGGTGCGACTGGCCCCGGCCCCTGGCGAGCGCGAATCGGACAAGCGGATCGTGAAGGCGGACGAAGAGAAGTTCACCGGCTTTGTGTTCAAGATCCAAGCCAACATGGACCCCAAGCACCGCGACCGCCTTGCGTTCGTGCGCGTCTGTTCGGGCAAGTTCCTGCGCGGTGAAAAAGTCCTGCACGTGCGCTCCGGGCGCGACGTGCGCCTCGCGAGTCCCACCACCTTCGTGGCCCAGGACCG
>JBDKGV010000211.1:0-6060 GCA_039798005.1 Fibrobacterota bacterium
CGCCGAATACGCCCTCAAGATCGCGCAAAAGAGCGACCTCATCAACCAGACCTCGATCTTCGGCGACGCGCAGAGCCGTCCTTGGATCGCCACCTACTGGGCGCCTGCGGGAACCGGCATCCCCCAGTACCAGCTCATCCACCACGACGGTACGGCTTGGAAGACCCGGCAGATCTCGCATCGCACCACGGCCTTTTCCCTGAACGGCGTCGGGACCAAGCAGATCCCCATCTCGCGTCCTCAGCTGGTGGTGGATGCGACGGCGGATTCCATCGGCGTGACTCTGGTCTTCCGCGACGTGGAGCGAGGCGACAAGGTCTCCCTGATGCGCACGACAAATCTTGTCAAAAACATCTGGACCGTCACCGACCTCACCGGCTCCACGGTGCAGGCGTGGGAGCCCAGCTACGACATCGACCTCTGGAACTCCTCCCGCATCCTTGCGCTCTTCGTGCAGCGCATGGGCCAAGGCGACGGCGAGACGAGCGTGGCCTTGGGGCCCCAACCCGTGCAGATCCTGGAATGGAGTCCGTCCACCACCTCCGCGATCCGCCTGCATCCACGAGCAAGGGCATTCAAGTCTGACGAACCGCGCATCGACATCTCCGGGCGGATCATCCCCAATCCGGTTCCCTTGGCATTCCCCCACTTCACACCCACGCCATGAACTGCATCAGTTCCGGGGCGCCTCCCGCCTCGCTGCGCGCGGCGTGACCGGGCTGCCTGCCAAGCCTCGGCTTTGCCGGGGTCTTGGGCAAAGCCGGACCCTTGCCGCAAGCAGGACGCATCAGCGAACGATCGAGATCCTCGACGCCTGGATCAGCGCGCCCTCCCGCACGACCTGGACCACGAAGAGCCCTGCCCTGCCCCGCAGGTCGATCTCCCCGTGCATCGCACCCGCCGGGAGAACGAAGCTTCGAACGGACCGGCCATCGAGTCGGCGGACCGAGACGGTGGTCGGCACCTCGGAGGCCTCCGGCATGTCCAGGAGCAGGGTCGTGCCCTTGGCGGCCACCTGAACAAAGGACCGCCCGTCAAGACTCGGGGTCAGCTCGGCGACGCCGGTGGTGACCTGCTTGCGCAGGAGCCGCACCCCGAAGAGTCCGCCCACGGTCCCGGAGGTGGCCTGAAACTTGACCTCGATGCGGGCCTTGCCCTGCACGAGGCTGTTGGGGATCACGTATTCCTGGTTGACGAACTCGTTCTTCTTCCACTTGTTGATGAGGTTCTCGGTGGCCAGTTTCTGGCCATCGACCAGGATGTCGAAGGTGCGCGTGCAGGAGGTCTCGTTGCCCCAGTACCGGACCATCAGCGACAGGTCCGTCTCCGACTTGGTGTCGAGCTCGTAGGCGATGGAACCGCCGGTGCCGCCCGTGCAGGAGCCGGCGCTGCGGTAGGATTCCCCGTTGGCGATCCCGGTGGTCGAGTTCGTCGAGGTCATCTTGTGGTCGACCTCGGGCTGCTGCTGCCCGGGAACGAGGCGATCGATGGTGCGGCCCTCCAGGAGAAGCGCGGCAGCCTGCGCCTTGGAGAGGCTGTCGAGGGTCTTGGCATCCGTCAGGAGCATCCAGTACATCATGTAGCGGGCGTCGTGGATCTTGTAGAAGGGCTCGAAGACCAGCGACGTGTCCTTCTTGGCGGCAAACAGGAACGGAGCCTTGAACGTGAGGGGCTTGCCGGGGACCGGCACCAGCCGCGAGGCGATCGAATCGGGCTTGGCGGCCAGCATGGGCGCTTGGGTGAGGTCGAGCTGCGGGCCACCCGCGATGTGGCTCCAACGGCCGTCGTCAGCGACAAGTCCTGTCAAACTCTCGGTGCCGGTCTTCGCGCCCAGCACGATGGGCCCGTGGAGGATGGCGACGTAGTTGGCGACGTTGGGCATCGCTTCGACGGAATTGTGCATTGGAAGCAGGACCGTGACGACATCGCCGTTGTTCCAGGTGCGGTTCACCTCGACGTACGACGACGCGTTCGACTGACTGGAGACCGTGTCGGTGCCGACCACGATCTTGAATTCACCGGACTTCACCCACGAAGGGTGGCGGATCAGCAGACGGAACTTGGCAGGGGCCGCCGTGGCGACGGTGAGCTTGGTCCTCTCCTCTTCCGGGAAGGCGGTGGTCTGCGTGATCTTGACGCCCTTCTCCTTCCAGTTCAGTTCGCTGGCCAGGAAGAGGTTCACGAACAGCGAATCGCTCTTGTGCACGTAGGCGAACTGCGCGTACTTGCCGGGATTCTCCATGCCCGACCCCACGCAGCACCACATGGCCGAGTTCACCTTGGAATAGACCTGATAGTGCCGGGGCCGAGCGGGCGTGAAGTACACGTAGCCGCCGTGGCCGGGGTGGATGACCGACAGGATGTGGTTGAAGAGCGAGCGCTCGTAGAAGTCGGCGTACTTCGCCTGGGGGCTCATGCGGAAGAGGTCCTCGGTGAGCTTGAGCATGTTGTACGAATTGCAGGACTCAGGGCCTTCGGGGACGTTCACGTAATCGGTGTACTTGCTCGCGTCGGGGAAGTATTCCTGGCGGCTGTTGGCGCCGATGGCGATGCTGCGCTTGCCGGTCACCGTGCTCCAGAAATGCTGAGCACCCTTGGTGTATGCGGCGTCGCCGGAAAGCTCGGCGATGCGGGCGAACCCGATGGCCTTCGGGACCTGGGTGTTGGCGTGCTTGTTGTCGAGGTTGTCGGTGCCGGCGGCCATGGCGTTCAGGAGCCACTTGTGCGACCACTTCTTCGCCGCGTTCAGGTACTTGACATTTTTCGTCATGCCGTAGGCGTCGGCGTAGACCTCGTTCATGCCTCCGTATTCGTTGCCCATCATTCCTTCGACCGCGGCGTCGGAGAGGGGACCGGTGATCGTCAAGCCCCAGTCGCAGAGCTTGAGGAACATGGTCTTGGCGGTCTCGTCCCCCGCATAGAGCCAAGCGTCGCGCAGTCCGGCGTAGGTCTTGTGGATGTTGTACCACGGCACCCAGTAGTCCCACTGCGCCCCGGTGTTCCCGGATTTGATCTTGAGCCAAAGGGCCTTGCCGTTGGGGACGCCGCTGAGGTATCCCACGAAGTTGGCCTCCTTGCCGTTGGCGTCCTGGGCGCGCTTGAGCTCGCTGACCACGTAGTCCATCCGCGCCTTGATCTGCGCGTCGCCGGTGGCGGCATAATGCATGGCCAAGGCGCTGAGGTAGTGCCCGCCGACATGACCGTCGAGCCCCGCCCAGTTCGTGAACACGGCCCCTTTCGCGGTCAGGCCCGCCTCCTTCAAGTATGGCTGCATGAGACGATCGACATCGTAGGCGAGCAAGGTCTTGCCGTTGAGATCCATCCTCTGCTTGAACGGGCCGTCCAGCAGCTTGACATCCCCCAAGGCGAACATGGCGGGGTACAGCTTCTCCTGTGCCTGCGTACCGGTGGCGCAGGCCAGACCCAAGGCCAAGGCGAACAGTGTGATTTTTCTCATGGAACGGACTCCGGCGGAGGTGACCTGGACGGCTTGACGAAAGCTGGAAGTCCACTGGACGTGTTCTGGTGGACGATGGCATATAGCATGCGCGGAAAGCGGAAGCGGTGCCGTCCAATTCGTATCGGGGCAATTGCCATTCTGGCAAGACAAGGGCTTTGTCCGGCATTGCCAAATTGGCACAAGGCAACCACGGAAACCGCCCATGAACGGAAGGAATGTCGGCGTAGCTTCTTGAGATGAGACGAACAATGTCATTCTGGCTTTTGGTCCTGGCCTCGATCGGATTCTCCGAGAACCCCATCATCCAGACGAAGTTCACCGCCGATCCTGCGCCCATGGTCTGGAACGACACGGTCTTCCTGTACACCAGCCACGACGAGGACAATGCCACCGGAAACGGCGGATTCCAGATGAAGGACTGGATGCTCTACACGTCGACCGACATGGTGAACTGGCGGGATCGAGGCGTCGTCGCTTCGCTTGCGAACTTCAAATGGGGCCCCCAGGACAATGGCGCTTGGGCTGTCCAGACGATCCAGCGCAACGGCAAGTTCTACATGTACGCCCCCCTCCACGGCAAAGGCATCGGGGTGCTGGTCTCGAACAGTCCCTACGGCCCCTTCACCGACCCGCTCGGCAAGGCGTTGGTCGCCGACGACCCGTGGAAGTACATCGATCCGTCACCCTTCATCGACTCCGACGGACAGGCCTACCTCTACTTCGGCAATCCCGATGCCTGGTGGGTGAAACTCAACCCCGACATGATCTCGAGGTCCGGGACCATCAGCATGGTTCCCCGACTCAAGACCTACCAAGAAGGCCCTTGGATCTACAAGCACGGCAGCAACTACTACCTGGCCTTCGCCTCGACCTGTTGCCCTGAGGGAATCGGGTACGCGATGAGCACGAGCCCCACCGGACCGTGGACCTACAAGGGGTCCATCATGGACGGCAACTCGAGATCCTCCGGCAACCATCCCGGCATCATCGATTTCAAGGGGAAGTCGTACGTGTTCGGGTTCAACTACGCGATCAACTTCTCGCAGGTCACCGATCA
This sequence comes from Fibrobacterota bacterium, assembly GCA_039798005.1. GTDB lineage: Bacteria > Fibrobacterota > Fibrobacteria > UBA5070 > UBA5070 > JBDKGV01. The sequence goes on from JBDKGV010000211.1 coordinate 4,518, forward strand.
GCGGGAGCGGCGCTCCATCAGTCTTTCCGAGATGAAGTACAACGCCGACGGAACCATCCAGAAACTTCCCTGGTGGGGTGGCGACATGCCCTCCGTTTCCAACGTTTCGCCGGTCGATTCCTTGAATCCCTTCCTCCGGACCGAGGCCGAGACCATGGCCTGGTCCAAGGGCGTGAAGACGGAACCGTGCAGCGAAGGAGGCATGAACCTCGCAAGCCTTGAGAACGGCGACTACATCAAGCTCAGAAGCGTCGATTTCGCCCAAGGGGCAGCATCCTTCGAAGCGCGCGTGGCCTCGGCCAACAGCGGCGGGAGCATCGAGATCCGTCTGGACGGCGAAACGGGGAAGCTCGTCGGGACCTGCGCCGTCTCGGGGACCGGTGGCTGGCAGACGTGGACGACGAAAACCTGCGGCATCGACGTCGTCTCCGGTGTCCACGACCTCTTTCTGGTCTTCAAGGGCGGAAGCGGATTCCTCTTCAACGTCAACTGGTGGAAGTTCAACGGCCTGACCACCGCCGTCGAGCCCCAAGCGAAAATCGCCGGAATCGAAGATGCCCGATGGAATCGAGCCACCGGGGAACTCGTGATCCGCACCGCCTCCCCCCAAGCGTCGGTGGAGCTGGTTTCCGCCCAAGGCGAGGTCCGGGCCTTGGGAACCGGAAGCCTGGTCCGGCTGGAGACCCGGGGGATCCGCCCAGGCATCCATCTCGTTCGGATCCGGCAAGCCGGATCGGTGCAGACCCTGAAGGTTCTCCTGAACCTGTGAGCGCGGAGCCTACAAAACCGGACGTTGCCGGATTGGCAATGCCCCGGGACCGAATCGGAAGCCTCCGATCCAAGGGCGGGGTTAGATTGGATCGATGGAGATCGGTTTCGACTACGACGACTATCGCGAGGTCCTGAAGGCGGCCTTCGATTTTCGCAAGGCCACCTCTCCCCAATTCTCCTACAAGGTCCTGGCCGACCTCCTCGGGATCGACACCGCGGGCACCTTCCGCGTCCTCAACAAGGAACGGCACCTTCCCGCCCGGTGCGTGTCGCGCGCAATCGACTTCCTGGGTCTGACGGGTCGCGCCGCGGAGCATTTCGTGCTCATGACATCCTACGGCCGCGAGCTGCGCAAGTCGGCCCGGCAGGAGATCCTCCGAAAGGCGATGGAACTGCGCGACGTCCCCCGCCGGCAACTGAAGAACGAGGAACTCGCCTTCTTCCGTGACTGGTGGGTGGTGGCGGTCCGGCTCGCCGTCGAGGTCCTCGAGGGGCGTGCCGTCCCCGAGGAGATCGCCGCCCGCATCGTTCCGCCCGTCAAGCCCGACGACGTGCGCGCGGCGTTGGATCTCCTGCTCTCCTTGGGCATCGCCCGGAAAGCGCAGGGGGGAAAGCTCAGCATCGTCGACCAGCACATCACCGTCGACGGCGAGAACGGACGCAGGGCCGTGGCCGACTACCAACGCAAGATCTTCGAACTGGCATCCGAGTCGGTGGACCGATTCCCTCGGGAACTGCGCGACATCTCCACCCTGTCGGTGACGGTCGACGC
>JBDKGV010000212.1:0-6055 GCA_039798005.1 Fibrobacterota bacterium
CCGGCGAACTCGCCGTAGCGCTCGAACTTCACGGTATCGAAGTAGACGCCATCCTCGGTGCGGTAGGCAAAGCCTCGCTCCTCCAAGGACTGCACCAGTGCGATCTGCTCGGCGATGTAGCCCGTGGCGCGTGGCCAAGCCTTGGGCTCGCGGATGTTGAGCTTTTTCCAGTCGGCCCAGAAGACCTGGGTGTAGTGCTCCGCGATCTCCCAGACGGTGCGGCCCTCGCGAGCCGCGCCCTTCTCCATCTTGTCATCGCCCTCATCGGCGTCGGACGTGAGGTGCCCGACATCGGTGATGTTGACCACATGGTTCACATCGTACCCGGCGTAATCGAGGGTCCTGCGAAGGAAGTCCTCGTTCACGTAGGTGCGAAGGTTCCCGATATGGGCATAGTGGTACACGGTGGGGCCGCAGCAATACATGCCGACCTTGCCGGGAACCAGAGGCTTGAACTCCTGGAGCTTGCGCCCCTTGGTGTTATGGAGAAGAATCTTCACGGGAGGTCTTATCCTCCGACGAGCTGGACACCCTTGGCGCCGGGGACGATCTCGCCCACGCGCACCACGGCTTCCCCGGCGGCCTTGAGCTCGGCTTCCACCGAGTCGGCCACATCCGGTGAGACGACCACGAGCATTCCAATGCCCATGTTGAAGGCGCGATCCATCTCTTCGCGGGTCACGTTGCCCAAGCGCTGGATGTGCGCAAACAAGGCCGGCACTTCCCAAGCGTCGCGGTTGATCTTGGCGTCGCAGGTTTCCGGCAGGATGCGGGGGATGTTGCCCTGGAAGCCGCCGCCGGTCAGATGCACCAAGCCGTTGATGACCTTCTTCTCGATCAGGGGCATGAGCGGCTTGAGGTAGCTCTTGTGCGGGGCCATCAATGCGGCACCGATCGGGCCGTCGATCCCCTCGAGGGTATCTTCCAGCTTGAGGCCGGCGATGTCGAAGTAGACCTTGCGCGCCAAGGTGTAGCCGTTGGTGTGCAGGCCGCTGGAGGGCAGACCCAGGATCACGTCGCCAGGACGCACCTTGGAGCCGTCGATGAGATTTTCCTTCTCGACCACGCCCACGATGAAGCCGGCCAAGTCGTACTCGTCATCGGTGTAGAAGCCCGGCATCTCGGCGGTCTCGCCGCCCAAAAGCGCCGCACCGGCCTCGCGGCAGGCCTTGGCCAAGCCTTCGACGATGCCTTCGACCACGCCATCCTTGAGCTTGCCGGTGGCGATGTAGTCGAAGAAGAACAGGGGCTTGGCGCCCTGCACGAGGATGTCGTTGACCGAGTGGTTCACGATGTCCTGGCCCACGGAGGTGTGGATGCCGCTCATGAACGCCAGCTTGAGCTTGGTGCCCACGCCGTCGCAGGAGCTCACCAGCACCGGGTCCTTGCCCAATCCTGCGGCCGAGAAGCAGCCTCCGAAGGATCCGAAGGCGCCCAGGACGCGAGGTCCGAAGGTGCTCTTGACCGCTTCGGCGATGTTGTTCTTGACCTTGTCGGAGCGCTCGATCGAGACCCCTGCCGTGGCGTAATCCATGACTCTCCCTCAGAAGTGAAAAGGCCTCCCGCACCGCGGAAGGCCAACCAAAGATAACCATTCTCAACCAGCAGCGCCATACGGCCCTGCAAGGATGCTACCGAAGGCGATAGGCCGAGGCGATATTGGCCTCTTGAAGATCCTGCCGGCGCATGGTCGCGCGGTCGGCGTCCTTTTCCGCCATCGAGGCGAAGGTCCAGCGCAGGTCGGCGCGCACGAACACGCCGGACAGGTCGATGCGATAGCTGCGAGTGGGTGTGATGTAGATCTTCTTGGGTTGGCCGCTTTCGTCGGTCTCGATCTTCTGGATGTCGGTCGTCATCTCGTAGCAGTCGCAATCCGAGAAATAGACCTCATCGGTGAAGGCTCCACGCCAGCCTACGCTGCCTTGGAGATTCAGGCGGTCGGCGATGTTGATGCGCGCACCCAAGTAGGCGGAATAGAGGAAAAGGGCTTCGCGGTCAGCGCCATTGCGGCCGCCGGTGCCAAGGATGTACTTGGTGGTGTCTCCGACCACGAAGCCATAGACGGGCGTGGGCTGGATGAGCGACATCGAGGCGATACCTGCGCTGCCACCGATCAGGAAGTTGATCGCGCTGGTGTTCTTGAACATGGTGATGTCCATGAACGCTTCGACCGGGATCAGATCGTAATTGTAGGTGCGGAAGTAGTTGTAGGAATCCACGCCCGTCATGGTCCACTTCTTGGTCGTATCGGGTGCCGTTGCGACGAAGGAGTAGGTCGGGATGCTTCTTGCGTTTGCGGCGGCCTCGGCCGCAGTCAAGTCGCCGGAATTGACCATCTGGTAGCCGACGGACAGGCCCACATGGAAACGGTCATAAGCGGCGCCCAACGTCAAGCCTGCGTTGGGTACGACGGGAAGGAAGTCATCGTTCTTTCCCGGGATCATCGCCTTGAGGTCGTCCAGATTGTTCTGGTAGGCGCCTGCATAGAAGCCGAAGAAGGGCTGGAGATGCGCCTGGGCGTGATCTTCATCATAGGCCTGGCCAAGAGTGGCAGCACCCAGCACTGCAGCTGCGAGGACTGACAAACGGGTGCGTGATTCGCAAAGCTTCATGGAGGGATCTCCCAAAGAGTTCCAGGAATGGCGGACCCCCGCAATTCCATGCAAGACAATAACTTGCAGAGTTTTTCGCAAGTTTGCAAGCCCAAAGTGAACCCGTCAAGAGATCGTTGCCAATCTTGCGACGCCCTTGACGAGGAAATTTATTATTCCTATAATACAGGTATGTTGAGTAGAATCAAGCAATTCCATCTCCGTAAGGCTCTGTCATGAAGCGGCGCACGCTCCCGGGTTTTGGCCTGTCGCTGGGAGTGACGATGACTTGGCTCTCGCTTCTGGTCCTGATTCCCTTGGCTGGTTTGGCCATCAAGGCATCATCCGCCGAGGAAATCGTAGCAACCTTGACCGACGCCCGAACCCTTGCCGCCTTGCGCACCAGTCTCAGCGCCTCCTTCGCGGCTGCGGCGATCAACGCTCTTTTTGGACCTCTCATCGCTTGGACCTTGGTCCGGTACGATTTTCCCGGGCGCCGTCTGTTCGATGCCCTGGTCGACATCCCCTTTGCCTTGCCCACCGCCGTGGCGGGCATCACCCTGACCACCCTCTATGCCACCAACGGCTGGATCGGTCGGTTTCTTGCGCCCTTGGGCATCCAGGTGAGCTACACCTGGACGGGGATCGTCGTCGCACTCACCTTCATTGGCTTTCCCTTCGTGGTGCGCACGGTCCAGCCGATCATGGAGGAGCTCCCCATGGACTTCGAGGATGCTGCCGCGTCCTTGGGAGCCTCACGCCTGCAGACCTTGAGGCTCGTGGTCCTTCCCACCCTCATGCCTGCCATCGTGGCCGGAGCCAGCATGGCCTTCGCACGCGGATTGGGGGAGTACGGTTCGGTGATCTTCATCGCAGGCAACATGCCGATGAAGACCGAGATCCTGCCGCTTGTCATCGTGGGGAAGCTTGAGCAGTTCAAGTACGCCCAAGCGGCCGTGATCGCGGTTGCGATGCTTTCGCTGTCCTTTGGCCTGTTGTTCCTTGCGAACCGGCTTCAGGCGCGCCTGTCCCACCGGAGGTCCGCATGAGCACCCACAACCGCCATGATCCGGCATGGCTCCGGGGCCTTCTGATCGCCACGACCGTCGGTTTTCTTTCGCTTGTGGTGATCGTGCCGCTGGCATCGGTCTTTGTCAACGCCTTCGCCGATGGCATCGGGGTGTGGTGGGAGATCGTCTCCCATCCCGATACCGTCTCGGCGCTTGAACTGACTCTCCTGTGCGCCGTGGTGGCCGTGCCTGTGAATGCCATCGGTGGCTTTGCGGCGGCTTGGCTTCTGACCCGCTTTTCCTTCAAGGGGCGCACGCTCATCCTTTCGCTTCTGGACCTTCCGATCTCGGTCAGTCCGGTGATCGCGGGAATGGTCTTCGTCCTCCTGTTCGGAGCCCAAGGCTGGTTCGGACCTTGGCTTCTGGAGCACGATGTGCGCTTGATCTTCTCTCCGCCCGGGCTTGTGTTGGCGACGGCGTTCGTGACCTTCCCCTTCGTGGCACGCGAGCTGATCCCGGTCATGGAGGAGCTGGGCGTCTCGTCCGAGGAGGCGGCTTCGATGCTGGGGGCGAACGGATGGCAGATCCTGTGGCGGGTCACCCTTCCGGCGGCGAAATGGGGGCTCCTCTACGGCTTGATCCTGTGCAATGCCCGCGCGATGGGCGAGTTCGGTGCCGTCTCTGTCGTGTCGGGCCACATCTCCGGGGAGACCAACACGCTGCCTCTGCACGCCGAGATCCTCTACAACGAATACGATTTCACCGGTGCCTTCGCCGTGGCCTCGCTTCTTACGCTTTTGGCAGGCGTCACCGTCGCACTCAAGACCTGGATGGAGCGCAAGGGCGGAATCTCGCGCCGTCATTGACTTGGGGCAAGGTTAGCTTTCTTGCCATGATTCTTGAACTCGACGGGCAGAGCTTCGGCTACGACGACCAAGGCAAGGGCAGGCCCCTGCTTCTCCTGCATGGCTTCCCTTACCAGCGCGGCTTTTGGGCACCGCAACTGGGGAGGCTGCAGGCGCGCACCATCGCCGTGGATCTGCCGGGATTCGGCGAGTCTTCCGATCTGCTTGGCCCCGCCCGACTGGAAAGCTTCGTGGATGCCCTGCGTGGCTTCTGCAGCGCCCTCGGCATCGAACGCCCTGCGGTTGCCGGGCATTCCTTCGGGGGGTACATCGCCTTGGCGTGGGCCCGGATGCACCGGCATGAGTTGAGCGGCCTCGCCTTGGTCGGCTCCCGCGCGACCGCGGATTCCAAGGACGGGGCGATCGGACGCATCAATCTTGCCATGCGGCTGGAGGGGGGCGAAGCTCCGGAGGGGATCGTCGAAGGGATGCCTGCGAGGATGCTTTGCAAGCACCGCAACACAAGCGAAGGGCAGCGCATGGTCCGGGCGCTGATGGAGCCGTTGCGCTCCAAAGGGATTGCCACCGCCTCGCGCGCCATGGCGGCGCGCCCCGATTCCAGTGGCGCCTTGGCCGAAATGGATCTGCCTGCCTTGGTGCTTGCCGGGGAGGCCGACCAGTTGATTCCGCTGGAGGAATCCGGCATCATGGCTGCCGCCCTGCCGCAGGGGCGTCTGGTCGTGCCGGAGGGAACGGGGCACTTCGTTTCCCGCGAGGCGGTCAAGCCAAGCAACGCCGCACTGGACGAGTGGCTGATACGGATCGGAAAGGATGATGATGCAGGAAGATGAGCTGTCGCCGAGCGACAATCCTGAACAAGGCCGAGGGGGAGACCGCCTCGAAATCCTGGGAGATGCCGTGGATTTTCTCGCGGGAGCGGCGGAAGTCCTTGAGGTGGTGCCCTCCGTGGTCGGAAGCATTCTCGAATGCCTTCCGGATCTGGACCTTTGACAGCATTGAGCGGATCGATGAAGGGCGGATCGGGGACGGATAGGTATCTTTGGGCCCTATGCCTCCTCTGACCAAGATCTACACGCGCGGCGGCGACAAGGGCGAGACCTCCTTGGGCGGCGGGCAGCGCGTCCCGAAGGACGACCTTCGGGTTGAAGCCTATGGCGATGCCGATGAACTCAATGCCTGCCTTGGGTTGGCCTTGGCGCAAGGCGTCGTCGCCGAGTCCCTTGCCAAGGAACTGGCCGAGATCCAGAATACGCTCTTCAACTTGGGGAGCGATCTTTGCTTTCGTGAAGAGGACAAGCTCAAGTACGCAGGCCTTCCCAAGGTCGAGGAACGGCATGTCAAGGCTCTTGAGGATTCCATCGACCTCATGAACGAGGAATTGGGGCCGCTCACCAATTTCATCTTGCCCGGTGGCAGCTTGGCGGCCTCCCAGTTGCATCTCGCCCGCACCGTCTGCCGTCGCGCCGAGCGCCGCTTGGCCACCCTCTCGCACCGCGAGGAGGTGTCCCCATGGCCGGGGCGCTATCTCAATCGCCTGTCCGACTGGCTTTTTGTCGCGGCGCGCTTCGAGAACCGGGCAGCATCCCGG
>JBDKGV010000213.1:0-6025 GCA_039798005.1 Fibrobacterota bacterium
CACCTGCTGCGTTGATGCTGTCTGTCTGCGGAAGCAGTCGACCGACAAAGGTCTTGAAGAGTTCGAGGTTGGGCATTGGTCAGCTCCTTTCTGTCCTATACCTTTTGCCAAAGGCGTGCCAATCGATCTTGGCCTCGAACCGGATGATTATCACCGGGTTTGAATTTGAATTTGAGATTCAAATGGATAGAATCTATCCTATAGGATATGAGGAAGGCAAGCGAACCTCGCAGGCGGATTGGCATCGGGATCCTGGGCAACATCTTGGACAGTGGAAAGAAGCATTGGCGTCCCACTGTGGATCTCGCGCGTCATGAAGAGCCCGGGTTTGATCAGTACCATCTGCTGCACCTCAATCCCCACAAGGCCATGGCCGAACTGGTTGCTGCCGACATGGTCGCAATCCTCCCCACCCTCTCAGTGAATCTCGTTGAGCTTCCGATCCACAATGCCTGGGACTTCGAGGCCGTCTACGCCACCTTGATGGACGTGGCGCGAAAGCTTTCCCTGGATGCATCGACGGACGAAGTCTACGTGCACTTGACCACCGGAAGTCACGTTCAGCAGATCTGCCTCTTCCTTCTCACCGAGGCCCGGTTCTTTCCCGGCAAGATCCTTCAGACCAATCCCCCGCGTGGCCCGGACAAGACGGTTCGCGGACGACTGTCGATCATCGACCTGGACCTGTCGCGCTACAACAGCATCGCCGCACGCTTCAAGGCGGACACCCGGGAGCGGACGGATCTGCTGAAGGACGGCATCCGTACCAAAGACAAGGCCTTCAACGCGCTGATCGAGAAGATCGAGGTTGTCGCCCTGCGCTCACGAGATCCGATCCTCCTGGGTGGTCCCACCGGCTCGGGAAAGTCAAGGCTCGCCCGACGCATTCACGAGATGAGGCGAATGCGCTCCCTCGTCCATGGAGAATTTGTCGCCGTGAATTGCGCCACGCTTGCAGGAGAAGGCGCGATGTCGGCCCTCTTTGGCCATGTGAAGGGAGCCTTCACCGGTGCACAATCGGATCGGGCCGGGTATCTGCGGGCCGCCGACAAGGGTGTGCTCTTTCTGGATGAAATCGGTGAACTCGGGCTTGAGGAACAAGCCATGCTGCTGACAGCACTTGAGGAAAAGCGCTTCCGTCCCGTCGGGTCGGATCGCGAGATGGAAAGCGACTTCCTGCTGCTTGCCGGATCGCACAAGGACCTGGCTCAGGAAGTGGCCAAGGGATCCTTCCGTGAGGACCTTCTTGCCCGCATCCGGATGTGGCATTTCGTCCTTCCAGGTCTTGCACAACGGCCGCTTGATCTTGAGCCCAATCTTGACTTTGAACTGGAGCGGTTGCGAAATCTCGAAGGCCGGCAAATATCGATGACCCGCGAGGCACGTGATGCCTTTCTTGCGTGGGGAACATCGGCCCAAGCCTCTTGGCGTGGAAACTTCCGCGACCTCTCGGCCGCCGTCACGCGCATGGCATTGCTTTCCGATGGCCGAATCGGCTTGTCTGATGTGAAGGAAGAAATCCAAAGGTTGATGCGCGACTGGACCGGATATTCGATCCCATCAGCCACTCCCCTTCCCTCCATTGTCGGGGAGATCGATCTTTTCGATCAAGCACAATTGGCCCAGGTCCTTGAGGTCTGCAAGCGCAGTGCAAGTCTTGCGGAAGCGGGACGGACTCTATTTGCCGTCACCCGACGTTCGAAGGAATCGCCCAACGACTCCGACCGCCTGCGGAAATACCTGGCACGCTTCGGATTGAGTTGGAGTGAGGCGATCGGGCAGGTCGACTCCTAGGACTGGGTTGATGGCCGGTCGACGAATTCGCCCACAAGCGAGGATTCGCCGCTGTCTCCGAACTGGTTGCGGATGGTCTCAAATTCCTCGCGGCCTCGCAGGAACACTTGGACGATTTCGGGATCGAAATGGGTTCCAGAGGACTTCACGATGATATCCGTCGCATGGTCCAAGCTGAAGGCCGGCTTGTAGCAGCGCTTGGTCGTCAACGCGTCGAAGACGTCCGCCACCGCCACGATCCTGCCGTAGAGCGGGATCTGGTTGCCTTTGAGCCCCGATGGATAGCCGGTACCGTCCCATTTCTCATGGTGGGTCCGGGCGATCTCCTCGGCGATCTGGAGCATGCGGCTGTCGGAATCGCGCAGGATCTCGGCACCAATCATGGCATGGCGCTTCATGATCTCGAACTCGCGCTCGTTCAGACGCCCCGGCTTGAGAAGAATTGCATCGGGAATGCCGATTTTTCCAATGTCGTGCATGGAACTCGCCACGTAGACATGGTCGGTCTCCTCGCGAGGAATCCCCATTTCACGGCAAAGGGCCGCACTGAAGGCACGGATGCGCAAGACGTGGTTTCCCGTCTCGTCATCGCGCTTGTCGGCCGCAAGCGAGAGTCGCGTGACGGTCTCAAGGCTTGCCTGCTCGACTTTTTCCAAGGCCTCGCGAAGTTCCCGCGTGCGTTGGTCGACCAGTTCCTCAAGTTCCTTCTGGTAGCGACGCACCGCATCCTTGAGCTGGCGCTTTTCCAAGGCATTGTGGATCGAGAGATAGACCTGTTCCAAGTGGATGGGCTTGAGCAGGAAGTCGTACGCCCCCTCCTGCATGGAATGGACCGCAAGCCCGATGTCGGCGTAGCCCGTGAACAGGATCACGGCCGTCCCGGCATGATGCCGCCGGATGTACTTCAGGAGGTCGGTGCCGCTCCTTCCCGGCATGCGGATGTCGGAGATCACCACATCGACCTTGTGATCGGCGAGATAGGCCACCGCTTCGTCGTAAGACCCGGCCGAATGCACCTCGAAGGCACGCAAAGCGAGGTAGTCGCAAATCACCTGGCAGATGGCGACTTCGTCATCGACGACCAGAACGCTGCTGTGCTCGGAAGAATGAGGCATGACCCTTGAGAGCATACCCAACAACGGCCCTTGAGACAAGGTGTTTTCTCGCGGGGAAGGAAAGTTCCGGCTCCGTGCCTTGCCACCAGGAATTTCACCTTTCCATGGTGCTTGTGGTGGCAATACCCTATACTTTGTTTCCATGGAACTTGGCCGACTCATCAAGGGAAACTCCAGCCGGTTGGACGGCCGACTGCTCGCCTTTGCACACGTCCTCAATGCCCACTCCAGTGCGGAACACCTCCAAGGCATGGTCCACAACGGCTACATCGCCGTGCAGGGCAATTACCGGGACCAGCGCACCTTGGCCGAGTTTTTCCAGTCCGAATTCGGACTTTCCCTTGAGCGCGGCATCGAAGAGGTCATCGACCAGTCGCGCGATGGCAACGGGCTGGAAGGCGCCCTGGACCCCGACATGGTTCGCGAGCGCTTGCGCTCCATGAAGGATGCCGCCGGATCCATGCCCATCCCCGCCAAGATCGTCTCGGTGGATTCGTCCGAAGGGGCCATGCGCTTTGAAGGCGATGTCGCCGATCTGGGCCATTTTGATGATCTGGCCTTTGCTCACATGGCGGTCAACGCCTACCCCATCCTCTACCAAGCCGTCTATCGCCAACAGGAACTCCTGGAGCTGCAAAGCAAGATCGAAGGCCTGCTGGACCAGTCCCAAGCCCAGCGTCCCCTCGCGACCTTTGCGGGTGATGTCGAGGACCATCTGGTGCACACCCTGCTGCCTGGCATCCTCTATGCGACCGAGGGTTCCGTCGAGGCCCAAGCGGCCATGGCAAGCTTCGAGAACTTCCTGCGCCCGCATCTGACCGAAGCGGATCTTGAGACGATGATCTCGCTGATCCCGGTGGTTCGCCACGGCGATGCGACTTCACGCCAAAAGCTCGATCTCCTGCTGCGTCGCGTCGGCGCCTTGCATCGCGAGGACTACAAGGCGCTCGATACCATTCGGCACGACCTCGACGCCTTGAACTGAAGGACGCTGCGCCTTTGGCTCAAGGTGCGGTTTTGACGGGTACGGTCTTGGGCTTCAGGCTGTCAGGAACCGCCGGGATCGGCTTGGTTTCCTTGGGCTTTTCGGCCTTGCGACGCAAGGCTTCCAGACGCCTGCGCCGATCGTCCTGCCGCTGCAACCAACGATGGTGCTGATCACTGGCCTTGTCGCCCCATTTCAGCTCCAAGGCCGCCAATTCCTTGCGGTGCGCATTCATCAGCTCCCGGCGGCGCGCAAGCCTTGCTTCAGGCTCCAGATCCCCGGTCTGCTTGCGAAATCGCACGAGCTCCTTGTCGTGACGGTCGGAGAGCAGCACGAGCTCCTGGTAAAAGCCCTTTTCCTTCCCGGTTTCCAAGGATACGGAGTCGTTTTCCGCCGAAGGGGACAGCGTCGTCACAAGCAGGGCGATCAGTAGGCCTCGAAGCATAGCTGCCAATTTAGCCTATCCAAACCCGGCTCGACACCTCGGAGACCGGACGGGCCCCTTGCGAGTAGGCGGAGATCGCTTGGCTGGAAACCTTCCCCGGACTGTCTACGGCTGGAAGAGCAATCTCGGCGACTTGGGTGGCAGGAGCGGATGCCGCCACTTGGACGGGCGAGGCTTGCGCCGGAACATAGGCATCGACAGGCTGAACCACCGCAGGTTCTGTCGCCACTCGAGAGGGAGCACTCGGCCTTTCCGCGGAGCGGACAGGCTTTTCAGAGCGGATCGTTTCAGGGGCCTGAACAGGCTCCGAGGGATTCCCTGACGCCGCCTTGCGCCCATCCATCGCGCGATTGCGGCCTTGGTCGCTGATCTCGACCCGATCCTGGACGGCTTGGGCCTTGCGGTCCAGCCACCGTCCTTCGGAGGCGGGAGAGATCTCGGCCGCTTGGGAGGGCAACGGGCGGGCACGAGGACTGCCGACCCAGTCGACACCCATCTGTTGCGCTCCTTCAAGACTCCCGACCGTCATGCCTATGATTTACCTCTCCGGGGGTCCTTGTGCCATCTTTTTTTCAAGGACCGGTCGACTTGATCCCGACCAGACGCTTCTGTTCCCCTTTCTGGAACATCAGGGCCACGGCACTCCCGGAGGGTATGCGACGCAGTTCGGCCACCACGGCGGCCAAGTCCTTGACCGGCTGGAAAGCCCCCGCCTGAGGCCCCTTCCAAGCCACCAGCACCGCGCCTTCGGGGATCGCCTTGTCGGAGGCCGGGGAGTCGGGCATCACCGAAACCGCCACGCCTTGGATCTCCTTTCCGACCTGCCCACGCTCGCGCGCCTTGTCATTGAGCACCGACAGTCGCAATCCCAGGTTTTTCAGGGTGTAGGAGCCGTCCGCGTCCTGACGCACGCCGGAGGGCGTCTCCTCGCCATCGCCTTGGCTTGTGACTTCCCCCTTGAGCCTGCCCACCACCACCGGCAGGACAAGCTCCTTCCCGTCGCGCTGCAACCGGAAATTCACCTTCTGATTGGGACGCAAGGCCGCCACGCGGTTGCGCAGATCGGCCGAACCAGACACGACATGGCCATCGATCGCAAGCACGACATCCCCGGCCTTCAAGCCCGCCTTCTCAGCCGGGGTCTGCGGGTTCACTTGCACGATCTTGGCTCCGTTGCGCCCGTCGATCCCCAAGGCCTCGGCAAGCTCGGAATCGAGATCCTCGATGGAGACGCCCAGCCAGCCTCGTGAGACCTCGCCATCGTAGGCGAGGTCTTCGGCGATGCGCCGGGCTTGGTTGATGGGGATGGCGAACGAGATCCCCTGATACCCGCCCGAGCGGGTCCAGATGCTGGAATTGATGCCCACCACTTGGCCTCGCAGGTTCACCAGCGGACCTCCCGAGTTGCCCGGATTCACCGCCGCATCGGTCTGGATGTAGTCGGCGTAGGCATCCGCCGAGGCTCCTTCGGTGCGGCCGGTCGCGCTCACGATTCCCATCGTGATGGTGTTTCGGAACTGGAAAGGATTGCCGATGGCAAGGACCATTTCCCCGATCTTCAGGCTGTCGGAATCGGCGAAGGAGGCACTGGGATACTTGCCCCCGTCCTTGCGCACCGGAAGCTTGAGCAGTGCGACATCGGACTTTTCATCCATGCCCACCACGATCGCCTCAAGTCGGGTGCGG
>JBDKGV010000214.1:0-5974 GCA_039798005.1 Fibrobacterota bacterium
CCGGTTCCGGTGATCGCCGCAGCGACCCCGGGCGATTGCTACTGGGCGGCGTTGGAGGCTTCCAAGGTCGCTCTCGAGTCGATGACCCCGGTCATCCTCCTGACCGACGGCTACATCGCAAACGGCGCCGAGCCGTGGCTGGTTCCGGATGCCTCCAAGCTTCCGACGATCACCACCCGTCTTCACACCGATCCCGCCACCTTCAAGCCCTACCTGCGCGACGAGCGCGGTGCGCGGCCGTGGGCCATTCCGGGAACGCCAGGCCTTGAGCACCGCATCGGTGGTCTGGAGAAGCAGTCGGTCACCGGCAACGTCTCGCACGACGCCATGAACCACCAGGTCATGACCCATGAGCGTCACGACAAGGTGGCCAAGATCGCCGACTTCACTCCCGTCACCCGCATCGAAGGCGATGCCGATGCGGAGATCGTTCTGCTGAGCTGGGGCGGTACCTACGGATCCGTCTCCTCTGCGGTCGACGCGTTGCTCGAGGAAGGCACCAAGGTTGCCCACATCCACCTGCGCTGGATCAATCCGCTTCCCAAGGACTTGGGTGAAGTGCTGTCCCGCTACAAGAAGATCGTGGTGCCCGAGCTGAACATGGGCCAGTTGCGCGGATACGTCTCCGGCAAGCTGGGCATTCCCATGATCGGCATCAACAAGATCCAGGGCAAGCCCTTCAAGGTCTCTGAACTGCTCACCGAAATCCATGCGATTCTCAAGGAGGTTCGCTGATGATCGCCGAAAATCCTGCAACGACCCCGGTCTACACCAGCAAGGACTTCAAGTCCGACCAGCAGGTCAAGTGGTGTCCGGGTTGCGGTGACTATTCGATCCTGGCCGGACTCCAGAGCGTGCTTCCCAAGCTCGGCATCAAGAAGGAGAACATCGCGGTGATTTCGGGCATCGGCTGTTCCAGCCGCTTCCCGTACTACATGGACACCTTCGGCTTCCACACCATCCACGGACGCGCTTGCGCCGTGGCCACCGGTGTGAAGGCCGCCAACCCGGAGCTTTCCGTCTGGGTGATCACGGGCGACGGCGATGCGCTGTCGATCGGTGGCAACCACACCATGCACGCCATGCGTCGCAACATCGATCTCAAGATCATGATGTTCAACAACGAGATCTACGGTCTGACCAAGGGCCAGTTCTCGCCGACCTCGGATCTTGGCCTCAAGACCAAGACCTCTCCGATGGGCAACATCGACCTGCCGGCCAACCCCATCGCCTTGGCGCTGGGTTCGGGTGCGACTTTCGTGGCCCGCACCGCCGACAACGACGTGAAGCACATGACCTCGGTGCTGGAAGCGGCCGCCGCCCATCGTGGCACCGCCTTCATCGAGATCCTGCAAAACTGCGTGATCTTCAACGACAAGGTCCATGACGACTTCTACTCGGCGGCCAACCGCAAGCAGAAGGTCATCTACCTGGAGGACGGCAAGCCGATGACCTACGCCGGCGGCACCAAGGCCGTCGTGCAGAGCGGCTTCGGAACCTTGGCCACGGTGGACATCGCCGAAGGCGAGGAAGGCAAGGCGCTGGTGCACAACACCGCCGAGCCGACCGGAACCCTTGCCTACGCGCTCTCGCGCTTCTCGCACCCCGAGATGCCGGTTCCGATGGGCATCTTCCGCCGCGTCGAGGCTCCCGTCTACAGCGACATGATGGAAGCCCAGATCGAGGCTGCCAAGGAGAAGAGGAAGCCGGACCTCCAGAAGCTCCTCTCCGGTGGAGTGACCTGGAAGGTCTGATCTTGACAGGATTTGTCAAAAGCCCCCGGAGCAGGAATGCCCGGGGGCTTTTTCATGCCCTCCCGAATCGGGATCGCCGTCGCACGGCAGGCTCTTGCCCCCCGATTCCAGCCGTCCCGTCGGGGTTTTGCCTGGGCTTCCTGTGCGATGCCGGCCGCGATTGCCAGGATGCTTTGGTACCTTGGGCCCCATGCACTCTTCGTTTCGATCCGTCGCGTGAGCCTTTTTCCTCTCACCGCCTCGAGCGCCCATCTGGTTCATTTCCTCTTCGAGGCGCTGGCCTTTGCTTTCGGAGGCTGGCTTTGGCGTCGCGCGCGTCGCGCAAGTCCGGAGAAGCAGTCCGCGTTGGGGTTCCCGGTGATCGTGGGCTGCCTGTTCGGAGCGGGAACGGGGAACAAGCTGGTGGCCTGGATCCAGGACCCGCACCCGCTCTTCAGCAACGGGGTCTGGATGCTTCCCGGTCAGTCGATGGTGGGTGGCCTTCTCGGTGGTTGGATCGGCATCGAGCTGGCCAAGTGGATCGTCGGGGTGCGCCGTTCCACGGGCGACGACTTCTGGCTGCCGATGCTCTTGGGGATCGCGATCGGAAGGCTCGGATGCTTCCTCTCGGGGCTTCACGAAGCCACGTACGGCTTGCCCACTTCGCTTCCCTGGGGCGTCGATCTGGGGGATGGCATTCCTCGCCATCCGGCTCCCCTCTATGAGATCGTCTTCGTGCTTGCGCTTGCCATGGCGCTTGCGAGGGCGAAGCTCCCCCTGCAGGTGGGATTGCGCTTTCGCCTTGCGGCCTCGGGCTACCTGCTCTGGCGGCTTGGAATCGAGGCGATCAAGCCGGCTCCGTGGAGCTGGTCGGGGCTTTCGGGCATCCAATGGGTGTGCGTCGCGGGACTTCTCTGGTCCATGACGGAATCTGTAAAACTTTGGAGATCAGGACGATGAGACGCACGCGGCCCTTCGAATTCTACTCAACCACCTCCTCGGTCTGCCCGGACTGCCTGCGGACCGTCGAAGCCAAGGTGTTGCTGGATCGCGAGAAGGATCTGGTGATCCTGGAGCGCTGGTGCCCCGATCACGGCTTTTCGCGCGGTGTCCTGTCCGAGGATGTCGCATGGTACCGCTCCGGCCGGGAGGTGTGGAACAAGGCCCCCGAGCTGCCTGCCCGGTTTTCCACCAAGATGGAGCACGGGTGCCCTTGGGATTGCGGGCTTTGCCCCGATCATCAGCAGCACACCTGCCTTGCGGTCCTGGAGATCAACGAGACCTGCAATCTCCGGTGCAAGGTCTGCTTCGCGGAGTCGGGTCCGGAGCGAACGGGCGAACGCAGCCTTGAGGAGATCGAGGTCATGCTCGATGCCTTGGTCAGGAACGAAGGCGAGCTTGACGTTCTCCAGATCTCGGGCGGGGAGCCCACGCTGCATCCCCGGTTCCTGGAGATCCTGCATGCGGCCCGCAAGCGCCCCATCAAGCATCTGATGGTGAACACCAACGGACTGGTGCTGGCCAAGGATCCGGAGTTGGCCAAGGAGCTTGCCAAGCTCGGGCCGGGCTTCGAGGTCTACCTTCAATTCGACAGTCTCAAGGACGATGTGCTCAAGCAGATTCGTGGCACGGCGCTGGTCGAGATCCATCGCAAGGCCTTGGAGAACCTGAACGCCGCAGGGGTCTCCACCACGCTTGTCATGACGGTCTGCCGAGGGGTCAACGATTCCGAGATCGGAGATGTGATCCAGCATGCCATCACTTGGCCGTGCGTGCGGGGAGTGACGCTTCAGCCCGTGCAGGATGCCGGGCGTCGCGAGGACGATGCGCTCCCGCGCCTGACCTCCGGAGGTGTCCGCAGGGCGATCGCGGAGCAGTCGGGAATCTTCCAAGCGAGCGACGTGCTGCCGGTGCCGTGCAATTCCGATGCCTTGGCCATGGCCTACGGGATTCGCCAAGGCAAGACGGTGATCCCGCTCACGCGGCACATCAAACCGGAAATGCTCACCGAAGGCGGCCGCAGCACCATCGTATTCGAACGCGACGATGAACTGCGCACCAAGGTGCTTGGATTGCTTTCGACCGGCATCGGTCCGGTTGCCCAAGCGGCCAAGTTGGCATCGCTTTTCGCTCGCCTGCGCGCACCGCGCACCGACGGGAAACTCTCATGGTTCAAACGCGTGATCCTGCATCAGGATCGACCCTACGATCCGGACTGCCGCTGGACCAAGTTCTTCGGATTCTTCGGATTGCAGGTCGGCTGCGGAATCAAGCCTTCGGTGGATGGGGACGATTGTTGCCTTCCCAGCATCGCGGTCGACGGATTGGACTACTGCTCGGTCTTCCGCGTCCTGATCGTCCAGTTCCAGGACCTGGAGAACCTCGATCTGCGGGCGCTCAAGAAGTCTTGCATCCATTTCGTCCAGCCCGATGGTCGCATGATCCCTTTTGAAGCCTTCAACCTCTTCCATCGCGGAGCGCGGGCCGAGGAAACCAAGCGCATGCGCGCTTCACGCGGCCGGTGACGGCGTTGACCTTGCCCGCCTCCCTGCTTCTGGGAGCCTTGGGGCTTCGGGTCGCAAGGGAGGTGCTGCTGGTGCGCCGCAGCCTGGTGCGCCACGACGGAAAGGGGCGGGGGACCTTGCTTGTCTTCGGGCTGTCCTGGGTCGTGGCGGCAAGCCAGGCCTTGAGCGTGGCGACCAAGGCGGAATCCGTCACGGCAGTCATGGTGCTTGGGATTCTTGCCATGCTGGGTTTCCACCACATGCGGGTGCGGATCGCAACCAGACAATTGGGCGCAGGATACGATACTGGAATCGTTCCTCAAGGCGGGCTTGTGACCCATGGGGCCTATGCTTGGATCCGCCACCCCGTTTACCTGTTCTATGCGCTTGAGTTGGCGGCTTTGGCCATCGGTTTCCCCACCTGGATGGGTGCGCTTGCTTTCATGGCCAACCTGATTGCGACCCTGGTGCGCATTCCTGCCGAAGAGCGTCACCTTGCACGGGTGTTTGGAACGGATTGGAACGCCTTTGCCAGCACGGTGCGGTGGAGGCTGATCCCAAGAATCTGGTGAAGGATCGCGGCGGTCGCGAACGGTCCGACCTTCGGTTCAGCCGATAATTTCGATCCTGCTGGCCCCTTGACCCAGTTTGATCACGCGCACCTGGGCCGGGATCTGCTCCTTCATCTCCTCGACATGGGTGATGAGGCCGACCTTCCTGCCTTGGGCATGCAGGCCGGAAAGCGCGGCCATCACGCCTTGGAGGGTTTCGCCATCCAAGGTGCCGAACCCTTCGTCGATGAACAGCGATTCCACCGAGAGGTCTCCGCCGGCCATGTGCGAAAGGCCAAGGGCCAAAGCCAAGGAAACGAGGAAGCTCTCGCCGCCGGAGAGGGTCTGGACGGGGCGCAATTCCTCATAGCTCTCGTGGTCCAGGACGCCGAAGTGCATGGAACTGCCCAGGCGTTGCAGGGAGTACCGGGGAGCGATCGATTCGAGTTGGCCATTCGCCTCCTCCAGCAGGATCTCCAGAGTGTATTGCATGGCGATGCGGCGGAAGAGCTTGCCGTCCGCGGATCCGATCTCCTGGTTGAGAAGGCTCCAGCTCTCCAGGCGGAGGTTGGTCTCTGAAAGCTGCTTGATCATGGCTTCGCTTTGCTTGCGATTGGCCGCATCCACCGACAGTTCCATCTCCAGTTGAGCGATCCGCGTGCGGTGTTCGCTGAGCGCAGCATCATGCTGAACGCTCATTTCCAAGGCGACCGGTCGGCGATCGGGGCCGGGACCTTCCGGGGCGGTGTCGAAGATGCTGGCCGCGAGCGTTTCGAGCTGCGAGTCTTCGAGCTGCCGTCGCGTGATCTGGGCCGCGAGCTGCCCTTCCAGATGGTTCTTGTCCTGTTCCAAGGTGCTTGCATCCGCTTGGGCGGTTTCAAGCCTTTTCCGGGAATCGGTGATCTCCCCATCCAGTCGGGATTCGAATTCCTGGACGGATCTTCCCCCCAGCAAGGAGGAACGCTCGGATTGGAGTTGCGTCAGTTCCGTGCGCGCGGCTTCAAGCGATGCCTCCTGCTCCGCCGTCTCCTTCCGTTTGGTCTCGAATTCGTTTTGATAGGCGGCCAATTCCGCAGTCGATGAATCGAAGTCGCGCCGGTTCCGGTCGAGCGCCTCCTTCCGGTCCAGGAATTCCGTGACGGATTTTGTCAATTGTTCCGTGAAGCCCGGATTCTCGCGCCACTTG
>JBDKGV010000215.1:0-5964 GCA_039798005.1 Fibrobacterota bacterium
GCTTGGAGGAAGAAGCAATGCCTCGTCGGGACGGTACGGAAGGTAGCTGGAAGACATGATCCAAATTACCCCGACAAGTGAGACTCTGCTCGATGTTCGTTTCTGCCGCGCAGACTCCTAGGCGGCGTGGGCGGCGCAGCGTTCGCAGTTCACCCAGCCGCTCGAGCCGTCCACGAAGGTCTCCTTCTTCCAGATGGGCAGGTCGTGCTTGATCCGGTCGATCAGCCACTCGCAGGCCTGGAAGGCCTCCCGGCGATGATCGGAGGAGACCCCGACCCAGACGGCCATCTCGCCGATGCCCAGCCTTCCCGTGCGGTGGACGGCAAGCGCCTGGCGCAGGGAGAACTTCTCCATCGCCCGGGCGATCAAAGCCTCCCCGGACCGGCAGCACAACGCCTCGTACGCCTCGTATTCGAGGAACTCGACCGTCCGGCCTTCGTGATGATCCCGCACCCAGCCTTCAAAGCAGACGAATCCGCCCGCCGACGGATCGAGCACTTGGCGGCGCAGCGCATCACCAAGCAGAGGAGTCTCGGAGATCGAGAAGCGCGGCATCATCCGCCACCCACCGGCGCGATGAAGACCACGCGATCCCCCGGGGCGAGCCGATCGTCCCACTGGGCGAATTCATCATTGATCGCCACCCGCAAGGAGCCTTGGGCCAGCGTGAAGCGGTGCTTGGCGCGCATCTGCCCATAGAGCTCGCTTGCCGTGATCGCGGAGGTCTCCACCGACTCCTCACTGCAACCGGCCTGTTCGCGCAGGATCGAAAACCAAGCGATGGAGAGGTTCATGCGGCCTCCTGGATTCCCGCACGCTCCTGCGGAGTGTTGGCATTGAACAGGCTTTGCCCCGGTGACGGCAGCAGATGGGTGCGAGTGTTCATCAGGATCTTCCGAGGACAAGTCTTTCCGCGGGCCAACCCGAGGAACGCATCGGCCCGGATCGAAGGCTCCCACAGCGCGCACAGGGGCTCCGGGAACTCCCCCGAGGCATCAAGGAACGCCGTCGCCGCCGCTTGAGGATTCCGTGCATTCATCAGGATCGCAAGGGTACGGGCATCGAGCAGCGGGAGATCGCACGCGACCACAAGCCAAGTCGCCTCGCGGTCATGGCAAAGCGCCGTGAGAATCCCTCCCAAGGGCCCGAAATCAAGGAAACGGTCGCGCAGGATCGCCGACTCCGGCACGCCTTCCGGCACGGACTGCCCCGGCGCCCGGGATGCCAGCACCTCGTCGCACCACGGGGAGAGGAGATCCATCACCCGACGCGTCTGCGGCAGCAGGCCGTAGCGGATGTCGGCCTTGTCCATGCCCATCCGGGAGCTTCGTCCGCCGGAAAGCACCAGCCCCTTCACGCTTGTTTTGACATTTTCCGTCATATCACCTCTCCCATGTCGCTCTTGCCGCCGCGTTTTCCCAGCAGACGGATCGAGCGGATCTCGATGTCGTGGGAGAGCGCCTTGGCCATGTCGTACACCGTGAGGGCCGCCACGCTCACCGCGGTCAGGGCCTCCATCTCCACGCCGGTCTTTCCGTTGCAGGCGACCGTGCATTCCAGCACAAGCTCCTCGCCTTCGAAGAGATGGGCAAAGGAGATCTTGCCAAGGAGCAGGGGATGGCAGAGCGGGATCAAATCCCAGGTCTTCTTCGCCGCCATGGTTCCGGCCAGGATCGCCGTCTGCACCACGGCACCCTTCGGGGCGCGGATCTCATCGCCATCCAAGGCCAGCCGCACCTCGAAAGGAAGCCACACCCGCGCTTGGGCCCGGGCCGAGCGCACCGAATCGTCCTTGCCGGTGACATCGACCATGGCGGGCATCCCCACGGCATCCAAGTGCGAGAGTTTGAGTTCCGACATCCTCAGCCTCCGATCGCGTGCATGGGACGCGCAACTTCCGTGATGCGTTCCGTCGGCTTGAGCGCCGCGACCGCCTTCACCCGTTCCCGGATCCCGTCGCGATCGGCCCCGCGCAGGTCGATGCAGTCCTCCTTGAACAGGCAGGGATGCAGCATTCCCGTGGCCGAGAGCCGCAGGCGGGAGCAGTTGCCGCAGAAGGGACGGCTTTCGCTGGCAACGAAGCCGATCCTGGCGCCGTGAAGCGACTCCACCAGGAACGCCGTGGAGTCGATCGCCGTCGGGACGTCCCAAAGCGGCCCCACCAGCGCCTCGAGCCTTGCCTTGATCTCGCCTGCGGGCAGGAAGTGCGCCGCATGCAGCGCCCGCCCCGGACCGATCTTCATCAGCTCAAGGAACCGCACCTCGACGCCCCGCTCCACCGCGAAGGCGTGGAAGGCCTCGATCTCGTGGTCGTTCAGGCCGCGCATCGCCACGCAATTGACCTTGACTTCAAGTCCTTCCACCAGGCATGCGTCGATGCCGTCCAGCACGCGCGAAAGCTCCCCGCCTCGTGCCAAGCGGCGGAAGTTGACCGGATCGAGGCTGTCGAGCGACACGTTGACCGACGCGAACCCGGCACCGACGATCCTTGCCGCATGGTTTGACAGAAATTGTCCATTGGTCGTGATCCCCTTGCGCACCGGGACGTCCGAGAGCGCATCGAGGATCGCGCCCACATCGCGGCGCAGCAACGGTTCACCACCGGTCAGCCGCACCGCATCGACGCCAAGTTCGACAAGGCTCCCGACCAGGGCCCCGATCTCACCCGGGGAAAGCAGGCCGTCCTCGACAGGGTTGGCGTGGTCGGGCGCCATGCAGTAGAGGCAGCGATAGTTGCAAGCCTGGGTGATGGAAACGCGCAGCTTGCGCAGGCGACGCCCATGCGCATCGATCAAGGCGCTGTCGAGTCGATTTGCCGCGGCCGGTTGCCGTGCAGCGGTCAGGGTGCCCATGGATGGAACCTCACCACGGAGCCTTCCGCAAGCCGCCCCGGACCCGGGGGGATCTCCACGAAGCCCTCGGTGCCGACCAGATGGAGGAAGTCGCCCGACCCGTTCCCTTCGGTCGCCATGGCGCGCCGTTGCCCGGCCCCGTCCTCGCGCAGGCGCACGGCGACGAATTTCGTCATGGTCTCGTGCGCCGCCACCGCGGTATCCAACCGCACGCTGCGATTGCCTTCATAGAGCCCGACAGCCTGGGAAAGCACCGGTCGCACATGACGCACGAAGCAGATCGCGGCCGCCACGGGATTCCCCGGCAACGCGGCGACGAACTGGTTCTCGGGACCGGCCCCGCTCCACATCGGCTTTCCCGGGCGCTGAGCGATCTTGTGGAAGACCTGGCGCACTCCGGCCCGTTCCAGCGCCGACGGGACGAGATCGCGCCGCGACACCGAGACGCCGCCCGAGAGGATCAGGACATCGTGCCGCTCCAGCGCCCTGCGGATGCCTTCGCACAGCAGATCCTCGTCATCGGGCAGATGCAGGCGCGTCGACGGGGGAAAGCCCATGCCGTGAAGCGAGGCCTCCACGAAGCGGTCGTTGGAGCGCCGGATCTGATGACCAAGCGGAGTCTCGCTTGCGCCGACCAGTTCATCGCCGGTGGTGAGGATGGCCACCCTGGGAAAGGCCAGCACCTCGGGCGTCGGGCAACCCACCGAAGCCAGCACCGCAAGTTCCGGCGCGCCCAACCGGGTCTGGGCATGGAGGACCGGGGAACCCGCCTTCACATCCTGCCCCCGGACATGGATGTCACCTCCGACGCGCACCTTCTCGAAAAGCACCCGGCCCTCGCCCGCCCACATCGCGTCCTCCAGGCGCACCACCGCGTCACATCCTTCGGGGCAGACCGATCCGGTCATGACTTCAATGCAGCAGTCCATCTCCGGCGCCGCGTGGCGAGGTGCTCCGGCGAACGCGGCACCCGCCACCCGGAAGTCGCGGCACCCGGCCTTCCAGTCCGCCATCCGCAGCGCATAGCCATCGACACAGATCCGGTCATAAGGCGGAAGGTCCCGATCGGCGCGGATCTCCCGGGCAAGGACGCGCCCCAAGGCAAGGTCCAGCGGAACGCGTTCCGTGCGACGCACGGGAACCAGGCTTCGGAGCCGGTCGCCCGCCTGGGCAACCGAAAGAAGGGGAGCCATCACAACACCTCCGTAACACGAACAGGACTGTCGGCGCAGGAGCGAGGCAGGATTTTGACCATGGGAATCGACCTCGCTCTTGGCGCTGCGACCTACCCTGCGACCCGGACGGACCGGAGTTCCTGGCGATGCACTGACATTACGCAAGGCAAGTGCCAATCCGTTCCCGATGGCTCGAGAACGGAATGTCATTGCAGCACATCGACACATTTCGTCATTTGTCAATGATTGTCAAATGAACGTGTCGACAGGAACAGCGGCTACTTGAAGATGTCGAGATTCATCGCCGCACCCACGAAGACCTTGTTCCAGGAACGGTCGGCCTTGCCCTTGGGGATCTCGTCCACGTAGGCGTAGCCCACATGCCAGCGCAGGTTGGTCTTCTCGTACGGGAAAACCTCCAGCACCGGGCTCACACCCACGCGCTCCAGGCTCTTCTTCTCGTCCAGCACCGACTTGTTGTCGTAAAACAGCTTCATCTGCGGGCGCAACATCCCGAAGTCGGCCTTCACGAGCAGGGATGTCGAATGGGTGAAGGCGTTGTTGCCCTTGGTGTTGGCGGTGTCGGTCAGCGACTTCCATTCAAGCTCCGAGGTGATCTTCTCCACCTTGCTCTTCACTCCGAGGGTCGCCAGATGCAACCCGTCGTCCACGGCCTTCTTGGGCAGGAGGTAGTACGAGACGTGCGGCTGGACCATGCCGCCAAGGAACGTTCCCTGCCAGAGTCCGCCCACCATCAGGAAGTGCTGCACGCCCTTGTCGGTCTTCCAGCCCGTGCCGCTGTTGGCAAGGGTGAGCGAAACCGTCTGACCAAAGCCCTCCCAGGCGGGCTGCACGCCCAGTACCGAATGGAAGGCGCCTGAGCTTGCGTACACGAGCGTCGTGAGGTAGTGGTCCGAGCCGGCAGCCAGACCCTCGTAGCCCGCGCGACCGGAGAAGAACTTGCCCGCCGTCACCGCAAAGCCGGACGGCAGGGGCTGCTTGAAGTAAGCGTAATCGACATAGTCGGCCGATCCCTTGAGCGTATCCTTCACCACGGCCGTCCCGGCTCCGGTGGTCGGATTCACCGAGGCCGCCTGGGAGGGGAAGTCGAACTTCAGCCGCATGCGGTATTTCAATCCGCTTTCCATCGAACCGTTGAGATCAAGGCGCGCGAACTGCATGTCGAAACCGCTGTTGTCCTTGAGCGTGCTGTCGGCACCGTTGCGGAAGTCGTAGCGGTAGTCGGTGCGCACCTGCAGGTTGATCTGGGGAGCGGCCGAGCCAAGCGTCGCAATGCATGCGCCGGCGGATGCGAAACGGGAGATCTTCTTCATGTTCGTCTCTTTCGTTGTGTTGGTTTTGACGGAATTTGTCATCAAGGGAAATCCAGGGCACGGTCCGGGAATGCCACCGCCGCTTCTCAAGGCATGGCAACCGCAGCTCGCTCCTCTACAGTCAGGTCCGTTGCATTTCTGCCGCACCGACCCGCTCACCTCTTGGGTCCCGCGTCGAAGGCGCATCGCCTTCGCCAGCGGGCAAGGGGAGATGTCCGAACCACTGAGGTCCACTGCCGGCGATCCTTTTGCTGGGTTCCAAGGGGTGTAACCCCTGGCCGCGGTTTCCTAAGGGGCACGGCTGCCCCTTAGGCCGGGTCTGGGGTGGAGCCCCAGAGCAACAGCCGCACGCAGTGCAATGAGACCTAGGCCGCTTCCTTGTGCCGCGTGGCGGTCAGGTAGTGCACCAGCTCCTTGCGCACGTGCACGTAGTCGCGATCGTCCAGGATGGTCGAGCGGTCGCGGGGCCGGGCCATGGGGACGTCGAGCACCGAATGGATGGTCGCGGCCGGGCCGTTGGTCATGAGCACGATCCTGTCGGAGAGGAACACCGCCTCGTCGACGTCGTGGGTGATCATGATCACGGTCTTGCGGTCGGACTCC
>JBDKGV010000216.1:0-5933 GCA_039798005.1 Fibrobacterota bacterium
CGAGATGCCTCCCCGTGCCGTGGACAAGCCCTTCCTGATGCCCATCGAAGACGTCTTCTCGATCACTGGCCGCGGCACCGTGGTGACCGGTCGCGTGGAGTCCGGCATCGTCAAGGTGCAGGAAGAAATCGAGCGCGTGGGTCTTACCGAAGACACCAAGAAGTTCATCGTGACTGGCGTGGAAATGTTCCGCAAGTTGCTGGATCAGGGCCAGGCTGGTGACAACGTCGGATTGCTCCTGCGTGGTTGCGACAAGTCGGACATCGAGCGTGGTCAGGTTCTGGCCAAGCCCGGTTCGATCAAGCCCCATGTCGGCTTCAAGGCTGAAATTTACGTTCTCTCGAAGGAAGAGGGTGGTCGCCACACTCCGTTCTTCAAGGGCTACCGCCCCCAGTTCTACTTCCGCACCACCGACGTGACCGGCTCGATCGAGCTGCCCGAAGGCGTGGAGATGGTGATGCCTGGCGACACGATTTCGATCAGTGCCGAGCTCATCGTCCCGGTTGCCATGGACAAGGGTCTGAAGTTCGCTATCCGTGAAGGCGGCCGCACCATCGGCGCCGGAACCGTGACCGAAATCATCAAGTAAGATAGAGCCACCCTCGTTCGAGGGTGGCTTTTTAGGGGAATAGCTCAATTGGTAGAGTAGCGGTCTCCAAAACCGTTGGTTGCGGGTTCGAGTCCCTCTTCCCCTGTTCTACGAAAGGCTGTGGCGTGAACAAGATCAAGGCATACATCGGCGAAGTTTTGATGGAGGTCAAGAAGGTTACTTGGCCGACCAAGAATGAACTCGTTGAGAGCACTTGGATCGTCATGGGCTTCAGTTTGGTTTGCGGCATGTTCATCTACGCTGTCGACCTTGCAATGGGTTTCGTGGTGGACATCCTTCTGAATGGCGGAATTTGATGAGTGCGATGCTTTGGTATGCACTCCATACCTATTCCGGTCAGGAAGCCAAGGTCAAGGCCTATATCGAGGATATCATCGAGCGACAGGGCCTTGGGCACTCCATCGGTCAAGTTCTCGTTCCCTCGCAGGAAATCGTCCAGGTTCGTGGTGGTCGCAAGATTCGCCAGGTTCGCCGCGATTTCCCGAGCTATGTCATCGTTGAGATGCATGATACCAAGGAAGTCCAGCACTCCATTCTGGGAATCCCAGGTGTGACCGGATTCGTTGGCGTCAATGGCAAGGCATCCCCTCTGCGCAAGGCGGAAGTCGATCGCATCCTTGGGCGCCTTGGTCATGATGTCCCCGATGCTCCTCATGCGGGCGGCGTGGTGCAGATTCCTTGGAAGCGTGGCGATTCCGTCCGCATCAACGAAGGTCCCTTCAAGGATTTCGACGGATTGGTCGAAGAAATCCATCCGGACAAGGGAAAGTTGCGCGTCATGGTTTCGGTCTTTGGCCGTTCCACGCCCGTCGAACTCGACTTCCGGCAGGTCGGCGACGTCTGACCTTGCCTTGACAGATTCTGTCATGAAGCGTCTGCTCCCGAATTGGAGCGGACGCTTTTTGCTTTTCGGTCCGGCCTTGCTTGCCATGATCGGTTGCAAAATGGAGCCTGCGGACCTCTTTGAGGCGGTTGCTCCTTCCGTTGTGGTCATTTGGGCAACGGATACGGCCGGCGAAGCCCTTGGGCAGGGGAGCGGTGTCGTTCTCGAGGACTCCTTGGTGATCACCAACTGCCATGTGGTGGACGAGGCCAGTCACATTCGGGCATCGCAGCGGAAGGATACCGTCGAGGCTGTCTTGGTTGCGCGAGATGGTGATCGCGATCTGTGCCTTTTGCAACTCAAGCGAGCGCTGGGGACGCCTGCAAGTCTTGGCACTTCTGCCGATTTGCGCATCGGGCACCGCGTTTATACCGTTGGTGCCCCTGTCGGGATGGAATTGACCATCGGCGAAGGGATCCTTTCGGGGTTTCGGGTGTTTGATTCCTCGCGCTACCTTCAGACCACTGCGCCGATCTCGCCTGGATCTTCCGGTGGTGGGCTGTGGGACGCTGAAGGGAATTTGTTGGGGATCACCTCCTTTTACGATGAATTTGCTCAAAGCATCAATTTTGCAGCCCCTGTGGAGTGGGTCTCGCAGGTTCGGGTCCGTTCAAAGAACGCGCAAGACACATCGCAGCCGATCCCGTGGTTGGAGCGGTTTTCTCAACTGAGTCAACAAGGAGACTGGGCTTCCTTGAAGGAAATGGCAAGGCGATGGTGCCTTCGTGAACCTGGCAATGCTTGGGCTTGGTATGCTCGGGGTGTTGCTGCGCGGAACTTGAAGGAATCGCCTGATACGACCATCAAGGCGTTTCATCGGGCTCTTCAGCTCAACGAACGCTTTGGTGAAGCTTGGGAATTGTTGGCTTTGACTTGGGGCGATCTGGATAGTCTTGGTCTTGAGTTGATGCACCACCAACGTGCGGTCTCCTGCATGCCGCATTCGGCCTCGGCCTGGTTCAACCTTGGGGCATGTGCCACAAATCTTGGCGAGCATCAGGTGGCGATCAAGGCGTATCGACGGAGTCTGAAAGAGGGGGGCGAGCAATCCCGAGTGTGGTCCCGTTTGGGATTGAGTTTGGCCCGGTCAGGCCGATCTCGTGAAGCGAGGGATGCGATCAGGAAATCACTGGCATTGGATTCCTTGGACCCCGAAGGGCACCGGATCCATGCTTTGATCCTTCAGCAGTCGGGTCAAATGGACAGTGCCATGGCAAGTTGGCGCAAGGTTCTTGCCTATCAGCCCCAAGATTGGATGGCATGGCACAATCTTGGCGTTCGACAGTATCAGCTTGGGAAATGGCAACAGGCCATCGTTTCCTTGGAAGAGGCTGTCAGGCTGGAGCCGACGGATGACATGGCTTGGTATATCGTCGCTTCGTCGCAACGCAATCGGGGGAATTTGCCCAAAGCGGTGGAAACCTTGCAACGAGCACTCAATGAACGGGATTCAGCGGCCATCCTGTGGCGTTCACTTGGCGAATTTGCCTTGCAGGACAGACGTTCTCAAGTGGCTTGGGATGCTTGCCACCGGGCCATCATTCTTGATCCACAGGATCCGGGGGCATGGGCATGCCGTTCTCACGCAAGCTTGCGAATGGGGCGTCCAGCCCAGGCCATTGCCGATGGACGCCGTGCGGTGTCCTTGGATCATCGCCGCAAGGATGCCTGGTTGAGCATCTCGATGAGTGCGCGGATCCAAGGGGATGCGGCGTTGGAGCGAATGGCTTCAGTTCGCTTGGTCGGCAAGGATCGATTGCCCTTCCAGCCTTGATGACTGTACTCCTCCGGAGTAAGAGGAATGCCGCCTTCGATCAATCGGCATGAACCTCAAAGGGCTTCTTGGCTACAATGCTAGAGAAGTAGGCTGCTCGGCAGGATTGATCCACTGGGTTTGGCGAGTTTTGTGTGATCTGAAGCACACTTGTTGTCCAGTGGGTGAAAATGCTTTGCGAAGAGCGCGTGCCGCCGTTAGTTTGAAGCCATCGTATCCCGGAATCCATTTGGGACCTAGCGAGGAGTCGGATATGCAGACTGAGATGTTTACACGTTTGAATGACCGGGAAGGACAGAGCCCCTCGGCGCTGCGTCCCGGAAGCTGGATCCGCTCCGCTACTCGTAC
Organism: Fibrobacterota bacterium; assembly: GCA_039798005.1. Classification (GTDB taxonomy): domain Bacteria; phylum Fibrobacterota; class Fibrobacteria; order UBA5070; family UBA5070; genus JBDKGV01. The sequence goes on from JBDKGV010000216.1 coordinate 3,616, forward strand.
ATTATTGGTAGGCATCGCAGCCTTGACTGGTGGCGCCAGTGCTGTGGATATCAAGGTCCCGGCCAAGATCGGTGCGACCACTGCGATCCAGGAGGCGATCGACCAATGCCCGGAGGACGGCTGTCGCATTCTGCTGCAGGGGCCGACGTACACCTTGGCCAATACGTTGTTCATCAGGAACAAGAGCAACATCACGCTGATGTCGGCAACACCCTCAGGTCGTCCCGAGCTCATTTTCCAGGATGATGGCAGCAAGGCTGGACCGGATTCTGATCCCGATACGTTGGCGATGAAGCCCGCCGGCTGGAAGCACTGGCCTATGGATGGCTCCGACAATGTGGGTGGTGCAGGATGCCCTGCCCAAAAGAAGAACCCGTTCACGACTTCGGGTATTCAGCGCAACGGCACGATCCTGATTCAGGGTAGCCACAACATCACGATTGAGAACCTCATCATCAACGGCAAGGCTCCCTTGGGCTGGGGAAGCATGTCGGTGTGGGAATCGAAGTATCCGACCTTTTACGGAAACTTTGGTATCAACCTTTACCTCTCGGGCAAGGTGACGATTCGAAATACTGAGATCAAGAATTGCTTCTCGGCGGTTTTCATCATGAACCGCAACAAGGGCGGTGTCTTGGCCCACAACAATGCTGCCGACTGTGACAAGACGCAATTGGCTCCGGGATCACGGTACGCCGAAATGGGTGGCCATATCATCGAGCAGAGTTACATCCACGACAACGTCTGGGCTGGATTTGAGGAAAGCGGAGACGATCTCGGCAACACATGGCGCTTCAATCGAATCTATAACAACCACAATTCGTCCGCGACATTTGATGCATGGATGAACGGGGCCGGCTCGCCTTGCTACGATGCCTCGAATTTCAGCGGCTCGACCCCCAAGGCCTGCAAGAATGACGAAGCCAAGAACCATGTCGGTGGCTTTTTGTTCCTCAAGGACAATGTCGGTGCTCCGGATCGTGTCTACAACAACACCTTCCACAAGGTGACGAACCTCTTTGGATGGGGTGGCTGGCGTGGCGGTACCCAGCACTATTTCTACAACAACATCGTGTCTGAACCTTGGCTGGACTACAACAGCGACACTTCGGGCTTTTTGACCAAGAACTTCATCGATCAATTCAAGGACTACAAGAATTTGACGACGAAGATGGGCAACTTTGCCTACAACAATACCTTTGCCTATTTCCCGCGCTTGGATATTCAGGGAACACCAACGATCTCCAAGACGGCCTGTGCCGGCAACGCTGATTCTTGCAAGACCCGTATCGCGGCACTCAAGGCTGCAGTATGGCCGACGGGGCGCTTGTCGTTCCAGACTCAAAATGTCCAAGGCATGAATTTCACCGTCGCTGGCCAGAGCAAGTATCTCGCCCCCTTGAAGCCGATTTCCTATATCGACGGAATCCAGTATCAGGGTGATCAGCGCCGCTTCGCGTTCCAGTCGTGGAAGCTGGAAGCTCCGAATTCGAATGTGAACAAGGTACCGTACACCTCAACGGTCCAAGCGGCAGACAACGGCAAGGATGCCGGTGTGACTCAGCCGTTTACCTACCAAGGCAAGGATTCTTCGGTGATCGCCTCTCGCTTTGGGCGGTTGTTCGGATTGCCGGATGCCGACACCATCGGTGTCTTGTTGAGCATGGGTGCGGAGCTCGATACCGGAGCGTATCGCAAGTTGAGCAACTGTTACATAAAGTCCGTGCCCATGGATTTGAATCCAACCAGCAAGACCTTCCTGACACCGATTTGGACAGACAAGGGAATTGACAGCTGTGTAGAAAATCGCGCATGGACCCCGGGCGGTGCCTCGTTCACCAGCGGTGGCAAGGTCGCTTCTCGTGGTGCCATCCAGCCCGAAGGTCAGGTGAATACCCAGGTCCTGACCATTTCCGATGATCAGCCCGCCTTCATCAACGGCAAGCTGTCCTCCATTTCGTTTGATTTGAGCTCCACGTTGCCTGGCTTGACCAATCTGCAGTGGGTGTTTGCACAACTCATTCCAACCGTCCCCTTTGGTGATGGTGGAACTGAATTCACGGGTACTTCGGCTCCGATTGCCATCCCCTTGACCAGTTTCTCTGCGGCGCCTGTGATCGGAGGCAATCAGGTCTCCATTCAGTTGCCTGCTGCTGCGAAGGGATACAGCCGTATCGAAGTGATCGTGGCCGGCACGACTCCTGACGGTCAGCGCGTCATGTCCAACCTCGCGGTTTGGGTGATCCGTCAGTCCGATTACACGATTGCAGCCACATTCCATGGAACGAAGTTCAACACCAAGGATACGGCGGATACCG
>JBDKGV010000217.1:0-5925 GCA_039798005.1 Fibrobacterota bacterium
TTGGGCTCTCCTGTCTGAAGGTCGGTGCAAGAGGTGAGGGCATCGTTGCCCGGAACCTCATCCGGCCATTCGCCGCTCGGGTAATCCTCGCTTTCGCGTTCCTCCAGCCATTCCGAGATCTCGACTTCCTTGGCGTGCTCCAGAATCTCCTGGGCCGTATCCTCGTTGAGCTCCATCGTCTCCTTGACGCGCTCCAACTCCTCCGCGTCCCCGAGGATCACCAGAAATTCCTTGCGAGCATGAGCAGCGCAAATCAGGTCAAAGGCCTTGTCGCCGTCGCAGGCTGTGGTCTTCAAGGTTTCCATCGTTCACTCACTCCTTCTCGACCGCGCAGGTCGCACCGGTTGCGCTTGGGAAATTAGCTCCTTGGCGACACCGCCAACCTTGCCATTCCCCGCTCATGGTTGGGCGGCACTCCCGCCAAGCGCGGGAGTCGGGCCACTTGCCAAGCCAAGGTCTTGGCCCTGCCGGGCAGTGTCCCTGCCGCGTCGATCACGAATGCACCTTTGCGCCTATGCCGACCCTTCCTTCCTTGATTGCCGTCGACCTCGACGGCACCTTGCTTCGCAGCGACAAGTCCATCTCCCCAAGAACCCTTCTCGCCTTGGATGCCTGCAAGCGGGCAGGCATCCTGCTTGCCATCGCCAGCGCTCGCGGCGCGGCCTCCATTTCCCTCATCGTTCCCGATCTGTTGAAGGATGCGCTTTGGGTCACCCACAACGGCGCCTTGGCAGTCCAAAAGGGAACGGTCCTGCACAGCGAGCCCATCCAAGCGCAGGCGTTGCACGCCACCGTGGAGTTCGCCTGCAACTGCCACCCCCCGGCCCTTCTCTTTGCCGAACTCGACGGGCGCCCTTGCTGCAGCCAGGATGTCGAGGCGATGTGGGGCGTGGGCTTCCATACCACGGACTTCCGGACGATCGGCGACCACGCCGTGGCCAAGGTGCTGGTGCAGTGGCCTGCCTCGATCGCCCTGTCTGCACTGAAGGACAAGCTGCCTGAAGGAGTGGAGATGATCCTGGATCGCGACGGCTATGTGCATGTCCAGCGTCAGGGCGTCTCAAAGCACCGCGCATTGGAATTGTGTTTGACAGATCTTGGCATATCCTGGAGTCGGGTCTGCGCCTTCGGCGACGACATCACCGATTCCGGCATGCTGTCCGCCGCCGGCACCGGAGTGGCGATGGGGAATGCGCTCGACAGCGTGAAGGCCCAAGCCAACCATGTGACGGCCACCAATGACGAGGATGGCGTGGCCATGTTCCTGGAGGCGATGCTGGCAGCAGCATAGGCATTGCGTCATGGTCAAGGCGAAGCAATGCGGGTCCCGTCTTTTGCCGCCCTTACAAAAACCGCCCCTCCAGATGCTCCGGCACGGAAAAATACATGAAATAAACCCTCGCATAATAAGTGCGAGAATGTATTGACGCAATCCGTTTTCTGTCACAGGTTCCTTGTCGTGCTCCGATCCTCTTCGGCTTCGCCTTCGGCGCGGATCCACGGTCGGAATCTCTACTCAGCAAAGCATGATCTCCACATGAATCGCTTCCTCCCCCTTGTCGCCTTGGCGACCGTCGCCTCCGTGGCCGCTCCCGTGAAGTTCGGTGCCGAGGCACTGGTCGGCTACAATTACCTGTCCGTCGGATCCTCCTTGGAAAACACCGAAGCCAACCCGGGCATTGGATTTCGCATCGGCCCCACCGCGACCTTCGATGTGAACGAGATGTTCGCCATCACCGGCAGCGTTTCGTTCCTGTACGACATGTACAGCACCAAGACGACCGGCGTCGAAGTGCTCGGCTTCTCGATCGGCAACTCGGAAGACAACTACAGCGCCATGAGCCTGGGCCTCCAAATCGCACCCACCATCAAGCTCAACGAACAGTTCTCCCTGAAGGCTGGCTATGAATGGGACATGCCACTGGGTGGAACCGTGGAACAGAAAGACGTCGGTGCCACCAAGGACTATGATCTCGTCTGGGCCCCCGCCAAGGAATCCGACCTCGGAACCGACAATGTCGACCTCGGCCTGATCACAGTGAAGGTCCCCAACGAAGTCCCCATGACCTCGACGCACAACATCGTGGCCGGGGCCTCCTATGCTGTGACTCCCCTCTTGGCCTTCACCATCCAAGGGAAGTTCGCCCTGAACGGGCTCCTTGCCGATTATGACGACGCCGGCGATCTCCAAGGATCCCAAGCCAGTGCCAGCAACATCACCCTTCACCAGCTTGCTTTGGGCGCACAACTCAAGCTCTGAGCTCGCCAACCTGAAAGGGGGTGCAATGCCCCTTTTCAGGTTTCACACATTTCCCCTGTCGTCCAATCAGCTCGCAGAGGCAAGCTCCGCCCTTGCCTGGGCAAGATCGAAATAGGCTTGATGGCAACGGGCCGCAACATCCGGGATCGTCTCCCACCCCACCGGGAGCTCTTCCGTGAGATCGTGCAGATCGAGCTTGAGCTTGACCGTCAAACCCTGAAGCTTCTTGATGCGTTCCTTGAGTGCCGTCGCGTCTTCCATGAATCCTCCGGTGTTTCAGTGAGAAATGCTCCTGCCTTGCACCAAAGCATGACCCATGCCAAAGATTCCTTATCAGGTTTGAGATTCCATCTCTCCAGTATGGCACGCCCTTCGCGTAAGAATGGAACAGGAGGTGCGATATGTCCATTCAAAGTGCCATCGACTGTCTTCGTTCCATCGACCGTTTAGGTCTCAAGGAGGCTCTGTACCATTGCCAAGACGAAAATGAGCTGTTTTCCTGCCTCGATGAGAATGGCTTCTCCTTCGAGAAGTTCGAATTCGAAGAAGCATTGCGGACTCTTGATACCAATTGTCAGCATCCGGACAACATCGAGGAAATGCGTCAAAACGCCGATTGGTTCCGGGTCCTGGTAGAGGATGCTTGATTCGTCTGCCCCTGTGCAGTCGCTACCGGACGCCGACCTGTCCCTCCCCTGCCCTGTTCGCACTCCGCTGGAACAGGCTCTGGATGAATGGGTCGAACGTCCGTCCGATCTGGTCCTTGCCATCGAAGGGCACGCCAACCGGGGTGAGAAGGAGGAGAAAAGTCTCTCGTCCGCCTTGAGCCCGGATGAGTTGTCGCCGCTGCTCCTGACTCCAGGCGTGGGTTGGCTCTTTGGAACCGAATCCCGAGAGCGCCTCATGGACAGCGGCAGGTACCAAGACCTTTCGGACTGGGGCCACGAATCGGGCGAGCTCGCCTCGTTGCGCGATCCGTTGGGTCATGTGACCGTGGTGGCCTGCAATCTGACCGTCCTTGTCGTCGACGACACCCAAGCCCAAGGTCGAAAGCCGCTCATGGCTTGGGAAGATCTTCTCGATCCCACTTGGGAGAGGGGCCTTGCCTTCCGAGGCAATGGCGAGACCTTCTGCGAGACCACGCTCCTGCATCTGCAGGAACGCTTCGGCGAAGCGGCCATGCCAGGCTTCCGTCGTGCCGTAGGCGGTTGTGGACACCCGGCTCAGATGGTGAAGGCGATCCGGGAGAATCGTGAAGGACTTCTTCCAGCCGCAACCTTGCCGCTTTTCTTTGCGCGCCTGCTTCCCAAGCGCGAGGGGCTGCGCATCGTGTGGCCCACTGAGGGCGCGATCGCCAGTCCGGTCACCTTGTTCGTTCGCAACGATGCACCCGAGCGTGTCAAGAAACTGGGTCACTGGCTCTGCGGTCCTGATGCGGCAAAGGTCTTCTCACGGGTCGGACTTCCTTCTGCTCACCCCGAAAGTCCTTGGACCGTTCCGGAAGGAAGGAAATTGCTCTGGCTGGGCTGGGAGGGCATTCGCAGACAGGATCTGTCAAAACCTCTCGCGGCACTCCAAGCTCTTTTCAAGGGCGCCGGTACCTGAACCTGCGCCTTCTATTTTCTATTCCCTGACCGTCCCGCAACTCACCCCGGTTTCCTCACCGGGGCACTTCTCGAGGTTCTCGCCGCGCACGCGCTCGATGCGCTCCGTCGAGGGCAAGGCTCCGATCAAGGTTTCAATCTTTGCAAGATCAAAGCCCATCAACCTCGTCCCTTCGATTTCCAGAAGCGGACGGCGGATCAGGATCGGGTCGGCGATCAGGATCTCCAAGGCCTGTTCACGGCTCACGGCATCGGGGTCGACTTCCCCTTCCTTCACCCTGCGCGCCCCGCGGTTGAACCAATCCGGAACCGGATGGGATTCGAGAAACGCCAGCAGATCGGCTTGCTCCCACTTCGAACCGGGCAGGGAGCGCGATTCGATGACATGCCCTCCGGTGGCGAGCAACGCCTTCTGTCGGGCATTGCCCATGCATCCCGGCTTTTCCCAAAAGACGATTCTTGTCATATCCAATCCCCCTCGGCAGGTGACAGACCAACCCGCAGGCGTTCCCTCGCACGGGAAAGCCTTTCATCCACCTTCTCGAATTCCGCCAGGAGCCGCAATTCCTGCGCGGTCCGTTCGCGCACGCAGCGGATTCCGCCTCGCCCCAGAACAGCCCGGCGCGGTGCAAGCAGGGCAAGCAGCGGGTCGTGGGTCGCCATCAGCACGATCTTGTCACGGCCCGTCAGAAGTTCCAAGGCCCGGCGTCGGTCCACACCGGCATTCTCCACCTCATCCACCAGCACCACCGGCGCAGCGGCAAGCACTGCGGTGTCGGCGATCATGAGCGAACGGCTCTGACCACCGCTCAAAGCACAAAGGAGGGTCTGGGCATGGAACGGCTCCCCGCACAGGCGGCAGGCCGCATGGATCACCTCCGCCACGATGCCGGGATCATCGACCTCACGCGCCTGCGCATGAAGCGAGAGGAACTCGCCCACCGGCAAGTCCATCACGAACTGCATCGACTGGGACAATTGGGCCACTCGATGATGGGCACCTTCCAAGCGATCTTCGGCCAGTTCGCCAGCACCACGCAGCTCAACACAGCGCTTGCTGGGGGAATCCCCTTGGGAAAGCCACTCGATATCCCCAAGCAACCGGCTTTTCCCCGAACCGGTAGGACCGACCAGCGCCAGCATGTCGCCGCGGCGCAACTCCAACGTCTCGAAGGACTCCGGGACTCCGTCGCGATCGCAGCCGGGATGGATCGTGAGCACGAGATCATCCATGGATTCGCCCCATGACAAAATTTGTCCTGACAGAATCCGTCATGCCGGAAGCTCCACCAGCTTGAGGTTACCGATCTGGCGCTCATCCCCCAACCGCGTCTCGCCAAGGCAGTACGAACAGACGGCCGCCGGCATCGAAAACCGCAAGCGAGGCTCCTCCTCGGGAAGCACCATCGCCTGACGACCGATCACCTTGGACAGCTCCAGCGTCCCTTGGCCCGTCTGGCCATGGACACCGAGCACGCGGGCCTTGGGAGCGTATTTGCGCGCCTGCAAGGCGAACACCTCGCGTTCCGCCTGGCTCACCAGATCCCCGCGCGTGGTGATCACAAGGTCGGCGGTGCGCAGCATCGGCCCCACCTTGGCGGGCAAGCCGATGCCTCCCAGGTGATCCAGGACGCATACGCCCAAGGCCCCGCGGATATGGGGACTGCAGCGGTTGCACAAACCCGCGCTTTCAAGGAACAGATAATCCAAGGCTCGCTCCTGCCCCCATCGAATCAAGCGCGGCACGTTGCCCGCAAAAAAGTGGTCCGGGCACAAAGCACCTGAAAGGCCTTGGGCGGCATCGACGATCCCGGCTTCTTGAAAGATCCTGGCATCTTGGGTCGTCAAGCAGTCGAGCTTCACCACGCCCACTTTGCAGCCGGAATTCTGCAGATGCAACAGCACATGCCGAAGCACCGAAGTCTTGCCACAGGTCGGAGGACCAGCCAGCGTGACCAATCGCATCTGCGTTTGTCGTTGTTCATCCATCGTTTGCAACCAGTCGCACAACTCATGCCATCAGGGAGCTGCAACTCCTGCATATTTTCCGTTGCCATGCGG
>JBDKGV010000218.1:0-5909 GCA_039798005.1 Fibrobacterota bacterium
TTGCCCCGCGATGCTCACGCGACAAGGCAAGCCATGCGGGTTCAGATTTCAAGAGAACAACGGCGTGATGACGGATGGTAGCGGACAAGGAAACTCCTTCTGCACGGGTTCAGGTGCTGATCCAAAGTATCATTCCTACAGGTGACATTGCAACCCAATCTCGAATCACATTTCTCACCGCCCCGCGTTTTGATGCAACCAACCGCGAACCGCCTCGGTCTGCACCGAATCGAGTCCCGCACGGTCCTTCATCCTGTCCAGCGCCACATCCCACTGGGCCTTCGTGCGACCGTCCAGCGGATGCAAGGCATGGCAGGAACTGCAGCGCGACTCGTACAACTCCTTTGGAGTGGATTGCGCCACCGGGGCAGATCTGTCCGCACTCCCGCGGTCGGACTGGCAAGCAAGCACAAGGGGCAGGGGCAACAGAACGGAAAGGATCTTCATCAGCGGCTCCATCAAAGGTCATTTGCAGATAACTTTGTCCTGAAAATACGCATCCCCATCGGCATTCTCCAAGCGGGGACTGACGGATTCTGTCCCGACCGGCCTGCCTGGTGTCTACCTTGTGATCGCAAATGGGAGCCAGTTTCAAGGAAGCATTGACCGTTTCCGAGTTGACACGGGAAATCCGGACCCAACTCGAGGACAATTTCGACTCCGTCCGGGTGGAAGGCGAAGTCTCTGGCTCCAAGCGCCATTCCAGCGGACACTTCTACTTCACCCTGAAGGATGCCGGCGCCGTCATCTCTGCGGTCATGTGGAAGAGCACCGCCATGCGCGTCGTATTGCCTCAAGACGGGGACCGCGTGGTGGCTGCCGGACGGATCAGCCTCTTCGAGCCCCGGGGCGCCTACCAACTGATGGTGACCTCCTTCAAGCCCGTCGGCGAAGGCGATCTCCTCAAGCGCTTTGAGGAATTGCGCAAGCGGTTGGAGGGCGAAGGCCTGTTCGACCCGGACACCAAGCGTGATTTCCCGGCCTACCCCAAGCGCATCGCCGTCATCACCTCGGCCACCGGCGCCGTCCTTCAGGACATTCGCAATGTCCTTTCCCGCCGCAGTCCGCACTTGGAGCTGTTGCTCATTCCCTCCCCCGTCCAAGGGGCCGAGGCCGTCCCCGGCCTCTTGCAGGCCTTCGCGCGGCTGGCCTTCCTGGAGGGAACGCCTTTCGAACCGGATGCCGTCATCATCGCCCGGGGTGGAGGCTCGATCGAGGACCTTTGGGCCTTCAACGAGGAACCCGTGGTCCGCGCGGTCTCGGGCTGCCCTTGGCCGATCCTGTCCGCCATCGGACACGAGACCGATTTCACCCTTTGCGACTATGCCGCCGATCTGCGTGCTCCCACACCATCGGCCGCCGCGGAGATGATCGCCCCGCATCGGGAAGCATTGCTCGAGGAGCTGGATTCCTGGGCGAGCCGCATGTCCGAAGCCCTGACCCAAACGGTCGCCCGGCGCCGGGAGCGCCTTGAGCTGCTCGCCTCGCGCCCCTGCTTGCGCAATCCCCAGCAGATGCTGGATCGGCCGACCCAACGCTTGGATTGGCTTCTGGAAAGGCTCCAGAACGCAAGCGTCCGCACCACCGAACGCACCCATGCCCGTCTGGCCTCCCTCGCCGGCCGCTTGGATGCACTGTCACCGCTCAAGGTCCTGTCTCGCGGCTTCGCGGCGGTGGAATCCAATTCCGGACAGATCCTGTCCTCGATCAAGGGCCTTGAGAAAGGCCAGGAAATTCAAGTCAGATTCGGCGATGGCCGGGCCCTTGCCCGCATCCTGAACGTGGAGGAACACGCCGCATGAGTCCGGAACCGACATTTGAGGAATCGATGATCCGCTTGGAAAAGGTCGTGGCGGATCTGGAACGCGGCGACCTCTCCTTGGATCTGGCGATGGGCGCCTACCAGGAGGGAGTCGCCTTGGTGAGCACCTGCAGGGAACGCTTGTCCCAAGCTGAACTCGTGGTGCGTCGCCTCACCGAAGACGCCGCCGGCAATCCGGTCGTGGAGGAAGCATGAGCCTGAGCGAAACCTATCTCGAATCATCCAAGCTCCGCGTGGAAGCGGCCTTTGAACGCTTCCTGCCATCGGAGACCATGCGTCCTCAACGCCTGCACCAGGCCATGCGCTATTCATTGCTTGCCGGTGGCAAGCGGTTGCGTCCCGGCCTTTGCTATGCCGCGTTCGAGGATTGCGGCGGCACGGGAGACCTTGCCGATCACGGTGCCGTCGCCTTGGAGATGCTGCACACCTTCTCCCTGATCCATGACGATCTCCCGTGCATGGACGACGACGATTTCCGCCGCGGCCTCCCGACCTGCCACAAGAAGTTCGACGAGGCCACCGCCGTATTGGCAGGCGATGCCCTGTGCATCCTGGCCTTTGAGGTTCTGGCTCAGGCAGGGAATGCCCAAGCGATTGTCGTGCTTGCCAAGGCTCTGGGTTCCGATGGAATGCTTGGTGGGCAAGTCGTCGATATCGAAAGTGAAGGCGGAAAAGTAGTGGATCTGGAAACGGTCCAGTACATTCACAGCCATAAAACCGCCGCCCTGATTGAAGCCTCCCTTGAAGTCGGAGCCTTGCTTGCCGGTGCATCGGTGGAACAATTGGCCCTCTACCGTGAATACGGACGCTTGACCGGCCTTGCATTCCAAGTGGTCGACGATATTCTGGACATTACTTCCACGACTGAAACCCTCGGCAAGGATGTCGGTTCAGATATCGAAAAAGGCAAAGCCACCTATCCTGCTCTTGTAGGAATCGACGAAAGTCGCCGCATCGCCAAGGAGCTGATGGAACAGGCAATTGCGGTAAGTCAAAAATTTGGGAAGAGCCGCCTCGTTTTCGAGGATTTTGCCCGATTCATCGTCGAGCGCGCATTCTGAAGCAACAATATCCCATGTAAAAGAAAGGTCACCAGAGATAGGTGGCCTTTCTTTTTTCATTCAATGGTTTGCTTTTTCCAATTATGACATGTATTATTCAATCCAACTGGGATTGGTGCTCCACGATTGTTTATCAGGGGCCCTTGACAGCGATTTTTCATTCACAAGCCATAAGGAACTAACTATGTCTCTCGACAATCTTTCCATTGAAGAACTCTACTCCGAAATCGAGCGTCGCAAGGCTGCCGACCAGGCTGAAACCCGTCGCGCGCTTGAAGAAGCCCGCAAGCTCGTTCGCGAACTCGAAGCCAAGCTCGGCGAAAGCGACAGCAAGTTCGTCCGTCGCGCCCCGGCAGCATCCGCCTCCAAGAGCCGCATCACCTTGGGCGAGAAGACCGAGCGCATCCTGACCGCTCTGGAAGGTCGCGGCTTCACCGGCGCCTCGGAGCTCGCCTCCTTGGTCGGCTTTGACGGCAACGCCCTGCGTGACGCTCTCGGCTCCCTGACCGAGGAAGGCAAGCTGGTTCGCGAAGGCAAGGCTCGCGGCACCAAGTACAAGCTCGCTTAATTTCCGTTCATCGGAATCATTGCCCTTCCGACAGATGGTCGGAAGGGATTTTTGTTTCCAAAATCCAATGCCCATTTCCACCGCATGACGGTATGTTCCATCCAATATCCACGGAGGAACCCTTGAGTCATCACTACACACGCAGCGGCCTGTTCCTTGGCCTCGTCCTCGCAAGCACCCCTTTTGCCTTGGATGACCAACCCCTTTACCTCGATGCCGGCTGTCCCAATACCGGAATTCCAGGATCTGACGCAAGCGGCAGCATGACCATGGCCGTCGTCGATGGAAAAAATGGAATCCCCATCACTTGCACAGGTGCGCTGACTGGATCCGATGCCATTGCGCTCAAGGCCCCGGCCGGCAATTGGTGGAATTGCGGAATCAAGACCCCCACAGATCGCTCGATTCCTATGAAGGGATACAAGGACGTACGATTCTGGGTCAAGAACAATTCGACCAGCGCCACCTCCTTTACAGCGGAATGGCAGACGGAAAGCTGGTCGTTCACGGCCGCAAAACCGGTATCCATCCCGGCAAAGTCCACTTGGCAGGAAATCATCATCCCGTTGACAGATTTTTCCGGCTCGGATACGGCAGTCAAGGCCCTGTATTTCCGCAGTGCAGCCAATACGCCAGCAATCGACATCCTGATCGACTCCGTGACCATCACCGACGGAACCTCCAATCGCAGTCTTGCGATCCCAAGTGGAATACCCACGCCCCTGCCCACCGCTTGGCCCAAGACATTCCTCATCGGGGGTTTGGACAAGACCGAAGTCGGGAAAAGCACCAAGGAATTCCAAGCCGGTGGCAGCTACCGATACCAGTATGTGATGAAGGAAACCCAAGGCTATTACAGCCCGACAGCCCCCAACAAAGGGGAATACGTCGCCGACTACGCCAAGGAATCCCAAACCTTGGGAGTGAAATCGGCATTCGTATGGTACAACCTTGGCAAAAGTGGCGAAGGCTATCTCGCGGTCACGGCGAACCTCGCCAGCTCCACCTACATGGAAGACTACTTCACTCGCTACGAGTGGCTTTTGGATCAGATGGTCAAGGGTGCCCAGAAGGATTACATGATCATCCTTGAACCGGACATGTACGGCTTCCTGACCCGTGGCGTTGGCGACAACGGCCAAGCCATCCCCACCGACGATCCAACCCGCATCCCGGTCGCCATGACCAAGGCCAACAGCCTTTCCGGCAAGACCTATGCCGCGAACATGAAGGGGTGGGCGGAGTACATGGTGGCCCGCGCCAAGGACAAGCTCAAGGACCAAGGCGTGATCGTCGGACACATGCCCAACCACTGGGGCGTGAACATTCCGGGCCAGGTCGGACGCGGACGCATCGAAGCCCACCTGTTCAGCGGCATGACCACGGCGCGGTTCATCAACGGCTTCGGTGCCGCCGGCAAAGGTGATGTGGTCTTTGTCGAAAAGACCGACTACGATGCGGGGATCAAGGGAACCCAATGGTTCTGGGATTCGACCTGCTATGCCAAGTTCTTCACGTGGACCCGCGCCATCGCCCATGGCACCGGCCTTCCCATGGTGGGTTGGCAGATGGCCCAAGGCAACACCACCCATGCCACCGCCACCAAGCGCGATGACATCGTGGAAACCTTCCTGTCCCACTCCAAGTGGTGGACCGACGGCGGCTTCATCGGCATTCTTTTTGGAGGCGGCAATCCAGGATGCGCCAACTATTCCGGAACCGACGATGGCGGCTGGTACAACACGAGCATCTCAGGCTACGCCAAGAGCCCGCTCACCTTGCCGCTTTCCACCAGCGCAATTTCCACCCGGTCCACCAAGCCCTCATGGCTTCAAGCCGGCTCAAGCCAAGGCATGCTGCGCCTGAACGGCTGGACCGGAAAGGCCCGGGTACAGCTGCTCGATGCCTCGGGGAAGGAATTGCGTCAGCTCGAAATGGAAGGGGGGCAGGCGATCTCCACGGGTCATTTGCGGGGCGTCCTTTTCGTACGTGTCAGTCAAGGCGACCAAATCCAGACGACGCCGATCCTGATTCTTCCCTGATCGCGTCAGCATCCATCGCGTGAGGCCAAGCCCCTCTCAAAACGAGGGGCTTCCCGAATGAGGGATTGTGCTACCTTTGGCCGTACCGATGACCTCGATGACCGACCAGTCTGTTCGCAAGAAACAGCCCCTTGCGCTCTTTGATTTCGATGACACCATCTCAATCGGAGATACCATGTTGCATTGGCAGCGGTGGTATCTCCACAAACGACGCGTTCGCTGGATCCTCCCTTGGATCTGGGGAGGATGCGCACTCAAGGCGATGGGCCGTTCACGCCTGTGGTTCAAGCGCTTTTACATGGCCACCTCGAACCGCGAGACGGAGTCATCCCGCGAAAACCTGGTCCGGGAGTTCCGGCGCGAGCTTTTGAGTCAGATCGTATATCCGGAACTCGTCGAACGGGCTTGGCTGCACC
>JBDKGV010000219.1:0-5872 GCA_039798005.1 Fibrobacterota bacterium
TGACCTGCGCCAAGGCCATCGCCGAAATGTCGTTCACGACAAGCGCATCACCGCGAGCCAACAGAGCCTCGACAAGCCCCGTGGTCCCGGCTCCCGCCACGAAGGTGCGTCCTCCCGCAGGGACCTTTTCAAGCCACTTGAGCGTCTGGGACGGATCGGACTCGTACCAACCCAGCGCGCAGGCGTCCGTACGCGCGAAGAGGTCGTCCCAATGCTGTGCCAGATCCGCCATGTCCCGTACTCCCCACACCAGGCACGTACATCCGTGCCGAGTAGAACATACCCATTTCCCCGGACGACGGATTCTGTCCCTTCAAATCAAGGCGCCTGCCGCTGCGCGGCACCGGGCTGCCTGCCAAGCCTCCTCGCCACCCCAGTGGTTCGCTGTGGGCTGCGGGGTCTTGGGCCAAAGGCCGGCATCCCTGGTGCACATCGCGCTTGCTGGCTCCCTCCCTAGTTGGGAGGGTCGGGGTGGGATGGAGCAGGCGAACGCGGCATCCCTGGTGCACATCGCGCTTGCTGGCTCCCTCCCTAGTTGGGAGGGTCGGGGTGGGATGGAGCAGGCGAACGCGGCATCCCTGGCGCACAACGCGCTTGCTGGCTCCCTCCCCAATGACTCAACCGTGACAGTCGTGACCAAGTTGGGACCGGATCGGCAGGAATCCGGCTCGTCAAGGCTTCGTCTTGTCAACGAGCCTCAACCCGACTTCAACGACCCGAAAGGGACCGACATGAACATTGCAAGAATCGATACCCTTGAGCTGGTCCGCAACGGCCAGAACCTCGCGGGAGCCTTCCCCCCGCTGAGCCTGATCCCGGGCGATGTCCCCTTGAGCGGAATCCGAGGCATGCGCTTCGAACGACTGGTCGCCCCGGATCGCCACCACCGCAACGGACTCTGGATCCTGCTCTGACCATGACCTCCAAGCAAATTGTCGCCAGGAGTCTTAGCGACCCAAGACGCCCACGCCACGAAGCGGATCCGTCGCCCGTCCTCCCTGCGTGCGCGAGCCGTCCGCGCGCACCCCCAGGATCACACGGGCCCTGGAAGACAAGCCCCGCTGAATCCCCGTGGTGGCGGCCCGCTTTCCGATCAGCAGCTGAGCACGGCCATCCACTGCGGGAACCTGCATCGATCCGCCCGCGATGGCAAAGGAGGCCCCAAGCGCCTGCCCCTCCACCAAGGTCACCCGCACTCCCGATCCCAGCACGGTCGGCACCGCAACCGCGGCCGCTGCGGCCGCATCGTCCGGGTTCCAGACGGCATAGGCCACGCTGTCAATATCCGTCAAATGCGAGAAGCGATAGATCCGCACGGAGCCCTGCGACTCGTCGGCCTCGAAGCGGAAGTCCCGCAGGCGCTTGTTGAGCGTGTTCACGTACCACCAGGATGGTTTCTTGGCGTACTTGGGCGAGAGCGTATCGAACTTGTCGTGCACCATCCCCGAGGTCGAGAAGATGCCGGGGCTTGAATCCCAGATGTCGCGCAGCATGAACTGGTGAGCCTTGTCAAACCCCGAGGCCGCGATTTCCAGGAATCCGCGCACCAGCCAGCGTCCTTGCATCTCAAGCTCGTTGTTCCCGCCCACGGCCTTGGCGCGGTACACCGACCCCGAGTGGGTGTCCCAGCCGAACTCGGAGAGCCAAAGTTCCTTGCCGGGCAGGAACCGGTCCCGCCACTGGGTGACTTTTGACAATTTCTGTCGCAGGCTGTCGGATTCCGGGCTGATGCCGGTGGTCGCCGTCCCGCCCTGGCCCCCGGCGTCGTTGCAGTAGTGGTGGAAGTTGAGCACGTCGGCCGGGAACGATCCGGCCCGCGTCCTGTCCACCCAATACTTCATCGCCTTGACATATTCCAGGTTGATCCCGATGATCCCGGGCATCGCGACCTGCATGGTCGGATCGGCGTTCTTGATGCCCACCTTCGTGCCCATACGCCCTTGGTCGCCGTCGTAGTCGGCACCGGACATCGCGACCAGGACCTGCGGCGAGAAATACCCCGTGACTCCCTTCCAATCCTTGTCGGGTTCGTTCCAGCCTTCCATGGTCTTCACGAATCCAAGCCCCGATTTGGGCGTATTCAAGGCATCGGTCCGCAAGGCCGCCAGAGAGACTGAAGTGCGACCGAAGCGCGCCGCGAACTGCCACAGGTAGTCGGCGTGCTCAAGGTACGAGGCCGGAAGCGTGGAATCCTTTTTCCCTGTGATGGGCTTGAGCGAATCCCCGGCGGAAAACCCGAACATCCATGCCGGAGTGCCTTGGAAGACCGGCTGCATCGCGACTCCGCGCCTGGCCATGTCGCCGTAGTACTCGTCAAAATTCCATCCCCACCCCGTGCCGCGCACCCAGCTCGGGTTCCATCCGAACTTGTTGTCTGGATAGGCCGGAGTGGAAGCATCGCCGTTGCCATCGTCCCATTGCCAAGAATGGTATTCCCGCAAATTGCTCACCACCTGCAGGAGGTCGCGGTCGTCGTCGACAAACCCGTTGGTGCCCATCAGCTGCCCCATGGTGGGGCGCACATGACGCGTCGGACCGGGCAAGGGCTCTGACGCCCCCTTGGAGGTTCCGTAGAGCACCATTTCCGTGATGGCCGTGGACGGGCTCTTGGCGCGCACCTTCACGAAGCGCCCGGTGCATGGCGCACTCTTGCCTTGCCAGGACATGTACCCATTGGTGGAGACATTGAGCATGGGAGTCCAAGTCCTGCCGTCGCCGCAAGCCACATTCAGGGAATCGGCCCCGCTGATGTCGTAGTACCACACGTCGGTGAGGTCGTGCTCGGCCCCCAGATCGATCACCCCCTCGATCGGGTAGTGCAATTTCTGATTGATCCATCCATTCGTGTATTCGGTGAGGGGCTTGCCTCCCGTCCCGGCCTTCGGGTCGCCAGCCAAGCCCTGCTCGTCGAAGAGCGCCCAGACATCGCCGGCGGCCTTGAGGTTGACCATGCGCTCGCGCTCCACCGCCACCTTGCCCGCCATCGCAAGGCTTGCCCCGCAAAGGCCCCATGCTGCCCAGCTCCATCTTGACATGACTTCTCCTTCCGGCGCACGGCCCGTGCCTGCGCCACCATCGCGATGATTTGTCAGAAATTGTCTTGAGTTCGGCTCAGCGCACCCACAGACCGGTCGGACGCACGCCCACCAGCTCGATCTCATCCAGCCACAGTTCAGAGTCTTGGGAGGCGATCCAGTACAGCTCCCGGACGGAGGCGGCTTTCCAGCTCAATCCCGACGGGGCCGTGAAGTCCCCGGGAGCCAAGGCAACCCGCGTCCAGTCCGCATTCAGCACGATCGTGGCGCGGAAAGATCCCGACACCGCCCGGTCCAAGGAGCCCCGGCACTTGAGTTCAAAGGAGATGCTCCCGGTCCCCTTGGCCCAGAAAACGACGCTGTCCACCATTGCCAGCCCATGCCAGACCGAGGCGCTGTCGAGGTCCTCGCGTCCTCCGACCTTGAGCACGGCTCCGGCCGAGCGTTCCATGGTCAGGTTGGCAGCAAGGGGTCTGCCCACCCGCATCGGCAGATGCAGGCTCTTTCCCTGCCACGCCGAGGAATCGGTGGCAAGCCCCACCGTACCCGCCCAAGTTCGGGCGCTGTCGACCAAGGCACTCGTGTCGTTCCAGCGCCCCCACCAGGCGCCGTCCAAGAGATGCACCAGCCGGCCTTGGCCCTGGTCGGCCTCGAAGTCGTCCAACAGGGTGCGGGGCATGCGCGAGATCCGCACGGCGTCCGGGTTCCACGTGGAGATCACCCCCTCGCCCACCGTCCCCAAGGCATCGGATATGCGCACGAGATGCCATCCCGCAGGCACGCCAGCCACCGACCAAGTGGAGTCGGACAAGACGGTTCCCGTCAAACCCAGGGCTGGCAGGCTTACCTGCAGGTCTGCAAGGCCTGAATTCCCGCCTTGGAGACCGACTTTCAGCACCGTCAAGGGAACCGCAGCCATGTCCGGTACCGTGGTTTCCCCGCCCCCTGCATCGACCCACCGGGACACGCCGAGCGAATCCTTGGATGTCACCACGACATATCGCCCCGCCTTGGGCGCCACCAGTTCGTAACGCCCCGAGGAGTCCGTCACGGCATTGGACAGGATTAGTCCGTCGAGCGGATGCTTGAGATGGACGGGAGCCTTGGCCAAGGCGCTGCCGTCGGCAGTCTTCAGGACGCCACGCAGACGGATTCCGTTGGTGGTCTCGCCCGCCACCCCTCGGCCCGCCATGTCCTCGGAAGCACACGCCCCGAGCAGCATCACGGCAAGAAGCGAAAAGAACATCCCGGCCTTCACGACGACACCCCCGGTCCTTGGGGATCCAGGAGCGCCAGCGGGAAAAGCTGGATGTTCAGCTGGACCACGCAATCCTCCACCGGGCACTCGCGGGCCAGGGCCAGCATCTCCTGCCGGAAGGCGCGGATCCGCTCGCGGGCCGTCTCCAGAAAGGTCCTGGAAAAAGGCAACGTCAGGGTGGAGATGTCGCGCAGCTCCTTGGGCACCGTGTCCAGGCTTTCCGCGGACAAGCGCACCATCTCCTTCTGGAACCGGGTGATCATGCTGGCCTGCCACTTCTCCCCCGTCGAAAGGAAACGGTCCGGCACTTCCCAAAAACCATCCATCCCTTTGCGGATGAGCCCCAGCGACTCCAGCAGCTCAAGCGACTCCTTGACCTGCATCGCATCCAAAGGCGGCACCATCCGGCTTCCCAGCCGTTTGTAGTTGGTGCCCTTGAAGGCGTGGATGCTCAGCAAGGTGCGCAGCGCATTGTGCTGCCACGCCGAGTAGTAGGCGATCTGTTCGTCTGTCACCGTGCGCGAGGCCTCGCCCCGAATCGCCTGCATCCGGTTGAAATGCCAGTCCCAGTCCGCCGAGGACTTGGCCCGTCCGAACCGCACCAGTTCACCGAAATACTCCTTCTCGGTGCCCTCAAGACCGTAGGCGCGGGCAAGCTCTTCCAAGTGCTTCAGGCTCACGTGGGCCTGGGCGTTGAAGATGCGCGCCACCAGACCCGCATTGATGCCCAAGCGAGCCGCCAGGAAGCGGTAGGAGAAAAAGGGCTTGTCGCCCTTGATCTCCTCGGCGCGTTCCTTCAGCCAGGCGCGGTAGTCGGTGTGCTCAAAGAGGTGCATGTCTAGAGGATAGCCAATCGAGGCGGCGGCCGCATCGGTCCTGGTACAGAAATCGTTACCCAAAAAGGCAACACCCGCCACGACCAGGATCACCCGGCGGCATTTCCAAGCACCGTGCCTTGCGCCTCTTCCGACCGGATGCGATCCACGGAGCTACCTTGAGGTCCATGGCCACGCCTCGTCAACTCGATCTTGTCCGCTGCTACTTGCCCACCGCCCGCATGCCCTATGGCTATGTCACGCAGGAAGGCTTTGGCCGCACGCCTGAGGAGGCCCGCGAGCACGCCGGCTGGAAGCTGGAAGCCGTCGCCGGCGAGGAGCTCTCGACGGCAAGCGTGTTCAACTATCCGGCCCGCGACGACAAGGACAGTGCCCGCATCGCCCATGAGCTTTGCAACTGGGCTCTCAATCCGGAAAGTCCGGTACCGGTCGAGGTTCGCGACGCCCTGCTTGCCTTGTTCAAGAAGCGGCTCTATGCCGATGGCGTGGACTTTTTCTTCACGCGCATCCAAGACGAGGGCTTGCTGGCCCAACCCTAGCGCCAGGGACCAATGCCGTCCAGGGCCGGGACCCCTGAAAGGAGGCCCAGTTCACGCGGGCCCGGCGACGCCGCAGGCGGCGGGCGCCCCGTGGCAAGAACTGTCAGAAGTGACAATTGTCACCAATATCCGTTCCCGGAATTCCCTGCCGTCGCATCGACAAGGCCACGATTCGTTTACAGGATCAATTGGTCTGAAAGTTGA
>JBDKGV010000220.1:0-5864 GCA_039798005.1 Fibrobacterota bacterium
ATTGGCTCTTGTCACCGATGCCATTGGCCGGATCGCCACCGGTGGCGGCCTTGTATTCATAGCCCCAAGCGACGCAGCTCATGATGGGTGCGCGCCCGGAGGCTTCGACCCCATCACCACCTGCGGTCATTTCCTGACCGTGCTGGTTGAAGAGATCGGGCATGTTTTCCCAGAACAACTGTTCGGGCCATGTGTAGTTGCCAGCGCCCCAAGGAATCTGGAACACGCCGTTGCGTTCCATCACAAACGGAGGAAAGTCGGGATTGGGCCCTGGCGTGGTGGGGCCGGGCAGCTCCAGCCCGGAACTGTGGGCAGTCAGTCCAACCACAAGGCATGACAGGAGGCGCAAAGAGCGGTTCGTGCGGGTCATACCCATAGCATACGTTCCGCAAGCGACGGAGGGAATCAAAAATGAACGAAATGACGGGCTTGTGCAGGCTTTGAGCCATGCTCAGTCCCCCGTTGGACGAAGTGCCGCCATCCGCTGTTGAGCGATTGGGCATTCGGGTGGTTGCGTGATGGCCACGGCAGTGGCCATGTGCAGTACCCTTCATGGGGTCCCCGTGTTGCGATCCTGATCGCGCGGGGTAAGCTGACGGTCTTGCAAGCACGAGGTTGCTGATCGTAAGTGGTGGCAAGACTCGCGAAGTGGCTGCGAAAATCCGTAGGTCCGGGCGGCGGAACGCCCGGCGGCGGTTTCCAAAGGTGGGCCGGACCACCTTTGGCCCTGGTCTGGACCGGGAGGGTCCAGAGCAACAGTTTCAAAAAGAAAAGCAGCATGAAAAAATCCGTTCATGCATCGACAAGCTCAGCACGAACGGTGGTACAACAACAGCATGGTGGCGGTGGTAAACGACAACCAAGCCGTCGGCACGACAGAAACGATGAAATGCCCCCGACCGTCACCCCGCCGTGCAGGCGCCGTGCGCCGGAGCGGAGAATCGGGGCCAAGACCCCGCAGACGGAGCCAGATCCCGTCATCCTTCGAGAACCTCAGGACGAACGGGAACTGGAGCCGGCGAGGAGGCTTGGTGAGCCAATGGGCAATTTCTGTCAAAAGTGCATTGGCGACCAGGGCGGGATCATGGCCCGATGCCCACTACGGGCGCATGCTGATCCCGGCCTTTTCGATCGATTCGGAGGCGAACAGGTCCGAGACCAGGTTGGAACAATGCGTCACATAGGAACGCACTTCCATGACGCGATACCTGACCATGTCGTTGGTCAGAAACTTGTCCCCGAAGATGTCCTTCGCCGGCCCTCCCAGCAAGGCAAGCAGGATGGTCAGGCTTGCAGCAATCTTGTTCATCGCGGTCCTCCCTCTCTCCACTTGTGATCCTACCACACTTGTATCGGGATCGGGAAGGGGAAAGTGAAGGCTTTTTTCCTACGGGTCCAACAATCGGTCGAGCAGGCCTTCCAGTTGCACCTCGTCGATGATGACCTCGCGGGCCTTGGAACCGCGGTCCTTGCCCACCACGCCAAACTTCTCGAGCTGGTCCATGATGCGTCCGGCGCGGGCGAAACCGATTTCCATGCGTCGCTGCAGCATGGAGGTGGAGCCTTGGCGGACCGCCACCACAAGCCGGGCGGCGTCGGCGAACTTCGCATCGATCTTCAGTGCGGCGCGGCTGTCCTCTTCCACGAACTCCTGGTCGCTTTCGGTCAGGAAGGTGTCCAGCATCGGGAAGTCGCAGTCCTGGTTGGCGCAGGCCATGGCCACCGCCTCGGCGTCGGCGTCGGTCACGAAGGCTCCATGCACGCGGCGCGGCTCCGGGGCGTCCACCGCACGGAAGAGCATGTCGCCTCGGCCCAGCAGGTCTTCGGCACCCTGCTTGTCCAGGATGGTGCGCGCGTCGATCTGGCTGGCCACCTGGAAGGCGATGCGGGTGGGGAGGTTGGCCTTCAAAACGCCTGTGATCACATTGGTGGAGGGGCGCTGGGTGGCAAGCATCAGGTGGATGCCCACGGCACGGGCCTTCTGGGCGATACGCGCCACGGCCGTCTCGACTTCCTTGCCCGCGACCATCATGAGGTCGGCGAACTCGTCGATGACCACCACGAGGTAGGGCATCACGGCCCGGTCGGCCGGGTCCACGGCATCGGGCACGCCCGCTCCGCTGTCGATCTTCTCGTTGAAGCCTGCGATGTTGCGCACACCGGCCTTGGCCAGCACATCGTAGCGGCGGTCCATCTCCCAAGCCACCCACTTGAGGGCGGCCACGGCCTCGTCGGGCTTGGTGACCACCGGGGCAAGCAGGTGCGGGATCTTCTGGTAGGTGGAAAGTTCCACCACCTTGGGGTCCACCAGAATCATGCGCAGGCGGGCCGGGCTCTGGGAGAACAGGAACGAGGCCATGATGGTGTTGATGCACACCGACTTGCCCGATCCGGTCTGGCCAGCGATCAGGAGGTGCGGGGCCTTGGCAAGGTCGGTCACCACCGGGTTGCCCACGATGTCCTTTCCGAGCACCACCGGGAGCTTGAGCGATGCGTCGCGGTACTGCGGTGCGTGCAGGATCTCCTTGAGATGCACGACCTCGGGCTTGGTGTTGGGGATCTCGATGCCCACCAGCGACTCGCCGGGAATGGGGGCTTGGATGCGGATGCGCTTGGCGCGCAAAGTCAGGGCCAGGTCGTCGGCCAGGTTGATGATCTTGCGCACGGGAGTTCCCGGGGCGAGTTCCACCTTGAAGCGGGTGATGACAGGGCCCGGCTCGATCTGGATCACCTTGCCCGAGACGCCGAAGTTGCGCAATTGCAGCACCAGCGCCTCGGCCATGCCTTGGAGCTCGGCTTCGTCGATCTCGTGGATGGCCGGTGGGGGATCGGTGAGGATGGAGAGATCGGGGATGCGGTACACGCCACCGGTCGAGAGGAAGGGGTTGGTGCGTGCCGGTTCGGCACGCGGTTCGGCCTTGGGGACACCACCGCGGCGTACCGGGGCGGGATCGATGGGTTCTTCCCACAAGGGTTCCTCATCGAGTTCGCCTGCGGTGGGATTGACAGATTCTGTCCAGTTGGCAAGCGGTGGCTCGGCCCCTTCGCTCCACTCTTCCTCAAGCTCGGGAAGGAGCGCGGCCGCGGGGGCTTGCCTGCGCGGGGCCCGGGGAAGGGGGGGCGCTTGGGGGAGGTCGGTATCAAGGGGATCGGGGTCGAGATCCGGCTTGGGCTCCGGGGCGATCTTGGGTCGCTTGGACACTTGAGCGCGCACTTCGCGGTCTTCCCACTCGTTGAGCTGGGCGGCCAGACGCACTTCCTCGTCGCGCGCCTTCAGACGGCGGATTTCCAGCGGATTGAGTCCCACCAAGTCTTCGGGCGAAAGGGGGCGCCACGCCGAAAGGTTGCGATAAACACCTAATGCGCGATCGCCCAAGCCCGCCTCGGGGTCCGGGGGGCGCACACCTGATGGAGCTCGGGCGGCAGGCTTTGCGGCAGGGCTTTGCGCCGCCGCTGGGCGGGCTTGAGGAGCCATTGCAGGGGGAGTGTCCCAATCCTCGTCCTCGGGCTCGGGCATTCCGATGGCGGCGGGTGGCAGGATCACCGACGAGGGCATGTCAAGGGCCTGTCCATCCTCGGGCTCAGGCCGCAGGTGGCGATCCAGGAAACGTCCGCGCGGCTCGATGGCACGGGCCAAGGCGGCCGATTCCTCGAGGCTTGTGTGCTCACCTTGGGATGCGTTCTTGCGGGCTTCCCACTTTTCCTTGGCGCGCGCCCACATCTGAAGGCAGGTGGCCCAGAAGACCAAGAGGCCTTCGCGCGGAGTGATCCGCAAGGCCCACAGCCCGGTGGCCACAAGCGAGGTGAGCAGGATCAGGACAGGTCCCAGCCGATGCGGGCCAAAGACGGGCAGGAAGAAGGCGCGCACCAGGAGATGCCCCCAAAGTCCACCGGAATGTACGAAGGTCGTGTAGTCGTGGAGCGGCTCGAGGAGTTCGCCAAGTCCCAGAAACAGCAGCCCGTGTGCCCACAGCACCAGGGACAGCGCCCAGATCTTCCGCAGGAGCGGCTGATCGTGAACCACGAGCCGCACAGCAAACATGCCCAGCACCACCGAGCCCATGGTCGCGGGAAATGCCCCGAAGTTCCAGAGCAGGAACTTCGAGAGCCAATTGCCCACCAAGGGGCCCAGAGCATGCTCGGCGTCGGCAAAGACCGAAAGCAGCAAGGTGGTCAGGAACAGCAGCGCCACCAAAAGCAGGGCCGTGCCACCGATCTGTTGCTTGAGGTGCGATGTGGGGCCTTGGGGCGCCGGCGAATGGGAGGCTGCCGTGGGAATCTGAGGCGAGGCAAGCGGCACCCGGGCGATCGAGGCGCCAGCCGCGAGGCGGGTGCGTGGTGCCGGAGCCGATGTCGTAGGTTCCGGCTTGGGGACTGCCGTGCGGGTCAGGGGTTGCTTGTCGGGCGTCGTGCCCTTCTTGGCTTGCATGCGCGTGATTTCCGTGCGGCCCTGTTTGCGCGCGGCCATCAGCAGCCGGCCTTTGCGGGTGCGGAAAGGGGTGCCGTTGCCAGAGCCAAGTCAGAAATGCGGAACATGAGACAAATGTGCATTTTTGCGCGGCAGTTGGGGACCCATCTCGACGGCAGGCCTGGAGCCGGCCGGGCGTTACACGCGCTTGGTCGCCACCACCAGATGGCTGATGCCGAAATCGTTGGCCAGGATCTCGACCTTCTTGAAGCCGTTCTTCTCAAGCATCAGGCCGTAGTCTTCAACCCTGGCAAAGCGCTGGGTGCTGCGCACGAGGTATTCGTAGGCCTCCTTGCGCGATCCGAAGAACTTGCCCACGGCCGGGATCGCGATGGGAGCCAGCACGTTGTAGAAGAAGCGGGGCACCACTTTTTCGGGACGGAAGAACTCCAAGGTCACGAAGGTGCCGCCCGGGCGCAGGATGCGGTGCACCGATCTGACTCCGGCTTCCAGGTCGTCGAGGTTGCGCATGCCAAAGCCGCACAGGCAGGCGTCGAACGAATGCTCGGCAAAGGGCAGGTTCAAGGCGTCGGCTTGGACAGCTGCAAGGGATGCCTTGCGGGCCACGTGCGAAAGCATTCCGGCGGAAAAGTCGGCCACCACCCCGGAGCGGAAGCGGCCTGCTCTTTGGGCTTCCATCAGGAAATCGCCGGTGCCGCCGCACAAATCCAGGATGTCGAGCTTGCGGTCCGGGAGCTTGCGCACCGATCGCTTGCGCCAGGCCACATCACGGCGGGCCGAGAGCACGCGGTTGAGCATGTCGTAGCGGGGACTGATGTCGTCGAACATGCGGCGGATCGCCTCACTCATGCCAGATCTCTTTCGCGTAGGAATCCACTTTGGCGACGATGGCCGGATCCTGGGTGATCAGGGTGGGCCAAGGCCCTTGGGCGTAGCCTTCCTCGGGGAGCTTGCGGGTCGCATCGAAGCCAAGGGCTCCGCCCGGACGACGGGTGCGCAAGGCAAGGACGTCGCGTCCGGGATCGGTGTGACCAAAGCCGACCAGCACAGCGGTCGACACCTCGTTCGGGAAACCGGGATCGTCGCTGACCACCACAAACAAGGTATGGGGAGGCAGGTCGTCGACCTCGATGCGCTCAAGAAACTCGCGCCCATGCCGGGGGTGTCGCTTTTCGATCGACAGCAGCAGGACGCGGGAATTCCCGATCAGTCGAATCCCGTTCACCTCGGGGAAGCGGTCCCGGTTCAGCGTCCAAGTCGACGGATCGACGCGTGCCGAGGCGGGGGCGTCCGGTGCCGTGCGCATTTCCTCGGGCAGCTTGGGGGTGGCATCGATCCCCAGCTTCGATCCGAGGTTGCGCGCATCGGGTGCGTGGTCCAAGGTGTCCGTCGGACCTTCGTAGCGGGCCGTGTCGCGGGCGCAGTCCCAATGGGC
>JBDKGV010000221.1:0-5843 GCA_039798005.1 Fibrobacterota bacterium
TTTCTCGATCTCTTCCGGAATCGAGCTGGCAAGCGCCGAATTGCCGAGATTCGCGTTGATCTTGACCAGGAAATTCCGACCGATGATCATCGGTTCGAGTTCGGTATGGTTGATATTGGCGGGAATCACGGCGCGGCCGCGTGCGATTTCCTCGCGAACGAATTCCGGTGTGATCAACCGCTGGATATTGGCGCCATAGGACTGACCGGGCGCCTGGTAAAAGCGGCCCTCACGGGGGGAGTTCGGGCCGAACCGCTCCATCAGGTCTTGCAGGCCTTGATTCTCCCGCAACGCAACGTATTCCATCTCGGGCGTGATGATGCCGGCGCGTGCATAGGCGAGCTGGGTCACGGCTCGATTCGACTTGGCGCGGCGCGTGGGACGCCAGCCGGGGATGCGCGCCACTTCCGGCTCGACATCCTGGCGCCCTTCGATCCAGTCCTTCCGCACCTCGGGAATTCCTTTGGTGGGATCGGCATGGAATTCGGGATCACCCCATGCACCCGAGGTGTCGTAGAGCTTGACCGTGCCGTTCTGGCGCTTGCTGCCATCGGGCAGCCGCGTGTCTTCGAGGAAGACTTCCTTCATGGGGATGCGGATGCCATGGGGGCCTTCCACATAGCACCGGGAGATGGTTCCCTTTTGTGATGTCTCGGCGTTGGTCTGTTCCAGCATTCGTCCTCCAGTGGGCCGATGAGGAGAACGGAGGTGGCGATCGACTCCACTTCCAGACTCCCTACGGCGGCATGATCCGCATCAGGTGGCAGGGTGGCGGAAGCGATCCAAGATCCGTCTCAGTCCGCGGCGTGCGGACCCCCCTGTCTGGTCATTCCCCAAGCTACATCTCCAGGGCCTACTCGTCCACCAGTCGAATTTGGCGGATGGTGTCGATGGCGATTTCGCGCACGGCCCCGTCGGCATTGCGGGCTCGCAGCAGGATGGGCGTCTTGCGCTTGTCCACCCGTTCGGGCCACAGGTACAGAAGCTTGCGCGGCGCTCCCTTGATGGTCAATTCCAACGGGGCGTCGACGACGACGGCGTAGTCAAGGAGCGGGCCGAGCTCCGAAGGCGGCAGTTCCCGCAACTCGCCGGAAAAGCGCGTCCGGGTGGAATGCTTGTCCTGCATCTCGGGACGCTCGGGCTTGGGCCAGACCGGGTCGGCTTGACTGGTCGCCACGGACGGCTCCGTCACCTCCATGCCTGGCACGGAGTCGATCTCGCGCCATTGCACTTCCTCTTCCCGCAAGGGAGGAGGTTCGTAGCCGAGCTTGGCGAGCGATTCTCGCAAGGACGCCTCCTCGCGCGAATCCACGACAAATCCCCAGCCGGGAATCTCTTCCCGCAGGAAACCCGCCAGTTGAGGCAGGCTTGCCAGTTCCCGTTGCCGACGCGGGTCGCGCACCTGCAGAAGAGTCACGGACCGGAGCGAGCACAGCGTGCGGGCTTCCGTCCAGCTCTGCAGGCTCTGGCGGACATTGTCCGGCGGAGCAAGCGTCGTGATCCAGTTCTGCGCTTCCTCAAGCGAAGTCGTGGAAATGCCGGCAAGCCATGTGTCCCGTTCGAGGCGGAATCGGGCATAGAGCTCGACATCCTCGCGGGAGGCCAGAAGATGGGCAAAGAACCAGTCGCGAAGGCCCGTTCCCGGAGGAAGGAGCAGCGTGTGGTCGGGAGTGATGCGCGGGGTGTCCGCCGGGGGCGGGGTGGGTGTGTTGCGGCGGATGGCCACAAGCCGCAAGTCCCGGACGCAGGGCTCAAGAATCCCGCAGAGGATGCCCAAGCGAAGATTTTCGGGGAGCTGATGCCAAAGCGGGGAGCTTTCTTGGGGTTCGGCGCCGAACCAGAGGCTGGCTTCCTTGCCTTCCAGCCAATCCTCGCTCCAAAGTTCACCCAACTCCAAGGCGTTGGGGAAGCGGGATTGCCACCAGGCCTGAATCTCATGGGAGAAGGATTCCAAGAGCGTCGGAATCGATGCCGTGAGGTCCAGGCGACCATTGCCGCAGCGGATATGGCCTTCTCGGGACAGCCAAGTCAGTGCCAGGCGCGCGGCGTCCACGGGAGCCTGTTCCCCCAACGGCAGGAGCATGGAGTAGCCCTCCGCGAGGGCCTGGCTGTCGCGGCGGTTCAGGCTTCCGTCCCGGTTGGTGCGGACCTTGCCGAGGATGATCCGGGCGAACAAGGCGGTGGTGCCTTGCAGGAAGCGCCAGTGCCAGGAAAGCGGAGGGGATGTTGCGTCGGGGATGGATACGGCATCCAGGCGCCCCTTGAGGAGCGGCAGACGGTATTCCTCGAAGACGCGAAGGATCAGGCCGTCCTCGTCGCGTTCCATGGCGCACCACAGGCCGTCGCGCAGGCGATCGGCGAGATGATGGACCTGGATGTCCTGGAGTCCGAGGATGCGATGCAGATGCGAGAGGCGCAATCCGGCCGCCCCGCGCAAGGCGACCAGTTCCAGCGATCTGCGCAGCAGGGGCTCCAGCTTGTCCAGCCGGACAGGGTCGAGAGCCCAGCGCATCAGCTCCTCCTGGATGCGTGCCTTGGAGTAGATGCCCTCGCGGACGCAGTGGGCTTCGTGAAGTTCGGTGGGAGTCTCGCGCGGTGCGAGATCAAGCCATTCCAGGAGAGTCGTCATGGAGTCGATGCCGTCCTTGACAGATTCTGTCAAAATGTGCGTTTCAGAAGCCACCCATTCCCGGGAGCTTGAGATTGGATGGCAGCTTGCCGCCGGCCATCTTCTTCAGGGCGCCCATGCGGCCGCCCATCTTGCTGATCTGGCTCATGAGGGTGCGCATCTGCTCGTATTGCTTGAGCACTTGGTTCACCTCTTGAAGGGATGTGCCGGAACCCTTGGCGATGCGAAGGCGGCGCTGGCCATTGAGGATCTTCGGCGCCTTGCGTTCCTTCCTGGTCATCGAGGAGAGGATGGCCTCGACATGCAGCATCTGCTTCGGATCGACCTTGGATGCGGCGTCCTTCATGGCGGCACCACCGGGCATCATGCCCAGGATGTCGGTGAGGGAACCCATCTTCTTCACCTGCCGGATCTGGGCGAGCATGTCGTCCAGATCGAAGGTGTTCTTCATCATCTTCTTGGAAAGGCGCTCGACTTCCTCCTTGTCCAAGGTGTCCTGGGCGCGTTCGACAAGGCCGACGATGTCGCCCATGCCGAGAATCCGCCCGGCCATCCGGTCGGGATCGAACAGTTCGAATGCCGTCACCGCCTCGCCCGTGCCGGCGTAGGTCACGCGGGTGCCGGTGGCGCGGGCCAAGGAAAGCGCCGCACCTCCGCGGGCGTCGCCGTCGGTCTTGGTGAGGATGACCCCGGTGACCGACAGGCGCTCATGGAAGCTCTTGGCGACCCGGACGGCTTCCTGGCCCGTCATGGCGTCGGCCACGAAATAGATCTGCTCGGGCGAGAGCTCCCGCTTGAGCTGGGAAAGCTCCTCCATCAAGGCGTCGTCGATCTGCAAACGGCCGGCGGTGTCGTAGATCACCACGTCGCAGTTCATGTCGCGGGCCTTTTGACGCGCCCGGCGAGCGATGCCCACGGGATCCTTGGGATCCTCGAAATGGACGGGAATGCCCATCTTCTCGCCCAGGACCTTCAACTGCTCGATGGCGGCGGGGCGATAGATGTCGCAGGCGGCAAGCATCGGCTTGCGCCCTTTCTTGTCCCGCAGGTGCAGGGCAAGCTTCGCCGCCGTGGTCGTCTTGCCCGAGCCCTGCAGCCCGCAGAGCAGGATCTGGGCCGGGTTGCCATGGTACTGGGGTTCCTTCGGTTCTCCACCCAAGGCTTCGACCAAGGCGTCGTGCAGCAGCTTGACCATGTGCTGGCCGGCGGTGACCGAGATGGTCACTTCCTCGCCAAGGGCCTTTTCCTTGATGCGAGAAATGAACTCGCGTGCCACATCGAGTTCGACGTCGGCCTCCAGCAGGGCACGACGGACGTCGCGCAGCGCTTCGGTGACGTTTTCTTCAGTGAGCCGCGATTCGCCGCGGAGCTTTTTCATGACGCCTTCCAGGCGTCGTTCCAATGCCTCGAACATATCTTGCAAAGGTAACTCCAGATGATGGTCTGACCGGGAATGGTGACAGGAATCGTCCGTATCCGTTGGTGTGCTTTGCGCTGGAATTGAATCGGACAGGATGGTATGATGGTCCCGATGAACCGCCTGCTCGAGATGTTCCGTTCGTGGAATTGCGCGAGAATCCTTGGAATGCCTGCCAAGTGGTTCGCAATCGCCATCCCCGCTGGACTCGTGCTCAATGTCCTGCTGTTCTGGTGGGTGGGGGTTTTGGAGCTGGATGCTCAAAAGTTGCGGATCTACCTGCTGGCTTCCGACATCGCGCATACGCTGCCATCGCAAAGAATCGCCGAACTCAAGGGTGACTCGACCGATCTGACAAGTCCGTCCTATCGTCAGATCAAGGCCGAGCTTCGGATTCAGCGGCACAATGCCCGAGGAATCCGCTTCTTGTACCTGCTGCGCAAGCAGGGGGATCGCATCCTGTTCCTGGCGGACTCGGAGGATTCCGGCAGCGTGGAGGAGTCCCCTCCCGGGCAAGTGTACTCGGAGGCCAGTGCAGGGTTGAAAGCTGCCTTCGATCACAAAACCGATCTTGTCGAAGGCCCCTTCGAGGATCGATGGGGGGACTGGTACACGGGGCTTGCGCCGGTCCTGGACTCCAGGGACGGTACGCTGCTGGGCTTTTTTGGAATGGACCAGTCCAGTCATGTCGTCGAGCAAGCCGTACTTCATGAACGACTGAAATTCCTGTGCTTGAGTTTCCTGATCTGGACCATTGCCTTCATGGCTCTATGGTTGAAACACCGGTATGAGGCGGAAATCCATGACAGCGGATCGGGTCGTCGGATTGCAAGGCGGGGGACGCCGCTTTTGGCCGCGACACTTGGGCTGTGCATCACGGGATACCTTGCGATCGATCGGTGGGATGCCTCGAAACTCAAGATGCGCAACATCGTTCGCCAGCGATCTGCGGCGGTGATTTCTCAGATCCAGGCCGCAATCGAGCGTCGGGATCATCGTCTTTCGGAGATCGCCCGAGATGTGGGCATCGATCCAAGATTTGATCCTGGTGATTTTGCCGATGCTTTGAACAGTTCCGATGCTGGAACATCAGGAATGTTGGAGATGGCGTGGATGGCAACCGGTCAAGCCGCACCTCTCCACGGTGTTTCCTGTGGCAATCGATGGCACGCGTTGTCCGGGAAAATGGGCGATTCTATACGGGTTCAAGCATATTTTCATCGAATATCCTTGAAATGGATGGATACTTGTATTGAGTCGACTTCAGATTCGCTGATCTCGGATATGCGGCGTAATGATTTGATGGGTATGGCCCGTGGTGAACATCGGGTGATCTCTTCTGAACTCTTTCCTTCGCGGGATGGAGTCGAATCGCCAAAATTCCTTGTATTTGAGCCGATTTTTCGAAATGACGGCGTTCGCGATTCAAGTAAAGTGGATCGGCACAAGCAATTTGTTGGATTCCTTCAAGGAACCTATTCGCTGTCTTTCTTCTTGGAAATTCAGATGAGACGGATTCCCAGTGCCGACATTGGTGTATCTGTACAGCAAATGAATCATGATTCCATGGGATTGATGTGGAAATACTCTTCCCCCTTGAGTAAAATCAATTGGAGTGATACGGAGTATTCACATCATCAGATGATCAGTCAAGGCGGGCAAGGTTGGTTGATTACCGTGAATCCTGGGAGGGATTTTCTAAGTCAAGCGAAATCCAATGGTCATTGGTGGATTCTATTTTCAGGACTATTCCTGTCAGGGCTGCTGGCGTGGGCAGTGGAAAGGAACCTTACGGAA
>JBDKGV010000222.1:0-5827 GCA_039798005.1 Fibrobacterota bacterium
GGGAGCATCGCGAAGTCTTTCGATCTGCTCGCAGAGCCGGTCAAAACCGGCTTCCCAGCCGGAATTGTCTGGGAGCTCAATGAGTCCGTCGGTGAACATGATGAACCGGTCGCCGGCGCGGGAGTTGATTTCCACCACTCCGAACCGGGGCTCATCGAAAATCCCCAGGAGGTCGCTCTCGATCACGATCTTCTGAAGCGGCTCCCCGGGGCGAAGAAATAACACCGGAAGATGCCCGGCATTGACGATGGTGGTCTTGTGGGTCTTGCGATTGGAGACGATCAGGGTGCTTGACAGGAAGCGACCGCTGGGAAGCCATTGGACCAACGCACCATTGATCAGGTGAAGGGTTTCCGATGGCGAATAGAACGGGCTGAGATTCTGCCGCAGCAAGGCTTGCGCTGCGGAAGTCACAAGACTCGTCCCCACATCGTGCCCGGAAACATCGGCGATGAAGTAGGCGTGAATCCCAAGAGCCGACTCGACGACGTCGTAGAAGTCCCCGCCGGCTTCCTGTGCAGGCTGCCAATGGACCTGGAAATTCGCAAGAGGCATCTGCTCGGGATGGATCATCAGGCGGCTCTGCGCCTCCTGGAGCAATTGCAGCTTGCGCGCCTGCTCCGCCACGAGCGCGTTGGTGGCCAAGGAGAGCTTCAGGTGCAGGCGGACGCGCGCCTTGACTTCCTCGGGATGGAATGGCTTGACGATGTAGTCCACCGCACCCAGGGAAAAACCTCGCAACTTCGATGCGACATCCTCCACGCCGGAAAGGAAGAGCACGGGGATCTGGCGCATCCCTGGCAGGGCTTGGAAGGACTGGAGAACCTCGAAGCCATCCTCGTCAGGCATCTTGATGTCAAGAAGCACAAGCTGAGGGATGCCTTGGGTGATGACCTCCCGAGCCTTGATTCCGGACGTGCAGCAGACGACTTCATAGCCTTCGTGCTCAAGCATCCGGCTCAGGATGGCGAGATTGGTCCTCTCGTCGTCGACAGCGAGAATGCGAACCCGGGCGATGGGGCTTGGCGCACTCATTCGCTCTGATCTCTCAGGATGTCCAAGGTCGCGTGGAGGGTCGCTTCCATCTCAGGAAGCAAACCCTCGAGAACGGTCCAGTCGCCGTCCCGGACTGCGGATTCGGCGCGCGAGCTGATTTCCTGCAGCATCACGGCTCCCACGTTGGCCGAGGCGCCCTTGAGCGAATGCGCCTGCCGCTCGGTGGATTTCTGGTCCCGATCCACCCGTGACTGCTTCAGGGCGAGGAACAGTCGCGGAGCATCCTCAAGGAAGATGTCGATGATCTCGTTCAGGAGTTCCTCATCGCCTTCAAGGCGTTCCAAGGCGGATTCACGGTCAAGAAGGTTGGCATGTGGGGGCATAGTTTCGGCTCCGGTTATCCTGCGGAAGAAAGCAGGGCTTGGGCTTGGTCGAGGCTCGTGTGCATCTGCTCCAAGAGTACATCGACATCGTCGAGGGAGATCTCAAGGCGATCCCATACGGGCTCAAGGAACGGCAGATTCTGCGGCGAGCGCGCATCCCACGCCGCGCCGGTGCTTGCGCAAATGCCATCGGCGACATGCACGACCATGGTCTCCTTGAGAAGTTCCGTGTCGCTCCAGTCGGGATGATGATGCTCCCTGATGATTCGAACCAGAGGCGCTTCCATTTTCCATCGTTCTTCAAGGAAGATGGATCCCAGTTCGGCGTGGGAAATCCCGAAGACCTCGATTTCGTGAATGGACAGGTCTGAAGTGTCCTGCTTCCCCGGGAATTCCTGCAAAGGGGACACCGGGTCATTCAGGAACGCGGAGTATTCCTTGGGAATCAAGGTCAGCATGAGCAGCGCACCGACATCATGGACAAGACCCGCGAAGTAGACGAGGTCCTGGGATGCCTGAGGCAATTTGATGTGCTTGGCCAAGGCCTGCGCAAAGGCGCCGACGGCCAAGGAATGTTTCCAGAAACGGGAATGGGAGAATGTGGATCCTTCCGGTTGGCTGGGGAAGGAACGAGGAAGTGACAGGGCATAGACAAGGCCATGGACGGTGCGGATGCCCAGACGCATGACTGCGGCGGATGGGCTGGAAAGGGGGGCCCCCCCACGCGAATAGTATGCGCTGTTTGCCATGCGCAACACTTGTCCAGCCAGGACAGGGTCCATGGCGATGATCGATGCGATGGATTTGACATCCACATCGGAATTGCGCAATTCCTTGTCGAGGCGTACGAGAACTTCAGGGAGGACTGGAAGTCCGACCTCTTCACGCATGAGCTTGAGCAGTTCGTCTCTCATGGCGTGTCTCCATCGAGGTTCAACGCCCCGACGATCTTGACAAGAAGATCTTCGCTCGTGAACGGCTTGAGCAGGTACTGCTTGGCCCCGTCCTGGATGGCGCGTATCATGCGTTCCTTCTGACTGATCGAGGAAACCACGATCACGGGAATGTCCTTCAATACGGGATCTTTTTTCACATGCTCAAGGAAGGTGATGCCATCCATGTGGGGCATTTCCATGTCAAGGAGAATGAGGTCGACATTCGGATCCTTGCCAAGGAGTTCCAAGGCGATCTCACCATCAGCGGCCTCGATGACGGTGGCGCCGACGACTTGGAGCATGGTGCGGATCAAGTGACGGATCGAAGCGGAATCATCGACGGTGAGGACTCTCATAGGCGAACCTCGGTCTTGCGAACAAAAACGGTGGTGTTGCGGCTCATGGAGATCTCGAAGTCGTTGCAGAGCCCGCGCAGGGTTTCCGTAGCCCCCAGGATCAATGGGGAATCGGGTTTCAGGGCGAGGGCGAGGCGGTGGAACAGGTCCCGCTTGAACTCCTCGGCGAAGTAGATCGCGACATAGCGGCAAAGCACAAGATCGAAGGTGCCGAGTCCGGAAAAGCTGTTCATCAGATTGAATCGCTGGAACTTGACCCGTTTCCGGATGGACTCGTCGATTGCCCAGACGCTGCCGTCCTGCCGGAAGTACTTGGTTCGCCGCGCGTCGGACAGGCCCCGCTTGATGGCCAGTTGATCATATCGACCCGAGATCGCGAGAAACAGAGCCGCGGAGGAGATGTCGGTCCCGACGATCTCGATCCGCTCGGCAAGGGACGGATTGCCCTTTTCACGCGCCAGTTCGTCGATCATCATGGCAAGCGAATAGCCTTCCTGCCCTGTGGATGCCGCCGCGGACCAGATCCTGACGGGAGCCGATGTCGTTGCGGCGCGGCGCAACAGTTCAGGAATGCCCTCTTCCCGGAGCCAGTTCCACAGGTTGTCATCCCGGAAGAAGTAGGTCTCGTTGGTTGTCATGGCGTCGATGATGCGGTCACGAAGCTTGCCGTACGGCTCGGCGAGCGCCTTCTGGTAGAACTCGTAGAAGTTGCGGCACCCTTGCTCAATGACAATATCCGTCAAACGGGTCTCGATGAGGTATTCCTTGCCGCTTTCCAGATGGATGCCGCAGTGCTTTTCGATGTAGCCCTTCATCAGGGAAAATTCGTTGTCGGTCAGTTTCATGAGCGGCGGCTCCTCTCTAGGAGGATCTGAGTGATTCTGCCGGCGATGGCAGAGATTGGCAGGATCTCGTCGGCATTTCCCGCATTGGCTACGGCTCCGGGCATGCCCCACACGACGCTGGTCGCCTCGTCCTGCACCAAGGAACAGGCGCCTTTGCCTCGCAGGGAAGCGACTGCATTGGCGCCATCGCTTCCCATCCCGGTCAGGATCACGGAAAGCACCTTGCCACCATAGAGTTCTTCCACGGACTGAAAGAGTACATCGACCGAAGGACGGCAGGAATTGACTGGTGGCGTGTCTGTCAGGTGGGTCTTGATTCGATTGTCCACGCGCTGAAGCACCATGTGCTTTCCACCGGGGGCCAAGTACATGGTGCCAGCCTCCAGGATCATGCCTTCCGATGCTTCGACGACCTTGATTTTTGAATCGCGGGAAAGTCGTTCCGCCAAGGATGCGGTGAAGAGGGGGGGCATGTGTTGGACTGCGACGATCGGAACAGGGAAATTGGCCGGCAACTGAGGGATGACCACCTGAAGTGCATTCGGGCCTCCGGTTGACACTCCCAACGCCACCACATCGATTCCTCCCGACGGCAATCGGGGAGATGGCCGGACCGGTGGTGCGGGGACAGGAACGGTGCGATTTGTCAAGGACCGGTCGATGGTCGCTGGAATGGCCAGACGTGGCGCATCCTGCACGGGTGGGCGAGGCGGGGGCGTTGAGCTGAGCGAAACGCGCCGCGGCTCCACCAGGGGTGCCGTTGCCGGCTGTGGTGCTTGCGCAGCCATCGGTGCGCGCCTCAGTCGAGTCCGGCGGCGTTCTTGAGCAACATTGAAAAGCGGGAAGAGCGCGTCCTGGAGTTGCTGAAAGCTTTCCGCCGGATTGTCCCCTTGGGGCTTGGGGACAAAGTCCAGTGCACCAAGGGAAAGGGCCTGCATCGTCAATCCGGTTTGGCTCTTGTCCAGACCGCTGAGCATGACCGCTTCGATGCCCGGGAAGTCACGCCGCATTCGCCTCAAGGTTTCCAAGCCGTCAAGCACCGGCATGGAAACATCCAGAAGGACCAGACCGATTTGCGGGTTCTTCTGAAGGAACGCCAAGGCGGCTTCGCCATCATTGGCGGTCCCGGCAAGGTTGACATGAGTGTTGCCCCGCACGACGCGGGAGAGAATCATCCGAAAGGTCGCCGAATCGTCGACGACGAGGATGTCAAGGTCGGGGGTGGTTTCTCCCATAGGATGATTCTACCACAGTCCACCCTCCTCCTGTCAACACAAACAAGAACGAGCCGTCAAAGAAGGTCGATGGGGTCGACATCGACATGGCATTTGAGGTCTGCACTGCGATTTTGGCTCATCCACAAGGCCAATCGATGGCGCAGTCCGGGCGGGGGTGTCACGCATTTGATGACCAGGTGAAATCTGTACATCTGTCTGACGATCGCCAAGGGGGCGGGGATTGGACCCAATACGGAGATGCCATGAATGGATGGAAGCGATTTTGCCAGCTCCTTGAGCGCGGCTTCGGCTTTGGCTGCTTGCCGGGAGGTGGCTTCGATCAGGAAAATGCGCGACCACGGCGGAAGGGAAAGTTCCTTGCGCATTTCCAATTCCTGGGTGGCGAATCCCATGAAGTCATGCTGTCGGACTCTTTCAAGGAGCGGGGTTTCGGGGGCGCGCGTTTGCAACAGGACGCGTCCTCCAAGCAGATCACGGCCGCATCGGCCTGATGCCTGCGTCAGGGTCTGGAAGGTGCGTTCATTGCTGCGGAAATCCGGTGAGGAGGAGCCGACATCGCTGTCGGCGGCAATGACAAGCGTGACGGCCGGAAAGTCGTGTCCCTTCGCGATCATCTGAGTGCCCAAGAGGACGCCGCCCTCCTTTCTGAACAAGGCCAAACGCTCCGAAAGCTCTTCACGCCGCCCGGAGGTCACATCACGATCCAAGCGAATCACCGGGGCATCAGGAACCAAGCCTCGAATTTCCTCTTCAAGCTTCTGGATCGCAATTCCATCCGGGTCAAGACTCTCGGAGCCGCATTGGGGGCAGTTCGTCGGGACGAGTTCGGTCCAGCCGCAATGGTGGCAGATCAGGCGCTGGCGCTTGCGATGATACACCATGCGAAGATCGTTGCAATCCGGGCAGGTCGGGGAGAAGCCGCAGGAACGGCATTCCATCGAAGGAGACCAGCCCCGCCGATTGAGAAGGACCACGACCCTCTCCTTGCGTTCAATGGTCTGAAGCAAGGATTGGCGTGCCGCGATGGTCAGGGCACCCGGGGCAGGGTCACGGCGGCGATCGACGATCTGGATG
>JBDKGV010000223.1:0-5696 GCA_039798005.1 Fibrobacterota bacterium
GAAGAGCGATCCTGCCAAGGTCACCGAAACGGTGATCGGCAGGTACTTCATGAAGTTGCCCATGATGCCGGGCATCCAAAGAATGGGAAGGAACGCGGAAATCGTCGTCAATGTCGCCGTTGCAACCGGGATCATGACTTCCCGGGTGCCGTCGATCGCGGCGGCGACCTTGGTCTTGCCCATGGACAGGTGGCGGTAGATGTTCTCGACCACCACGATGCCGTCGTCCACGAGCATCCCCAGTCCCAGCACCAGCGCGAAGAGCACGACCATGTTGAGCGTGATGCCCATGATCTGCAGCACGATGAACCCCAGGAGCATCGAGAAGGGGATCGCCGTGGAGATGAAGAACGAGTTGCGGAATCCCAGGAAGAAGGTCAGGATGCCGATCACCAGGAACAGGCCGGTGATGATGTGGTTGGTCAACTCGTCCACCTGGTGGCGGATCTCCGTCGACTGATCGAAGGAATAGTCGGCCTTGGTCCCGATCGGCCATCCCTTGGCCTCCTCCTCGATCAAGAGCTTGGCCTGATCGATGATCTCGATGATGTTCTCACCGGTGCGCTTGGTCACGGTGATGGCAAGCGACGGCTTCCCGTTGAACCGTGCGATGGAGCTGCGGTCGCGAACCCAACCGAACCTCACGGAGGCCACATCCCGCAATCGGACGACCTTGCCGGCGGAGGCCCGCACGACGACGCTCTCGAAGGCTTCGGGGGTCTTGAGTTCACCCGTCATCTTGATCGAAAAGCGATTGCCCGATGCCGTAAGACTTCCGCCGGGGATGTTGCGGTGCTGGGCCTGGATCGCGCCCGAGACGTCCCGCAGCGGAATGTCATAGGCCCGCAACCGGGCAGGATCGACATCGATCGAGATCTCCTTGTCCTGCTTGCCGGTCACCTTGGCATCCAGCACACCGGGAAGGGATGCGATGCGCTCCTTGAGCTCCTCCGCCACGGTTTCCAATCTCTCGACATCGTAATCCGCCGTCAGCGAAACGATGAAGACCGGGACGTTGGAGAAGTTCAGCTCCTGGACCATCGGCTGTTCGGCGTCGGTCGGGAGATCGCCTTGGGCCTGATCCACCTTGTCACGCACGCGACGAAGAGCGGTCTCGACATCGACGTTCGTGTTGAACTCGACCTGGATCGCCGATACCGATTCCATCGATTGGCTCGTGACCTTCTTCACGCCGTCGATTCCATCGAGCTTGTCCTCGATCTTCTCGGTGACGAGCTTTTCGATGTCCTCGGGTGCCGCACCCGGATACACCGTATTCACGAAGATGTAAGGGATCTTGATCTCGGGGAACGACTCGCGCGGAAGCGAGACGTAGCTCATCCAACCGGAGAGGATGAGAAGCACCGCCAGCACGAGCGTGGTGACGGGATTCTTGACGGCGAATTTCGTCATGACTTACTCCTTGACGCGCGAGCCTTCCGACACGCGGAAAGCCCCCTGCACCACAAGACGGTCCCCGACCTTCAAGCCGGACCGGACCAGCACGGAATCGCCTTGGCTCGACCCGAGCACCACGTCGACCTCATGCGCCTTGCCACCGACCACGATCATGGCGCTCACGCCCTTGTCCTTGCGCAAGAGCGCTGTCGAAGGTACGACCACCGCATCCTTGAGCTTCTGTCGCAGGACACGCACGCGCCCCACCATTCCCGGGCGCAACTGGTACCCCTGATTGGGGATGATCACCTTGGCTCCCATCACGCGATTGCGGGAATCCGCCGCAAGATCCACTGAGGACACCGTGCCCTTGTAGGCCGTACCGGGACGATCCAACAACTGGAACTCGGCGGAAATGCCGCTCTTGAAGTCGTGGGACTCCACTTCCGGGATGGAGAAGGCGGCTTCGAGGCTTTCCATCCTCACCAAACGGAAGGTCGGACTGCCAGGACCGACAGCCTGCCACCGGTTGATCGCGCGACTGGCCACGACACCGGAGAACGGCGCTTGGCAGCGACTGTCCTCGTATTGCTTTTTGGCTGCCAGGGCCTGCGACTCCGCACCTTTGCCTTGGGCCACAAGCCCCGCGAACTGGGCTTGAAGGTTTTCCAGCGCAGCCTTGCCCAGGGACCCGGCATCGACATTGGCCTTGGTGCGAAGCAGTTCCCCTTGCATGGCGGCTTGAGCGGCCTTGTTGGCTTCGATCGCGGACTTCGCCGCGTCGTACTGGGCCTTGTAGCGATCCGACTCGATGTCGCACAGCGCCTCGCCCGCCTTGACGGCCTTGCCCACCTCAACGACCGAGGAGACCACTCCCGCCGCGGAGGTCACGAGCTGGCCATCCTCGAAGCCGCGAAGCTCCGCCGAGTAGCTGGCCCAGTCGGACCATTCGATTCCCGAAAGCTTGGAAACCACGACCGGGACGGCCGAACTGTCCACGCTGGTCACGACGGTCTTGTCCGCCTCCTTCTTCTCGCAGCCGGCGAGCAGCGCCAGGACGGAAATTGTCAAAAGAGCATTGGTATTCATGGTGCCTCCACAAGAGGGATCAGGTCCTTGCCTTGGACGAGAGAGATCTGGATATGTGATTTGACGCGAGCGAGCCGGGCGGACAGCACGCCGAGCTCGGCACCGCGCAGCGCCTCCTCGGCCGAAAGGATGTCGGTGAGTTGGCCGGATCCGCCGTTGAAGTTCTTCTGGTAGAGATCGAAGGCTTCGCGGGCCGCAGCCACGCCTTCCAGGGCGGAGGCCAGACCGCTGTCGGCCACGATCTTCTCCGAAAGGGCATTCTCACCGGAGATCTCGATGTTGCGCTTCATGTCGGAAAGCCGGACATCCATGGTGCGCACGGCAGCACGGGTCTGACCGGCTTGCCCGGCATTGTCCCAGCCGTCAAAGATGTTCCATTGCATCCCGATGCCGATCAGCCAGTCGCGATTTTCCCAATCCAGCGTGTTCTTTGCAGCCGAGGCGTTCTGACTGGCCGTCGTGAATCCGAATTTTCCTTGCATCGCGATGGTGGGATAGTAGGCCGCCTTGTTGATGTAGGCGTA
Organism: Fibrobacterota bacterium; assembly: GCA_039798005.1. Classification (GTDB taxonomy): domain Bacteria; phylum Fibrobacterota; class Fibrobacteria; order UBA5070; family UBA5070; genus JBDKGV01. The sequence goes on from JBDKGV010000223.1 coordinate 3,012, forward strand.
GTCCTCCATCAGACTCCGCGCCTGCGTCATGGACTGGAGATCCTGCCGTCCTTGGTAGGCCGTGCGCAGGAGCGATTCGCGATCAGGGACTCCTGCCGCTTCGAAGGCGACGATGCCAGCGGTATCAAGAACCGTCGTATCCTCTGAAGGTCTGGCAAGCAGCCGATTGAGCGCCTTGCGGGTGACGATGGCCATGCTCCGGGCACTGATCAGATCCTGGCGGCTTGCAATCAACTTGGACCGGGCCATGAGCAGCTGCGCCTTCAGACCGGAGCCCATCTCGAAGGTTCTCTGCAGGTTCTTGACGGTCTCGGACTGGCGATCGATCGACTTCGCAAGCAAATCGAGCCTTGCGTGAGCCAGATACGCATTGAACCAAGCCTCGACGACCTGGCTCTGGATTCCAAGGCGGCTGGCCGATGTCTGCGAAACGGTGAGCTTCTCTTGGGTGCTTGCCATGTGCAGCGCCGTCGTCACCTTGCCGAAGGTGTAGATCGGCTGGGTCACCTGGACCCCCAAGGAATAGCTGTAATACGGATCTTCGGAAGGGGCCGGCATTCCCAGCATGGGTGCCAAGGCCTTCATCAGGGCCGCCGAGGCGTTGGGAGACTGACCCAAGCCCGCATTCACATAGCCGTTCAGGTGAGGATAGGCCACCGACTTCACGGCTCTCACCTTCTCGTTGGCACTGTCGACGGAATTCTTCAGCACCTGCGCTTCCGGCCCTTGGCCTACGCCTTCAGAAATGGCTTGAGCCAAGGTCAGCCCCCCGGCGAAGGTGCCCGAGGCAAGCAGTCCAGTCACCAATGCCAGCATATTGACCGTTCGTCTCATGTCATTTTCCTTTCCAGGCATCATTCGCACAAACAGCCCAGACACAGGATTCGTCGTATTCCTTGTGTCCTTGACCAGGCGTGGCAATCGCCTCGAGACGGGCAAGCAATTTTTCATGCTGGGATTCCGGGAGACAGGATCCGAGCGTGCGCACCATCTTCAAGCCAGCCAAGGTGATCTGGATCAACAATGCGTCCTCTTCGCTCAACCCATCCTCGAGCAGCAAGATCCCCCAAGCCATCCAGAACCGTTGCAACGGCTCCGAAAGGACGGGATTCGTCACGATGGCGGCGATATCGCCAAGCTGAAGGTCCTCCTCATCGGGAATCCCTGCCCTGACCGCCTTGATCCACGCCCGATGCATGCGCCCGGGAAGGGTCTTGTCCGGATCGCAAAGGAATTGCTCCCGACACGCTTGGACCATGTTGCAATGATGCTCATGCAACAATCCATGCAGCATGGCCTCTTTCGTGGGAAAGTGATACAGCAAGCCACCCTTGCTGATTCCCGCCTGAGCGGCAACCGCCTCGAGCGTCAGCTTTGGCACCCCTTGGTGCGAAATCACTTGGCGGGCGGCAATGAGAATCCCCTGTCGACCCCCCCCCGCAATGGAGGAGCGCTCGGCGCGCGACCTTGGTTCATGAGCAAGCATACACCCAATATACCGTCTGGACGGTCGAAAGTCAACCGTCCAGACGGTATAGTTGATTTCTATCCCTCAGGATTCCATTCGATCACTTGATAGGGAACCAATTCCTCGATGGGAGGAAGTTCTTGGCCGATTTTCAAAGATGATCTGGATGGGGCGAGGTGCGCAAGTCGTCTCGAAAGTGTCAAAAGCAGACTCCCCGCAGCTTTGAAGTCACGTGGTCCGGCATCCAAGGATGAAACTAGTCTTTTTTCCCGCGCCTGGAAGTACCCCAAATCCAGTTCCACCAGACCATCCATTTCGGCGGCAACGATCACGATGCCACCGGCACAAACCGCATCCAAGGCTTGCACCACACGCTCCACACGGGAGTCCGTCAAGACGATCAGGTCAGGAGCGCCCTCGAGACGATCGCTCGCATCCTTCAGGTTGGTCTCCGCCGCATGAAATCCATGAGTGCAGGCATCCAGGCATTGCCGGGGATCGCAATCCACCAGAACCCGACGCGCACTCGGATGCCGCACTTCCAAGAGCATCCCCCAAAGACGGCCGATCACACCCCCACCCCATACCGCCTGTCGCAACGGCAAGGCCGGATTGGCCCTTCGCAGCGCGCGGATGGCACAGGCCAACGGCTGCAGGAAGACCTGACCGGCCGGATCGTCGCTCATCGAAAGCGCGACACTGCCCCGTCGCACATTCCATGCGGGCAGGAGCTGATGACTGGAAAGGCCTTCCGGTCGTACCCGCAATCGGGACCAGTCCAGGCACAGCGTCTCATTCCCTCGTTGACAGGCCTCGCACAGGCCACAGGAGGCGCGCCAAGCGGGGAAGATCCGCATGCCCGGATGAAAGGCGCAATCCTCCCCGGCGTCCAGGACATCGCCCACTTGGGCGCGAAGACGCGGAACGCCCCCTCGCCTCAAGACATCGATGTCTGACGGCAGCAGCAGGGAGGCGCGCATTCCGACCACAAGCTCGCCCCAACCGGGCGAGGGCAATTCGCAATGCCGCCAGCCAGCGCCGTCAAGAGTCCAAGCCTTCGCCATCTCGGTCGGGATCATGGTCGCAAAGGTAGTGCTGGACGGGATCGGCAAACGCCCAAATGCTAAGCGCCACTTCCTGCATGGAAATGGCGCCGCAATCCTCAAATGCCAAATTCCGTCAAATCAGCAGGGTCAGCAACCCAGCTGCTTGAAGAA
>JBDKGV010000224.1:0-5688 GCA_039798005.1 Fibrobacterota bacterium
ATTGCCGTCGATCTTCACCCTCAAGAAAAGCGTCTGATAGGCCCCTTGGGGAAGCAGCGCTTCCCCACTGTTCATCTCCAGACCTCGTACGAGGAATCGGCCATCGGGAAGCACGGCATCCAGTGCACAGCGTGCCCCTGACTGTAGACCGGCGACTGTGACCCGACGCCCGGAACGATGCAAGGTCAATGAACTTGAATTGCCCGGACGAATGCCGTTGCTCTGGCTCCCCGAAAGGGTGAAGTTGCCGGAAGCATCGGTCCATGCCGTGTCCGCCACACCGGGAAGCACCACGGCGACTCCTGCGATCCCCGCGGCGCCTTCATCCACGACCTTGCCGGAGAGTGATACGTCCGCAGCCATGCCCACGGTGGCCAAGGCAAGGACGGAAGTGAGCATATTCTTGTTCATCGGTTGTCCTGTGAAATCCCTCGCAGCACTGCTGCGGGGTGGTTTATCGAAGGAGACTGAAGGTCCGGGATGTCGTGCGACCACCTTGGACCACTTGGACGACATGCACGCCGCTTCGCATTCCCATGATCGGGATCCAAAGGTCTTCCGTCATGCTCGTGCCCGCGAAACTCGACCGTCCGGCGGCATCGAGCACCCGCACCGAGACTCCCGCCTCAAGCCCGGTGAGACGCAGTCCACGGTCAGTCTGCTGGAGACTCCACGAACGCATGGACGCAGCCTCGACCCCGGTGGTTCCGCCAGTGTAGACGGCAGTGTTCGAGAGTCCCTTGAAGGTGTAGGGATACCGCACGGCGCGGCGGCAATTGCTGCTGATCGTGAGAACCTGGGCGATGTTCCCTGCGGTGTCCACTTCGACGGCCTTCCCGGACTTCGTGAAGGTGATGAAGGTGTTGCCATTGGGCATGCGCTGGACGTTTCCGAAGTTCGACGCCGACTCGTAACTGCCGGTCGCACTGTACCATGAGAAGGGATTGCTTGCCTGGTACTCCCCGTTCGCGGCGACCACGAAGCCGGTGTCGGCAAGAGTGCCCTTGACTTCGTAAGCCCTGGAATGCTTCGCCACCACGTCCGTATTGGCAAAGGCCAGGAAGTTTCCGGCCCCGGGACATCCCGGTGCGACGAAATTCCCTCCGTGGAACACGCTGGTCACCGTAGCGGAGGTTCCTCCGTAATTGGCCGCACTCCCCCAACGGAAGATCAGGTCGCCGCCTTTTCCGTACTTTCCACCGGCATGGGTCGCCGCTTGGGCGGTGGTGGTCGAATGGTCGATGACCAGGATCTCGTTGAGGGTGTGCGAGCTGACCATGACGAGGTCCTGGATCGGGTCGTAGCTCACCGAATTGAAGTGCAGCGCATCCCCTTGGTTCGTCGCAAGCTTGGTGGAATTGATCAGCAAGCGGTTGGCCGTGCTGCCCATGTGGTCGGAGGCCACCCATTCCCACACCACCTTCTGGGTTGCGGGATCGTATTCCAGGACATGCTCGTCGTAGATGTAGGTTCCGGAGATCGTGACGCCCTTGGCGGCAAGTTGCGCCTTGGTCATCGAGTTGTACCCGATCGCCAACCAATGCCCGTTGGGCATGACATTGTGGGCATGATGGAGGGTGCCGCCGTTGGCGGACTTCCAGTTCCAAGTCCGCAAGGACGTGCCGGACCAGGACACCTCGACCAGCGATCCGTACGGAGCTCCAGGGCCAACTCCCGATCCGGTCTGGGCAAGGAGCGTGGCGCTGTCCGTCAGGTGGGCACTGTACCCCCCGTAGTTCCAGCTCTTGAGCGTGGTGGTCCCGGCCGAATCGAGCAGGATGGTCGTGTTGCCCTGAGGCACGAGCGTGGCGGCCTTGGAGGATGGCACGGTCGCGGCAAGCACGGCGGAAAAACCGGCGACAAGCAGGAAGGCAAACTGTGGAATGTTCATCTGGGTTCTCCCGAAGCTCACAAGTTGTTCAGAACAAGAGTCTGGATGGCCGATGCCGTCCTGATTTTCAGGACGACGATTCCATGCGGCAGCGAGGCGAGCGTGGACTCCCGTCCTGCCTGCAGGCGAAGCTCACCCAGCTTGCGCCCGTCGATCGTCGCCACGAGCACATGCGCATCCTCCAAAGCGGCGCCAAGGACGAAGGCGCCGCCTTGCCGACGCACCTTCACCGTCTTGGACGCATGCGATGCGGATTTCACACCGACATACCCCGCCGGCAGATAGGCATCCACTTGGGCCAGGAGCTTTGCGTTGCGGGCCTTGGAGAAGGCCTCCAGCCCCAGGATCACGCCGCTTGTGTTGCGGAAGTTGGCCGTGAGGTTGGTCTCAAAGGCCGCGGTGGAGTAGAACTTGTTGGAGTCCGCCGCCACGAAAGGCCGAATGACCGGAGCCAGCCGCGCCACATGCGCATTGACGCTGTCCGTGCTGGCCGCCCCGAGGATCATGGTCCGCACCCGGTCGAGGTATCGATAGCGCAGAGGCAGGCACCCCAGCACCCGACGGTTGAGTGGACGGTCTGCGAGGTTGCTCACCGTCAAAAGATCCTGATTGATCACATCCCACCCGTTGCCGTAGGCTCCGAAGGACAGGTTCAGGTCCCAGGGGAGGATGTGCATCGGCCCCGTCGCGGTCTGGTAGAGGTAGTAGTTGCGACCCGATCCGGTGTAGGAATCGAAATTGGAAAAGACCATGTTGAAGGCGAGTTCCTTCGTCACATTGTCCGCATCCAGGAACTTCGGATGATCGGCGCAAAAGACCGAGTCGCTCGCGTTGTTCAGGAAATCGGCGAAATTGACAAATCCTGTCCAGTCATTGGCGGTCTCGTTGGTCTTGAGTTCGTAGGTTCCCGAGTCGCTGTACAGGGTTCCGGTGGCTCCCAGCCACGCAAGCGAGGCCCCGTCGTCCCCGGCCTTGTAGAGATTGCCCGTGGCCGTGGCGTACCAGCGCTTGAGCATCGTCTTGTCCACGTCCTCCACCTGGGTGTAGAGCCCGACCAATCGGGTGTCCACCGAGAGGGTCGCAAACGAGGAACGCGGACTCGGCAGGAAACGGCTGGCGATGTCGTAGCTGATCTTCTCGCGCAGGAACGACGGATCTCCGATCACGTTGCTGAAGTTCAGGACCTTGGCGCCGTAGTACGTCTGGGTACGGAAGGCGTTGAACTTGATCTTGAAGGGCTTTTTCGGGGAGTTCCCCGCCAAGGTGTAGGAGGAATTGCCCTTGTAGCGCACTCCAACGCTGTCCAGTGTCGTCGTGCCATCGGTGAACCGGGCCGGAACATAGCCGCCGTCCACCAGCCAATTGGCTTCCAGTGTCGCTTTCCAGGCGGTGTCGTAGAACTGCAACGTGTAGGCGTGCACCAGCGTATCGCAATGGAGAGCCTGCGAGGAATCGACGGCAAGGGATCCCGCAGAGGCCGTCCCACCCATGGTCAGAAGCAGAAAAACCATGTTCATCACACGCGAACGGACCAATCTTGGCTGATGCATGCCTGCAACTGCGCAATATCCGGGCCAGTCACCTTGGACTGAAACCAGATCGAAACCCGGCCAGGAACCGCATTGCGGTTTTGGGGCAAATCCGGACATGGCACTTGGACAGTTGCCCACATTCGCCACAAATTTGAACCGGGCCCCGTGGATGCCATGCGCAAGTTTCAATCTTGTTTCATCTTGATTCTTCACTGTAACGCCGCTTGCGTCCTTTCGATGTGATCCTTTCATCGCTCCCTTGCGACTCATGGGATCATCCGGGGAATCTTCGGACTCCTTCCAGCGTCTCGACCACACGAATACCGGACCCACCGGACTTGCCGAGGAATCATGCTCGATCTGCTCGCTCTTCACAGCTCCACCCCCAACGCCGATTGGATCTCCCTGGGGTACAGCCTGCTGCTTGCCGCCGTGCTTGCCGGCCTGGTCGCTTGGACCTATGAGCAGACCTTCCGAGGTCTCTCGTTCTCCCGCAATTTCGTGCAGGCCATGATCCTCTCCTCCATGGTGGTGGCCACGGTCATGCAGGCCATCGGTGACAATGTCGCACGGGGACTTGGGATGATGGGTGCCTTGGCCATCGTGCGGTTCCGCACCAACATCAAGGACCCCAAGGACCTGGTCTTCTTCTTCGCAAGCATCGCCGCCGGCCTTGCCTGCGGCGTCTTCGCCTGGACCACCGCCATTGCCGGCACGGTGATCTTCTGCGCCGTCGCCTTCGTGCTTTGGAAGATCGACACCGGAGCGCACCTCGCCTTCGACGGCCTGCTCCGCTTCACATCCACGAATGCCTCGGGAGCAAGTGCGGCCCAGGAAAAGGTCCTGCGGGACAACCTCCGCCACTTCGCCTTGATCTCCTTGAGGGAGGTCAATGGCGGCCAAGGCCTTGATTACGCCTACCAAGTCAAGCTGCGCACCAACCGGCGCGGCAGCGACCTCCTGCACGACCTTTCCACCCTTTCCGGGATTTCCGGCCTGCATTTCATGATGCAGGAAGCCACGACGGAGCTGTGAGATGAATCCCCGCATGCTTTCCTTCGGGATCTGGACGCTTGGTCTTGCGCTGGTCGTCGCCTTCAACTTGAGGTACGAAGGGCAGTCCGACAGCTTCCGCGGCGTGGCCGACACCCTTGAAACCGTCATCACCACCGAATCCGTCTCGGAGATCGCCCGCATCCATGTCGCCAGCGGGCAGACCGTGCGCAAGGGCGATACCCTCGTGCGCTTGAGCCGCATCGATCTCGATCAGCGGCAGGAGCAGATCAACCGGGAACGCCAGCATGTCCAAGGTCAGACCCAGGCCTCCGCCACCGACCTCGACCGCCGCGTGAACGAGATCCGGGCCTCGTTGGAAACCCGACGCAGCCAGATCCGGCTGGAGGTCCGGCAACTTCGGGAACTGAGCGAACGTTCGCAGGACCTGGCACGGCGTCTGCAGGTTTCCGGGGTCGGAGCTCCCAGCGACACGAGTGCGGCCCAAATCCGGATCAAGGGCCTGGAGCATGAGCTGGCCGTTGCGGAAAGCTCGGCCAAAAGCCAGATCAGTCTCCTCCAAGGCAGTCGCGGCACCCAGAACACCGGCGGATTGGCGCAGAACTCGTCCTTCTCCGCCGAAGCCAAGCTCTTGGATCAGGAGCGCTCCCGCTTGGTGCTCCTGGCTCCCCAGGACGGCGTGATCGGCTCGGTCTTCTTCCGGGAGCACGACAAGGTCAACGCGTTCGCCCCCATCGTGTCCATGATGGCCCGATATCCCACCCTGGTCCATGGCTACCTGCAGGAGAACATCGCCGCAAGCCTTGCGGCAGGCGATTGCGTGACCGTGGCCTCGACGATCCACTCCGGGCACCTGACGCGCGGCTTGGTCGTAGGGCTCGGAACCCGGATCATCGAGATGCCCATCCGTCTGCGCAAGGTTCCGACCCTTCCCGTCTGGGGCCGGGAGGTCACCATCCGCATCCCCGCCGAGAACCGCTTCCTGTTGGGGGAACTCGTGTCCATCCGTTCCATGAAGCCAACGGGCGGACTCTCCGGATGGTTCAAGCCATGATCGCGCTTTTCCTGCTCCTGTTCGCCCAAGCCGGTCCCGAGACCACCCCGCTGGACTGGAAGGCGCTGCTCGCCTCCGCCGCGTCCGACCCCAAGCTCCATTCCCTGGAACAGCGCTTGAAGCTGATGAAGGATCCGGTCAGCCCAGGGCTCTGGAAGAAGGCCGAACTCAAGGGCAAGGCCGAAGGCTTCGACAAG
>JBDKGV010000225.1:0-5683 GCA_039798005.1 Fibrobacterota bacterium
TGTCCTGTGGCTTCTCTGGCGCCTGCTCCTGGGGCCCTCGCTTGCGATCCTGCTTCCCGCAAGCCCTCGCAAGGCGCTGACCGGATATTTGCATCAATGGCGGCTCAGTGACCTTTGGGCCGCTCCATTCTCGGTGATCATTGGGGCCATGACCCATCTTGCCTGCGACCGGCTGGCCCACGACAACCACACGGAACTCGTCCCGCTGCCTCATGGCCGCATTCATCTCCTGGGGCACGAACCCCAGCTTTGGCAGGTCCTGCAACTGGGCAGTTCCATCTTGGGTCTTGCATTGCTCGCCCTGTGGTTCCTGATGGCGCTTCGGCGCTCCTGCCCCACGGCAACCTGGACCCTGCGGCTGTGGCCAGGCATCGCGCGCGCATCGATCCTTGGAATCCTTTTTATGGGTCCCTTGGTTGCCGCAGCCGTGCATCTCGATCTTTTCACGGCATCCATCCATGACGCACGAGCGGCATTCCTCCCCGTCATCCGGCTTTATCTCCCTGTGCTGACCGGGTGTCTTTTCGCTTGGTCCGTCCTGGTCTTGATTTGGCGTGCGGTGGGGTATTTGCGCACCAAAAAAGGCTGATCCCCGGCTCATCCATCCATCGGCGCGGCACCACTCCTGCCTTGCGATAGTTCTTGCCATGCCCGCTCCCCTCGTGTGAGAATGGGTCGATGGACAGCTCGCGCCGCATCTTCTCTCCGCTGATCTTTGCTGGTCTTGCCGGTCTCTTGGTGGCGATGGGACATCTGATGCTGGACATTCCCGGCGCAGGAGGCGTGAAAAGCAATTTCGCGGAAGTGGCCCTGGTCATCAGCCTTCCCTTCCTGCCGCGATGGTACCATGCGTTGCTGCTGTCCCTGTTCACCGTATTCAATGTCGCGCCGGAGGGTTCCATCCTGACAGAGGCGTTGAACCATGTGATCGCCTTTCCCGTGCTCTGGTGGACTTGGCACCGATGGGGCATGATGCGCGAAACCCCTCGATTCGTGTTGACATGGATCGCCCTGATCGCCGGGTATTATTTCCTGGGCTTGGTTCCGTTGATCTATGTCATGAAGCTGATCCTCGGTGAGGTGAATCTGGCGCAGGCCTTGGCTGGCACCCTGCTCGTGAGCCGCTCCATCGTGTACGAGTATCTGGCGACCACCTTCGTCGCCGTCTTCTACTTCCTCATGGTCCGCGAGTTGAAGTTTCGCAGGGAGGCCCAGCAGGACCTCGAACTGCGCAACGCGGAACTGTCCCGGCACAAGCAACTCCTGGAAGCCCAGTTCGATGCCACCCAAGAGGGAATCCTCGTCGTGTCCCATGATCGCAAGCTGTTGTCCTGGAACCGGAGATTCGTGGAAATTTGGCAGGTGCCGCCGGAGATCCTGGCCTCACGCGACGAACCCGCCCTGCTCCAGCACGCCGTGGAACTGGTCGGGAATCGGGCCGAATTCTCTCAGACCGTTGCAACCCTCCATGATGACGCGACGGCGAACGTCCAAGACCTGGTGCACCTCAAGGACGGGCGCACGCTGGTGCGGTTCACCACCCCGATCCGCTATGGCGGCAATCAGATCCCCGAGCGCATGTGGTTCTTCCGGGACATCACCGATCTGGAGAATGCCCAGGCTGAACGGGAAAGCCTTCAGGCCAAGCTCTTCCAAAGCCAAAAAATGGAGGCGATCGGGCAGTTGGCCGGAGGCGTGGCCCACGACTTCAACAATTCGCTGGGCGTGATCCTGGGGGCGGCGGAACTGGCCGGCATGGCGGACATCCCGGGGGAATCGCGATCGTACTTGGACATGATCGTCACGGCCGCACGGCGCGCAAGCTCTCTCACGCGCAAGCTCCTTTCGTTCTCGCGCCAAGGCACCCGCAGCATGGACATGATCGATGCCGGTGCCGTCGCCCGCGACACCGTCGCCCTGCTCCAAAGCAGCATCGACAAGCGCATCACGCTTGTCATGGAAAACAAGGCCACCCGAAGCCATGTGATGGGTGACACAGGATTGTTGCAGAACGCCCTCATGAACCTGGGCATCAACGCAAGCCATGCCATGCCCGAAGGCGGCACCATCACCGTGACGCTTGACAACATCCATCTCGACGAGGACTATTGCGAGGCCTCCCCGTTCAAGCTCGTGCCCGGCGATCATCTGGAAATCGGGGTGAGGGACACCGGCAGCGGCATCGCGCCGGAGAACCTGACCCGGATCTTCGAGCCGTTCTTCACCACCAAGGAGGAAGGCAAGGGAACTGGACTGGGACTTGCGTCGGTCTACGGGGTCATGCAGGACCACGAAGGCGCCATCACCGTCTACTCGGAACTTGGCGCAGGCACCGCATTCCGGCTCTATTTCCCGCTCCCGCCCGACACCTTGGGCCTATACGAAGACATGGTGACGCAACCCGAAAGCATCCCCACAGGCACCGGTACGATCCTCTTGGTCGACGACGAGGCGATGATCCGCAAGACGGCAGGCACCATGCTCGAACGACTGGGCTACAAGGTCCTGTTCGCGCGCGATGGACTCGAAGCCTTGGAGATCTACCAGGCCTGCCGCGAGGAGATCGGGATCGTGCTCATGGACATGATCATGCCCAAGCTTGGCGGTCGCCAGACCTTCGCGCGCTTGCGCGAACTCGACCATACCCTCCCGATCGTCATCTGTTCGGGATTCTCTAAAGTCCAAGACCTCGATGCGCTCAAGGAAAAGGGCATCTCAGGATTCCTGCAAAAGCCTTTCCGGCGCGCCCAACTGGCACAGGCCGTATCGGCTTCGATCCGCAAGTCCTACCAAGGGGCTTGACCGGACCTCTGCCGATTGCGGTCAGGATCGCGCACACAGGCGATGATGAGCGAAGCGAGCAAGGCGGGAAGCAGGCCCTGAATCGTTCAGGAAGGCAGACTCTCCAGCGCCTCCAGGACCTCGTCGACATGGCCCTTGACCTTGACCGGGCTCCAGACCTTGGCGACCTTGCCCGAAGCGTCGATCAAGAAGGTGCTGCGCACGATTCCCATGCCCTCACGGCCCATGAACTTCTTCATCTGCCAAACACCGAAGGCCTCGCAGGCCTTGCCGTCCTCGTCCACCAGGAGGTCGAAGGGCAGTTCCTGCTTCTCCCGGAACTTCTGGTGGCTCTTGGCCGAGTCCTTGGAGATGCCGTAGACCTTGCCCTTGGCACTGATCCGCGCAAAGTTGTCGCGAAAATCGCACGCCTCGGTCGTGCAGCCCGGCGTACTGTCCTTGGGGTAGAAGTAGATCACCACCGGCGTGCCCAAGCGGGAGAGGTCCACCGGACGGCCCTCCTGATCGTGAAGGACAAGGGCGGGAATCGAGGCGCCGGGAACAAGAACGGACATGTGGTATCCCTTTCGAGGACGATGAAGTGCGAGGATCAATCTACCCATTCGCAGGAAGCACGCCCCGGGGTGCCGACGCGCCAGGGACCGAAGCCCGACAGGGCCGGGACCCCGCGGAGGGGGCCCGGTTCACGAGGGCCCGGCCGGGACCGGCGCAGACGGTCGCGGGGCGCCCCGCCCCCTTGTTCGTCTTTTCCCAAAGAGCGGTGGACCGGGAACGGGGACCGTGACTAAACTTTGACCGGGGATTGGAAGACCGCTTCAAGGAGACTCGAGATATGCGCGAAAGCTGGACGCTGCAGGAGGGACGCCCCCAGAGTTGCGACGAGGGCGAGATCATCCTCTATACAACGCCCAGCGCACTCGAGAAGGCCGAACTCCAGGAAACGTGGGGTATCGACGCGCACCTGCTGGAATCCTGCCTGGATGATGACGAACTCCCTCGTCTGGAACTGGATGAGGCGCAGATCGGCCTTGTGCTCAAGCGCCCCCGGCCACACAAGTCGCAGGACGGATTTTTCTTCAAGGTCGCGTCCATGGGGGTCTTTTCCGTGCCCGGAAAGATCCTTGTCGTGTGCAACGAACCGGTGGACATCTTCGCCGCGCGGCGCATGCAAGGCTGCAAGGACTTGCGCACCTATCTGCTCCTGTTGGTGTACCAGACCACGGTCCATTTTCTGGAACACATGAAGGTGATCCGGATGATCGCCGAATCCATCGAAGGCCGCCTGAACAAGACCGTGGAAAACCAAGGGCTGATGGATCTCTACACCTTGGAAAAAGGCATCGTCTACTACCTGAACGCCGTGAGCGGGAACCAGGCCGTGATCGAGCGCCTGAAGCTCATGTCCACCCGCCTGGGGTTTTCCTCGGACGACGCGGAACTGCTTGAGGACATCGCCATCGAGAACGGCCAGTGCTACAAGCTGGCCGAGATCCAGTCGTCGATTCTTGACAACATGATCGACACCCACGCCTCGATCTCGGGCAACAACCTGAACATCCTGATGAAAAAGCTCACGGTCCTGTCCGTGGTGTTCATGCCGCTGAACCTGCTTGCAGGAGTCGGAGGCATGTCGGAGTGGAGCGCGTTCACCACCCGGCTCAACCCTGCCGTGGCCTACCTGCTTGCCTTGGCGATCCTGGTGGCCGTGGGCTACGGAACCTACCTCATCTTGGAACGCCAAGGTTTGGGTGACAAAGTGAAATCCAAGCCCCGCCGGAGATAAGCCATGGACACGCCCGATCTGTTCGCCGCCCCAGCCCAAGACCAGGCACGCTTGGACCAGCTGGCTCAAGAGCTTGCCGCCCACGACTTGGCGTACTACCGCGATGCGGGTCCGTCCATCGACGACGCGGCGTACGACCTGCTGCGCAATGAATACGACAGCCTGGCGGACCGGCTTGACATCCCCGCCGGCAACCGGTACACCCGATCGGTCGGGGACGACCATTCCGACGGATTCGAGACGGTCGTGCACCGCAGCCGGATGCTGTCGCTTGAGAAGGCCGCCACCAGCCACAAGCTGCTTGCGGCCGGCCAGGAGGACTACCCGGCCCGGGAGGCTCAGGAACTTCCCGACTGGAGGAACTCCACCTCCTGGGGGAAGTGCACCGTTTGGTTTGACAGAATCCGTCAAATTTCCCCCGAAGGCCCCGTCCCGCTCGTCGTGGAGCCCAAGATCGACGGGATCTCCGTATCGCTCACCTACGAGGGCGGCAAGCTCGTGCAGGCGGCCACCCGGGGCGACGGCGTGCGGGGCGACGTGATCACCGCCCAGGTGCTGGCAAGCCAAGCGGCGCCCGCCACCGTGCCTGAGAGGGCACGCTTCGAGGTGCGCGGTGAACTGCACCTGCCCACCGGGGCATTCCAAGCCCTGAACCAACGGCAGGAAGAGGCGCAGGAACCGGCCTTCCGCAATCCTCGCAACGCCTGCGCCGGACTGATGAAGCGCAAGGATCCCGGGACCCTCGCGGGATGCGGCGTCCGCGCCTTCCTGTACTTCATCCCTGAAGGCCATGGGATGAGCCTGCCCGACTCCCAGTGGAATCGCTTGGAATGGCTGAAAGCCCAAGGGTTCCTCGTGCATCCAGACACCGTGCGGGTGGACAGCCTGGAAGCGGCGCACGCCCGTTGCCTGGACTTCGCGGCCCGACGCTTCTCGCTCGACCATGAGGTCGACGGCATGGTCCTGAAGGTGGATGATTGCTCCTTGTGGGAGCAGTTGGAGGGCACCGACCACCACCCCCATTGGGGCCTTGCCTACAAGTTCCCGCCCGAACGGAAGTCGACAAGGCTTCTCGGGATCACCATCCAGGTGGGACGT
>JBDKGV010000226.1:0-5669 GCA_039798005.1 Fibrobacterota bacterium
TGGTTCCATCCGGCGTATCTTCATCGGACCCGTACCGCGACCTTGGCCACGGTGCGCGAGGGAGAGCAGCTTACGGTGTGTTTTGGCCAGGACTACCGTGGCATGAAGGCGCGCTTGCGGGAACTTCGGACGATCCTGGTCCGGGTATGGGGTGGGACCCTGATCCTCATGGGACTGGTCCTTGCCTTCCTGGTCAGGCGTTCCCTGTGGCCGCTGCATCGGTTGGCCGCCGGATTGGAGCGACTGGATGCCGAGCATCTGGGCAGCTTCAAGCCGGTGGATGTTCCAACCGAGGCTCGCCCGCTTTTGGATGCCTTGGTCGAGACGCTGCGTCGCCTGGAGACCAGTTTTCGCCGCGAGCGCAGTCTGCTTTCGAATCTTGCCCATGAATTGCGCACCCCGCTGGCGGGCCTGCGTACGACCTTGGAAGTCGGTCTTACCGATGATGAGAAGCACGCGCGCCAAGCCATGCGGGACTCGCTGGGGATCACGCTGCAGATGCAAGGCGTCATCGATTCGCTGCTTCTCCTGGGGCGTCTGGAGGCGGGGAGTCTTTCGCCGAGATTGTCGTCGATTCCACTGCGGACACTGTTGGAAGGGATTCGAGACAGGATCGGGGATCTGGACTGCGAGAGCGTCGACGACCTTCCCATTCTTGCTGACCCGGGATGGATGCGGATCGTACTCGGGAACTTGTTTGACAACGCGCGTCGTCACGCGGGTCCGGATGGCATGATCCGGTTCGATGTCTCCATGGAACTTGATCGCATCCGGATTTCCCTCTCAAACGATGGCTGCGAGCTGGGTCCGGAGGAGGTGGAACGCGTGTTTGAGCGCTTCTGGCGCAAGGATGCGGTGCGTTCCATCGAGAGCCGGAACTCGGGCCTGGGGCTGACATTGTGTCGTGAACTGGTGGAGCGGATGGACGGCACGATTTCGGCAATCGTACCCGAACCGGGCGTCTTCGAGGTGGTGATCCTGCTGAAAAGTGGAGAATCTTCCGATTTCATCTCGGCCTCATCTTTCCCACCGATGGCTGCAACAGGGGTGCAATGAACCGCTAACCTTGCCGGACCACCTTTGTTCATGAGACAGCCCTCCTTCTCCGGACCTCGGAGGAGCGATGGCGCGGAACCACGGCAAAGGAGAATGGCGATGATCGGATTCAAGGCGGGATGGCTTGCGGCAGTCATTCTTGGAACCACGGCGGCGCACGCTGCCATCGATACGGTGGAGGTGCGCGATGGCGCCATCCCGACCGGCGGCACCACGACATGGACGCACGACAAGGTCTGGCGTTTGAACGGAACGGTCTTCGTGCGGGCCGGAGCCAAGCTTGCCATCGAGGCGGGAACGACGGTTCTCGGGTCGGCACGACAAGACAGTGCCGCCGTGCTGGTGATTGCCCGTGGCGGACGCATCCATGCGGAAGGAACAGCCCGGAAACCGGTGATCTTCACCTCCGAGCTCGATCCTGGCATCGGAGCCCTGGAGCCGACGTCTCTCAATCGCGGCTTGTGGGGAGGCCTTGTGATCCTGGGGCGTGCACCCAACAACAATCCGGGCGGTGTGGCCAACCTGTCGGAGGACATCGCCGGTGATGCGAGCCTTTTGAGCTATGGCGACTCGACCAGGGCTGACATCCACGACACTTCAGGCGTACTGCGGTACGTCTCGGTGCGATACACGGGAATCAATGAGCTCAAGGGCGTGATCCTGGCCTCCGTCGGTGACGGGACCGTCGTCGATCATCTCGAGGCGTACTGCGGTGCGGATGACGGGATCGACCTGCTGGGCGGTACGGTCAACCTGCGTCATTTGGTGAGTGGCTTCCATGCGGGGGATGCCTTGTTCTATTCGGAAGGGTATCGCGGTGCCATTCAATACATGTACCTGCAACAGAAGGTGATTCCTGGAGGGGCCAGCAACGGCGTCAACATGAAGCTGGAGAGTGGCGACACCCTGCTGCATCCGGTCTCGATCGGTCGCATCTGGAACGCGACCGTGGTGGGCACCGGAGTCAACAGCGCCGCCGACTACACCGGCAAATACAAGCATGCGCTCCACTACAAGAAGGACGGCGCCGGCACCTTCGCCAATTCCATCGTGACCCAGACGGCCTTTGGCGGGGTGTTCGTCGATTCCTCCAAGCTCAAGGATGCGGCCGGATCGCGCACCACCGACAGCCTGGGCAAGTCGCTCCTTCTGTTGAACAACCTCTGGAGCGGCATCGGGCGCGGCGATTCTCTGGCCGGGGTCGCCTACGGCATGCCCATCGTGGGGGCGCATCTGCTTGCCAATGGCAACAGTGTTGAAGATCCGCTTCTGGGCGGCATCTCCTGGCTCCAGGACAAGAAACTCGATCCGCGCCCGGCGGTCACCTCGTCGGCTTGGAGCCATCTGGCCTCGGTCCCGGCCGACGGCTTTTTGGAGACGCCGCTTTTCCGCGGGGCGTTCGGGCGTGAGAACTGGGCTGCCGGTTGGACGGCGCTTTCGCAGGGTGGCTTTTTCAGCGACTCGGCCAATGTGATTTCCACCGCAATCGCGCAGGCGCGCCGCTCTGCAGGCGGTTTCCTGACCGTCCTGGCGCACGGGATCGAACTGAACTTGGCACAGGCCCAGAACGGGCGCTTGGAACTTGTGGATCTCTCGGGAAGAATCGTTTTCTCCCGTCAAGGGCGCTTCGAAGCAGGCCGTACGGACCTTGCGCTTCCCGCCTTGACCCGTGGCATGGTGGTCGCCCGTTTCCAAGGCACCTCGGCTCGCATCGCAAGCCTGATCACCCGTCCTTGAATTCCAACCAGCGGGAGATGCGGCTTCACTGCCGTCGTCTCCCTGCCCTTGAGAAAGAACCATGAACGCGAATCGACTTCAGGGCCACGCCTGCGCGGCCCTTCTTCTTGCCTTGTCCGGACTGTCCTTCGGGCAGGAGCCGCCCACCGATTCCGTCGCGCTCGGAGCCAACGCCTTGGGGGACGACTCCACCACGACGGGTGCCCCGGTGCCGGTCCTGGATTCCACGACCCGACCCGTTCCAACCGTGGAACCAATGGCGGTGATGCCCGTGGAACCGGATAGTTTGACAGGATTTGTCATGGATTCAGCTGTACCCAGGTCCGGGGAAAGGGACGCTCCCGGCGTGGCACGCGTGGATGCCGCCAAGACCGTGCTCGTGAAGGGGAAGCTGCGCGGCAAGGCGCAGGACCGCCGCAAACGGCAGGAATCCGATGTGCGCAAGGATGTGCTGGGGATCGATGCCATCCGCGAACGCGCCGATGCCGACGCCGCTTCGGCGCTTTCCCGATCCTCCGGGGTCACACTTCAGCGCAGCCAAGGGGAAGGGCGCTTCGTGCAGATCCGCGGCACCGAGGCGCGCCTGTCCACGGTGACCATGAACGGACAGAAGGTGGCAAGCTCCGATGGCGACACCCGTGCCGTCGGACTGGATGTGATCCCCGTCGATCAGCTCTCCGAGATCGAGGTCACCAAGGTGCTCATGCCCGAGATGGACGGCGATGCCATCGGCGGCAATGTCAATCTGGTCACGCCATCGGCTCAGGACACGCAACTCGTGTTTCGCGGGTTCTTCGCCTCGGGGTGGAATGATTTGCCCGGCAAGCCTCTGTGGCAGGGTTCCGTGGCGCTCTCGCGTCGTTTCCTGGAAGGTGGAGCCCTTGGAGCCTATGTCGGGGGGAGCTGGTACCAGTCGACCAGTGGACGGGATGCCGTGGGAATGGGCTGGGACACCTTGGACCATTCCAGGATCTGGGAGCTCCAGTTGCGTCGCTACCGCACCGGGAAGGTGCGCCAAGGCTTGAACGGACGCTTGGACTGGAGGCTGGGGGAGGCATCGCTTCTCTATGCGACGGGAAGCTGGAGTCGCAGCCAAAGCGATCAGCTGCGCGAAAGGCTGGAGCTTGATCGCACCGGGCACGGCGATCTTGCTCCCTATGTGGATTCCTCCACGAATGTCGATGTCTATCGCAGCATTCGCCATCGCGTGCGCACCGAAACGGTCGGATTGGGGAGCCTTGGGGCCAGCACCGGGATCGGGAATGTCCGAATGGAAGCGGCGCTCACCGCCACGGATTCCCGGACGCGCCAACCCCTGAGCACCCAGGCGACCTTCGTGCCTTCCGCTCGAATGAACGTGGCCATCCATCCGGACAATCTTGAGGCCCCCGAATATTACGCCTTCTGGTATCCTCGCCCGATCGGGCACGATCCCCGCATTACCCAAGCGGGGAGCTATGTCCTTTCCCGCTTGGATCCCCAGTGGATGGATGCCCGCGAAAGCGACCTTCACGGCCGGTTGGATGCCCGGATGTCGATCCTGGATTCCGCCGTGCAGATCAAATCGGGAATGAAGCTTGGAAGGAAGGAAAAGCGCCAAACCACCGGAGGAGCCTCGTACTCCTTCGCCTCGGGTGCCGTCAAGCCGACCTTGCTGGAATTCTCACCATCGGCAGGGGATCCCGACTTCTACCAAGGGCAGTACGACCTGGGAGCCATGCCTTCGGTCGAGGCCGTGGATGCGTGGCTTGCAAACCACAGTTCCGCCCTCATCGAGAAGGCTCAGGACAACCACCTCACCTTCGATCCCCAAAACTACCTCATCGAAGAGAATCATCTTGCCGGGTACGGGCAGGCGCGATGGAAGTTGGACGGGATCGTCGCGGTCGGTGGATTGCGCTTTGAACGCTTCGATCTTCGTTCGACCGGAAACGATGTGCGTCTGCAGGCCGACGAGTCGTGGGACACCACGGTGCAAGTCGTGAAGGACCGCACGATGCAGTTCCTGCTTCCGATGGCCTCGGTGCGTTGGGAACCGGCCACGGGATTGATCCTGCGGGCCGGTGCCACGCGATCCTTCGTGCTTCCCGATGCCCGGGACCTGGTGCCTACCATGCGCACCGATCTCCTGGACTACACGATCGAGGAGGGCAATCCGGAACTGAATCCGACCTTGGCCCTGGGTGGCGATGTCGGGGTGGAGTGGTTCCACCGCGGACGCGGCATGGTCGGGATCGGACTCTTTGCCAAGCAACTGGAAGACTACGTGTTTCCGCGCACTTGGACCTCATGGGATCCGATCCGCAAGGTGGTCTTCACCCACTATGGCAAGGCCAATGGAAAGACCGCGGAGCTTTGGGGCGCAGAATTGGAAGCAAGCCAGCCCTTCCTATTCCTGCCGGGTCCTTTGGCCGGGTTTGGAATCGAGGCCAACTGGACGCGCACATGGTCTTCGACGCAGCTTCCCGGTCGGACCGGGGAAGAACGTTTGCCGGGTCAGGTGGACCAATCGGGAACCGCCGCCCTTCGCTTCGAACGGTGGGGATTCTCCGCACTCGCCTCCTGGACATGGCAAGGGGAGATGCGCCACGAGATCGCCCCGGTGCGGGAACGCGACACGTGGGTGGAAGGATGCGGGCGGCTGGACGCATCGCTCTCCCAGCGCCTGGGCAAAGGCTGGTTGATCTTCCTGCAGGCCGGCAACCTCACCGATGCGGCCCATCGCATCCACGAAGGGGATGCCTCTCACCCCGTCCAGATCGAATACACCGGGATCACAGGCCAGTGCGGTCTGCGCGTCTCACTTTGAACCGAAGGAATCGAATCATGAAAAATCAAATTGCGGCCTTGGCCCTTTGCGCGATCGCGCCGACAGC
>JBDKGV010000227.1:0-5658 GCA_039798005.1 Fibrobacterota bacterium
GAGCCTTCGATGGCGATGAGGATGGAATCGGCGCGTTCGACCAGGAGTGACCGTGCCGAATCTCCCAACGCGCCCTTGAAGGCGGGTCTTGCCATCTCCATCCAAGCGAGGTTGCGCACGTCGCGCCAGTGGCTGGCGGGAAGAGGGGGCAGGGCGGGGGTGAGTTCCTCCGCCTTGGTCTTGAAGCGGGCCTCGCCCGTGGCAAGCCAGAGCTGGGTGGCGGCCCACAGGAACTCGTCACGGAACTCCTGATCGCCGTAGCCGCCCGATCCACCGGTCTCGGAGGGTGCCTCCACCGACGGGTGCTTCACGGCCCAGTCCCAGCCTCGACGGGCTTGGGAAAGGCATTTCTTGGCAAATGGGGCATCGATGTCCGCGTACAGCCGCGCCGCCCGGGCGAGCACCGCCGTCCCGTTGAGCGTCGAGGTGGTGGATTTCCCGATGATGTGGCGCTTGGCGATCGCCTCATGGGGCATGATCATGCCGTCCCACTTGAGGGTGGCCACCTTGAAGAAGAAGCCGCCGTCCTTGTCCTGCATGCGCAGGATCCAGTCCAGCTCCCATTTGATCTCGTCCAGCAGGTCGCTGCGCCCGTTCCCCGATTCCGGGATGCGCAGCTCGCCGTCCTTCACCAGCATGGGATCGAGGCCATGCCGGTCCATCAGGAGCCCGAGGGTGTAGCCCGCGTTCACCACGTACTTCCCGTAATCGCCGGCGTCGTACCAGCCGCCCTGGACGTCGCGCGTGCCGGTGGCTCCGGGGACTTCGTGCAGTGACAGTCCCGTGTCGGGATGGCCCGCCGGGCGTGCCCACGGACCTGCCAGCTTCTCGGGGAGGCCGGTCGACGCGCGCTGGAACCAGTAGCTGCGGACGGCCTTCAGCAGGGTTTCCCGATAGAGGCCCGCGCCGATGCGAAACGGCGACGAGACGGTGTCCCCGACCGAGAGGCGGTAGGTGCCGGGTTTGGTCCAGCGGGAGAAGTCGCCCATGGCCATGGTGTCGCCTGAAAGGTCCCATCTTCCCGAGGGCACCAGCTTGCCGAAGACGGCGGCCTTGCCTTTTTCATCCAAGAGGGACCATTCGGTCTCCGTGCCGGGATTGGTGACCAGGAACCGCTTGCCGAAACGCGGGAGGTAGCCGATCTGGTTGTGAAGGACCTTGGTGATTCCCTTCGGGGCCTCGGTCTTTTTGACGGAATTTGTCAAGAAGATCCCGGCGACCGAAAGGGTGGTGGGCAAGGCCCCGTCCATGGGAAGGATGGAGAAGGTCTTCATGCCCCGCAGATCCAGACGCCGGTCGCGTCCGGCGTTCTCGGGCTGCCAGTAGGGATCGCGCACGAAGGAGGACAGCGGGAGGACCACCCGGTTCCAGCCCTTCTTCAACGAGGTGGTGGCGCTCCAGGATTCGTCGGTGGAGTCGCGCAGGGCCAAGCGCAGCGATGCGGCCGATCGAGGACAGAGGATGGAGAGTCCGATCGCGGCATGGCGGCTCCAGTCCTGGGAGGCGGCACCCATGCTCGAGAGGTCAAGCTCCGCGTTCACCCAGTCTTGGAAGCGAAACCGCAGTTCCAGGGCGCGTTGGCCTTCCGGGCCGCCGCTGGGAAGCCATGCGGAATCTAGGCTTGCGATCTGCCCCTTGCGCAGGTTCCAGATCGCCTTGGGGGATTGGAAGGGAAGCGAGAGGTCGGGCGCATCGGAATGGAACGAGTCCCAGAAGGCCTTGGCGTCGTAGTGGCCGGGCGCGTCGGAAGTGATGCGGATGTTGCGGATGGCGATTTCGGTCATGTTGTCGGCGTTCCGGGCGGTCCGGTTGCCGTCCTGGTCGGTCGACAGGCGGAATTCCACGATCCTTGACCAGTCGATGTCCGCGGGGCGTTCCTGCTGGAGCTTCTCGTCCCACCACCAACCTTGGGTGGGGAAGTCCGCCAGCGGAACCATGACGGAGGACCATTCCTTGCGCACATCCCCGTAGCCCCAGCCGTCCACGCGGGTCTGGGTCTTGTGGTCGGGATTGGATCCGTCCAGGAGTCCGATGCGGAACCGTTCGCCGCCTTTGGCTCCCTTCACCTCGAAGTGCAGGGCTCCGGTGCTTCGGATGGCCGCCAAGTCCTGGGCCGGAATCCCGAAGGTCCAGCCCGACCATTGCTTGTCGTCGGCGTGGATGGTGATCTCCCCGGTCTTGGCCGAGGTCTCCGCCTTGGTCCGGCCACCGTAGCCGTAGCCGTAGGCAGGTACGGACCCCGGGGCGACAAGGACGCGTTCACCGGCGCAAAGTGTCTGGACCATCATGGCGATGCCCACAAGTATCGTTCGCATGCGACCTCCATTTTCATCAGTGTCGCAAAAGGAACTCATTCGGTTCATCCGTGACGGCGATCACTCCGCGAATGACGGAAATTGTCGGGGAGTTTAGGTTGGAAGCGATTCCATCCCTTGTCCTCGATTCCGGAGTGTCCATGGACGATCAGCCTGCTGGCCAACAGCCCCTTTCCCCCGAACCGGGTCCCGAGACCGGGACGGTGAAGCCCGTCTCAAGTCCGTCACCCCCGGGCAAGCGCTCCTTCGTCGCCTGGCCGTTCCTGTGGACGGTGGTATTTCTCGAAGCGTTGCTGCTGGGTGCCACGGTCGCCATC
This sequence comes from Fibrobacterota bacterium, assembly GCA_039798005.1. Classification (GTDB taxonomy): domain Bacteria; phylum Fibrobacterota; class Fibrobacteria; order UBA5070; family UBA5070; genus JBDKGV01. The sequence goes on from JBDKGV010000227.1 coordinate 2,633, forward strand.
GGAATGCTCTACGGGATGCCTTCCGCGGGCAACTTCATGTTTGTGCTTTTCTTTCCGGCCCTGGGCCTGATCGGGCTTGCCTTCCTGCTTCTGTGCTGGCGGCAGGCGGTGCTTCGACGCTCCCTGATCGGATGGATCCTGTTTCTTGTGCATGCTCTGGGCCTTGGGGTGGGAGTCAAGCTCACCATGGAACTCTCCGACAATGCCGAGAGCTATTCCGGTCGTTTGAAGCTCGAATTGTCCACTCTCCTGACCACCATTGCCCGCGGTGGTGCGGTTGCGGACAGCACATCCCTCGCTGACAGTCTCGGGTTTCAGGAGGATGGAGGCGAGCAGATGAGCATGGCCTTGGATTCCGTGGATGTCCCGGACATTTCCCTTGCCATGGGGGATTCGCAGGTGGTCGACGCCGTGTTCGGGTGGAGGATCGTGGTGCGGCGCGACAGCCGTTCCGAAGGCATTTCAAGGACCATGGTTTCGGCCGAGGATCGCGTGGAACTTGCCGTCAAGGATTCCGGTCAGGCGTGGACCGCTTCGGGCCCTGTGCATTTTCAGACCTGCGGAGGCACTGCGACAGTGGCTTTCCTGCAGGTGGGAATGTGCCCCAAGCTCGGTACGACAGCGCACCCCGTGGAGGGGTTCGGCTGCGAGGAGTCGGTCCGGCTCTATGACCTCGCCGTGAGTTTGCGGCAGCCAGCCAAGCAGTTCGCCCTTCCTTCCCTTCCCGGCAGCGCCGATCAGGTGAAGGCGCAGGCGCGGAGTTGGATCACCGAGACCGGCTGCGTGGAGTAGGAGGTTTGGGGCTTTCAGTGCGGACTGCGCATGGTCGTCGATGGCCATGAGTTCGCGGGCCGAGTGCATGCCCAGGAGCGGAGCTCCGCAATCGACCACGGGCATTCCAAAGGCGCTGGAAAGCGACGGCCCCACCGTTGAGCCGCAGCCGAGGTCGGCGCGCATGGCGAACTCCTGGAGGGGGATGTCCGCTTGGCGAGCCAGACGCCGCAGGACGGCGGCACTTTGCCCGTCGGTGGCGTACCGGTAGGATGCATTGCTCTTGAGTACCGGACCTTGGCCCAAGAACGGCGCATTGGACAGGTCGTGCTTCCCCGGGTGGTTGGGATGCACGGCATGGGCCATGTCGGCCGAAAGTCCCATGGAATCGGAAAGCAGGGCAAGCCAGCGGGTGCGCGTGGCGCCAAGGCAGGATGCCGCCCGCTCCAAGAGGTGCAGGAGGGTGTTCGATCGGGCTCCACCGGCGATCTCCGAGCCGATCTCCTCGCCGTCGAACAAGGCGATCACAGGCCATGCCTTGAAGTCCTCCAGGCTCATGAAGGCCTCAAGGAGAGCGTGGCAGGAGGCGAGATTGTCCAGCCGACCCGATTGCAGGAGCTCCCCGGCACCGACCCGCTGTGCAGGGGCCGAATCGACCAGGCACAGGTCGAAGCTCATGGGTTCTGTGCCGATGGCTTCGGTCAGGGCATCCTGCAAGTCCCAGTCGGCAAGGCAGACCATGGGTGGCAGATGCAGTTCCCGCTGGATCTGCGGGCCCCGTTCGTTCACTTCTCGATCGAGATGGATGGCAAGGCTTGGCAGCACCGGGCGAGGGGAGGCCAAGCGGACCAGGTGCTGGACTCCGTCCTTGTCGTGCACCCGGCCTGCGATCTCCAAGGCCCGATCGAACCAGGTGTGAAGGAGCATTCCGCCGTAGACTTCCACGCCCAAGGTGGTGGCACCGAGGCTGCGCTTGGTCGCACGGGGTTTGATGCGCAGGCAAGGGCTGTCGGTGTGGGCCGTCCCAAGGCGCAGACCGCAAAGCTTTTCAGGCCAACGCCAAGCCACCAGAAGGCCACCCAGGACGACAAAGGCCCCGGGCCCTTGGACTTCCCACTCGATGGCCGCGGGGTCCAGACGGTGAAAGCCGGCCTGTGACAGGATTTGGCCCGCTTCGCACGCGGCATGCCACGGTGTCGGGCTGGCCGTGAGGAAATCCTCGAGACTCCTCACATTTCCTCGTCGATGATCTGGTCGGGGCGCAAGGGCTTGAAATCGGACAAGTCCTCTTCCAGCGGGAGATTGGGAATGCGGTCGGCGGCTTTCCAGGCATCTTCCTGGAGAAGAAGGCGGATGGGCATTCCATCCACTTCGATCGACTTCAGGGCACCCACGATCTGGCGCATGAACACCTCGGTGGACACGTAGCCGACCTTGCGCTCCGTGGTCTTGCGAAAGAGCTTGCGGGTTTCGATGGTCCGGTCGATCACCATGTAGTCGCAAGGGGGGAACAGGGTCGCGCCCTCGTTTTCCCAAGCCATGGCGGTGACGACCTTGCCGCTGTGGGGCATCTTCAGGAAATGGACCGCAGGAACCTCGGCTTGGATCTTCCGCTCCATCAAGGCATCGCGCAGGGCGATGCGTCGACGGGAGTATTCCCACCAGCGTCGCGCCGACTCCGGCTGGAGAAAGTGCATGCGACGGCCTTGCTGCGAGGCCTCATCCACCGCGACGGCGTTGCCGTGCCCCCAGAGCCTGACGATCTCCTGTTGCAGCTCTTCCGATCCCGGAACGCTTTCCAGCGGAACCCCGGTCGAACCGTCGCAAGGGACCAGGCCCAGGCACTGGGCAAGACTGCCCATGATCGGGGCGGCTTCCTCGGCGAAGAACGTCGGGCGCAGGTGGTTGAGCGAGAACTCCAACCCGCAGGGGCCAAGCTCATCGTTTCCGGTGGGGCTGACCTCATAGAGGGAGAGCACGAAGTAGACGCTGGTATCGGGATTGCGATACCACCAGGTGCGTACTCCATCCCGCTCGCTCGACGCCTCGAACTGAGGGATATCCAAGCGCCATTCTTCGATGTCCTCGAACGACGGCGGGGCGCCACCGGGAGACAGGTATTCCAAGGCAAAGCTCATGGATATTCAAAATGCACTCCATCCAGGCTCTCTGGAGAGCCTGGGGCACATTTTCCCGTGGAATTGTCAAAAATCGTTCGAGGTGCTCCGGTGGCTGCCCGGATCAACGGCCCTTGT
>JBDKGV010000228.1:0-5648 GCA_039798005.1 Fibrobacterota bacterium
ACCCCAGCGGGGGTGCCCTTTTTCGATGGGAGGGATTTCGCTCTATGGGACCGATGCCTCGGGTTTGCGGGAGGCCAGCAGCGAGGCGACCATCGAAAGCACCAGGATCGCCCCGATGATCCCCAAGGACAGGACGATGGGGAACTTTCCGCCGAACAGGTCATTCAGCCAGACCATCTTGAGACCGACGAACACCAGGATGAGAGCCAAGCCGACCTTGAGGTAACGGAAGCGGTCCATGATCCCGGCAAGCAGGAAATACATGGCACGCAGACCCAGGATTGCGAAGATGTTCGAGGTGAACACGATCAGGGGCTCCCGGGTGAGGGCAAAGATCGCCGGAACCGAGTCGATGGCAAAGATGATGTCGGAGATCTCGATGAAGAACAGGCAGACGAAGACGGGAGTCGCCCACCACCGCCCGCCCTGGCGCACGAAGAAGGATTGGCCGTGGAATTCGTTGGTCACCGGAATGAACCGGCGCAGCAGCTTCAGGAGAGGGTTCCGCTCCGGATCCAGCTTACTTTCCCCGGCAAAGAGCATCTTGACCCCTGTGAAGATCAGGAAGATTCCCGCGGCGATGATCACCCAGTGGAACTGCAACAAGACAGCGCCCAGGGAAATGAACACGGCCCGGAAGAACAACGCTCCCAGGATTCCATAGAACAGCACGCGATGCTGGTACGCGGACGGAATGTTGAAGTAGGCGAACACCATGGCGATGACAAAGATGTTGTCCACGGCCAGCGCCTTTTCGATCACGTAACCGGCGAGATACTCCAGACCGACCTGGTTTGCGGCCGCGATCGGATCGAATCCGGGAAGCATGGCAAGTTCAGGCACCTGAGGCAGGCGCCAGAGGGCATATTGCCAGAGGCCCGCGCCAAAGGCCAGCCCCAAGGAGATCCAGACGACGCTCCAGATCAAGGATTCCTTGACCGTGACCGTGTGCGCCTTCCGGTGGAAGACCCCCAGATCCAAGGCCAGGAGCCCCACGATGAAAGCGGTGAAGGCGGCGTAGAACCACCAGTACTGAGCGAAGGGAAAGAGCAGCGGCGTTTCCATGAGAGCCTCCAGTGATGATTGATGAAAGGGTAAAATTTCTCAGGATGAACAGATGTGGCAGCGGCGCTGTCAGTCAGGGCGAGCGAAGATCCCGTCCCGCAGAACATTCGCTCTTCGCACCAAGGCATCCGGATCGACTCCGGTCAGGGTGATGTGCCCCATCTTCCGGCCCGAGCGCACCTCCTTCCCGTAGAGATGCAGGTACGCCTCCGGCTCCGTGGCGAGAAACTCCCAGCGGGGGTCCCCCGAAGGGCTCCACAGGTCGCCCAGCAGGTTGGCCATCACCGCGCTCCCCCGCGTCGAGAAATCGGGATGCACGGGGAAGCCCAGGATGCAACGCAGGTGCTGCTCGAACTGACTGACGGGATTTTCCAGCGTGATGTGCCCGGAGTTGTGAGGGCGAGGCGCGATTTCGTTGACAAGGACGTTCCCGTCCGGAAGGACGAAAAACTCCACGGCAAGGACTCCCACATGCTCAAGCGCGCTTGCGATCGTGCGTGTGATGGCCTCGACCCGCCTTGAGGTGGGATCAGCGATCCGGGCCGGGAAGACGGACAGGTCAAGGACATGCCGGTGGTGCCGGTTCTCGATGGGCGGATGCAAGGCGATGCTCCCGAACCGGTCCCGCGCCACCAGCACGGAAACCTCCTGCACGAAGTCGACGCGCGCTTCCACGACGCAAGGCCCTCTCCCGAAGGAGTCCCATGCCGATTCCAGCCCCTGGAGAGAATCGACTCGCCTCTGGCCTTTGCCGTCATAGCCTTCACGTGCGGTCTTCAGGATCGCTCCGCGCTCCAACAAGCCAATGGCCTTGGAAAAATCCGAGGCCTGCTCGATCGCACACCAAGGCGCCACCGGAATTCCCAGTCGGTCAAGAAAGGTCTTTTCCAAGATCCGATCCTGGGCAATCCCCAGGGAGCGCGTTCCGGGAAGCACCGTGCCCCCCAGCTGAGCCAAGGTCTCCAGAGCCTGGACCGGCACCGACTCCGATTCGAAGGTCACGACATCGCAGGTCCGGGCCATTTCCTCAAGCACCGAGCAATCGGTGAAAAATGCCGCCCGAGCATGGTCTGCAAGCCTGAGGGCCGGCGCCTGTGGCGAGGGATCGACCACAAAGGTCTTCAAGCCCCGGCGAGCCGCCGCCAACACCAGATAGCGCCCCAATTGGCCACCGCCAAGGATGCCGACCATGGCCCCGCCACCCACGGCCTTCATGGGAGAGCGCCCTCGCTCCAAACCTCGATCTGCGCGTTGTCCAGCACGTCCTGTGTCTGCCTTTCCCGAAAGGCCTTCAGTTTCGCAAGGATGGCCGGATGCTGCCGCCCGAGCATCGCAGCGGCAAAGAGCGCCGCATTGGCTGCACCCGCCGCACCGATCGCAAAGGTCGCCACCGGAATGCCCTTTGGCATCTGCACGATGGAGAGCAGGCTGTCCATCCCCGACAGCGCCCGACTCTGGACCGGAACCCCCAGCACGGGCACACAGGTCACGGCGGCGAGCATTCCCGGGAGATGAGCACTGCCGCCGGCTCCCGCAATGATCACTTGAATCCCCCGTTCCATGGCCGTCCTGCCGTACCGGTACAAGGCCTCGGGAGTCCTGTGGGCGGAAACGACCTGCGCTTGGTAGGAAATCCCCATCTGACGGAGAATCACCGCCGCGGACTCCATGGTTTCCCAATCGCTTGAAGAGCCCATGACCAACCCGACCAGAACCTCTTGACCTTGATCATCCCTGTTCATCATCCTGTCCTTCCCTGAAGGTTTCCCCTGTGCACCGACACTCCCCTCCACAGCATTGCTGCGAGGAATCCGATCTGAACCGCTTGAACTCGCCACCGGATCACCGACCGACCAGCTCAAAGGCCCAGCGAGCCATGCCGTGGTACAACCCGATGCCGAACAGGACATTGAACGGGAAGGTGACGCCCAGCGAAACGGCCAGCGAAAGCCCCGGATTGGCCTCCGGCACGGAGATGCGCATCGCCGCCGGGACGGCGATGTAGGAAGCGCTTGCCGCGAGGATGCCGAACATCGCCGTGCCTCCCAGCGAGAATCCAAGGCTCATCCCGATCGCAATGCCCACGGCGGAGGAGAAAAGCGGCATCGCGATCCCGAAGAACAGCAGGAAGATTCCGCACTTGCGCAGGGCTGCGATCTGGGAGGCCGTGACCAATCCCATCTCCAGGAGGAAGATCGCGAGAATGCCCTTGAACATGTCGAAGAAGAGGGGCTTCACGGGGGCCACGCCCTCGGGACCCGCCATCCAGCCGATCAGGAGCCCCCCGATGAGAAGGATGATGCCTTTGCCCAGGAACACGTCCCGGGCCACTTCCTTGAGCGGCATCTTCGTGGTGAAGCCACGCGCCAGCACGATGCCCACGAGGATCGCGGGGATCTCGAGCACGGCAAGCAGGAATGGCATGTGCGCCTCGTAGGGGATCTGCCGGGAGGCGAAGTAGGCGGCGGCCACGGCATAGGTGGCCACGCTCACCGAACCGTAATGAGCCGCGATGGATCCTGCGTCGGCACGGGACAGCTTGCCGAGATGCCGCAATACCGGGAAGGCGAGCAAAGGCAGGGCAAGCCCCATGGCCACCGCCGCCAAGGCGTCGATGGCCATCCCACCCAACGGTCTGCCATGGAGCTCGATTCCTCCCTTGATCCCGATCGACAGGAGCAGGATCATGGTCGTCAGGTCATAGGCCGCTGCGGGAAGCCGGATCTCGGAGCGCAGCAATCCGGCCACCAGGCCGAGCAGGAAGAAAAGCAGTACAGGATCAAGACTCATCATCGCCCCCTCACTTTCCTTGGAATTCCAGACTGAAGCATATTTTATGCTCAACATTTCACGAATTACATTACACGTCTTAATATACGCGAATTATAGTTCGTAATTCAAGTGCAATTTCTGACATCGGCCATTTTTCCCGTGCACTCGTTTCGATCCATCCAAGCATCCACGAACGCCCCTTCGCCGCTGGATCCATGCACCCCTGATGGTAAATCCAGTGACACCAGGCAAGGATGATGCTAGATCTGTGAGCATGGCATCACCCGGAGAGAAGACGCCTTGGACGTTCTTCACCAATCACACCCATGTGCTGGTATTTCTTTCTACCCACCAGGACAGTCCGTTGCGCGAGGCCGCCGAGCTGATCGGAATCACCGAGCGGGCGGTCCAAAGGATCGTGCAGGAACTTGAGGCGGCAGGCATCCTGCAACGCGAGAGGATCGGACGGCGCAACCGCTATTCCCTCAACCTCTCGGTCCCGCTGCGGCATCCGCTGGAATCCCACCGCACCATCGGGGATGTCCTTGAGCTTTTGAGTCGCACTTCCCAATCCTGAGGGAAGAAGCGCCGGTTTGACCGGCACCACCCCGCAACGGTGCTGCGGGGCAGTTCCTTGGTCTGCGACCTCGAACCCGCGAACCAGGCACCGGTGAACGCTGACCCGAAGCGATGGATTCGGGTCAGGACTTGGGATTACGGCTTCGGAACGATCTCGCAGTTGCCGCCACGAGCCCAGGCCGAATACTGGGAGTCGTAGAGCGCCTCGACGGCGGCGGTCGGCAAGACGAACCGGCCGACCCATGCCGCCCGCAGCTTGACCCTGATGGTGCGCGTCGTTCCTGAGGCGATGCTCATGTAATGGATCACCCGATCGTCGCGAAACTCGATGCGGTCGAAGCCATCGGTCGTTTGAGCCCCTGACGCTGCCGCTTCCAGGCGATCGTTGCGAATTTCCATGCCCCCCGGGAACAGTTGGGAAAGCGCCACGTTGGACAACCTCTGCCCGGAGCGGTTGCCGACAACCACTTCGCACACGAGTTCAGTTCCTTGCACCAGGCGCGTCGGATCGACCACGGCTCCTTCGGCCGTCCTCCAGGTGCGATGGATCTCAAGTCCTCCCGGGCGAGTTGCCGGCTCCATCCCGGGCACATCGATGCCTCGACGCGTCACGAGGACCTCCACGGGCTTGGCATTGAGCGAACGGACCTCCAGGACACCCACGGGAGCATCCGGAAGGCTCGCCCCTGCCCGCCCCTTGCTCGTGGAAAGGCGATTCCATGCGCCTCCGGCCAAGCGCCACTCCACGGCGGACTCCACGCCCTTGGGCAGCTTGCCCAACCAACCGGAGAAGGCCCACAACGACACACCGGTTTCCTGGGTCGAGAGCCAACTGCTCGAACCCAATTCCTTGCGCAGATTCTGGAACAGGACCGGTGCTTGAGCCGTTTGCCCGGTGCGCACCATCGCCTCGAGAATGCGCCCTTGGTCGCGGATCGGAGAACCCAGCCATTCTCCCAGCATGCGCTTGGAGGAGAGCGGCACCACCGCGGCCGTGCGCGCCAGTTGACCCGCGACATCGGCTTGACCTGCCGAGGCGTAGGCCGCCGCCAAGATCCACCGCGAAAGCCCAGTCAGGGGCGCGTTGCGCAGACGGTTCATTTCGGCAAGCTCGGCCTTGCCGGCCAGCGAGAGCACATCCAAGCGATCCACTTGAGTGACGGTGTCCCATGCCCCCGCGTACACGCCGGGGGCCCAGCCACGAGCCGCCGCACCCAGATGGGCAAATAGCG
>JBDKGV010000229.1:0-5634 GCA_039798005.1 Fibrobacterota bacterium
GCCGAACTTCCCTTGCGGAACCGAGGCAAGCGTTGCCAGGATCCCCCGCACGGGAGAGGTGAAATGGAACAGTTCCACCAAGCGTCTTGAGGTTTCCCCATCCAAGGCGCAGATCCAATCGCAGGCCTCCTCCAGACTTGCGAATTGCGGCAAGTTCGCGATGACCTGCGCTTCCTCAGGCGGTCGCGGACTGGCTTCCCCACGCTCCTCGCCTCCATGGGCGTGCTCACCCAAGGAATCCTTGAGCGAGAGATCCACATGGTCGAAGATCGGCTCCATGTGCACCGCTTGGGCCGTCTGGGTCGCAGCCTGCACGCCGGGTTGCTGGCTGGGCAGGGCCTTCACATCGGGCTCCGGGGCCCTGGGCTGCGGCTGCGCCATCGGTCGCGAGGATTCCTGCATCTGGAGCGTCTGCCACTGGTTGGCTCCCACCAGATTCATGTCGCTCATGCTGGACCTCCTTCCTTGGACGCTGGGCGCAGGCTCCATGCTCCCACTTCCTAGGCGCGATGTCCACTCCAAGAAGGTATGGCCCCGTTTCCCGCCCTGCTCGCCCCCATCCGGTCCGCGCAACCCTCGGGGGCTCATCGGGCCTCCTCGCGGAGCACCGCTGCGGGGTCCCGCCCCTGCCGGGCGACGGTCGGGGGGAGAACAGGAATCCGGACTTGGAGGCTTGACTTTCCTTGGGTTTCCCCGTATCATGTATTCATGCACATGTCGTCGGCAACCATCCAGCTTCTTCTTCTCAGCGAACATCGCTAGAGAGGAACCGTCGGCTGCATCTGCACAACCGCCCGGCCCTCCCAGAGGGCCGGGCGGTTTTCGTTTCCAGCGATCGAAAACCGAGCCGAACCTCTGCGAAGGTCTCCACCACACATCAGGAGATCGAGCATGTCCACGCACACGAAAGACGCAAGTCCCGGCTCAAGCTACATTGGAGCCTCTCACGGATCCCAGGACGGAAGGAACATCGCGATGAACCAGGTTCGCATCTTCGACACCACGCTGCGCGACGGAGAGCAGTCTCCAGGCTTCTCGATGAACATCGAAGAAAAGATCCTGCTGGCCACCCAGCTCGCCCGTTTGGGCGTGGACGTCATCGAGGCCGGCTTTCCCATCGCCTCCCCCGGCGACTTCGAGGCCGTGCGCCGCATCGCCTCCGAGGTGAAGGGTCCGATCATCGCGGGCCTGGCCCGCATCACGGACAAGGACATCGACCGGGCCGGCGAGGCCTTGGCTCCGGCCGCGCGCCGCCGCATCCACACCTTCAGCTCCGGCTCGGACATCCATCTGGACAACATGATGCGCATGACCCGTGCGCAGAACATCGAGAAGTCGGTGGCCGCGATCCAGCGCGCCCGCACCTGGACCGACGACGTGGAGTACTCGGCGCAGGACACCACCCGCTCCGACCGCGAGTACCTGGTGGACCTGTACACCGCCGTGGCCGAAGCCGGCGCCACCACCCTGAACGTGCCCGACACCGTGGGCTACACCACCCCCGATGAATTCGGGGAACTGGTGGCCTTCCTGGTCGATCGCGTGAAGGTGCCGGGCGTGATCTTCTCGGTCCATTGCCACAACGATCTGGGCCTGGCCGTGGCCAACTCCATCGCGGCCATCCGCGCCGGTGCCCGCCAGGTGGAATGCACCGTCAACGGCATCGGTGAACGCGCCGGAAACGCCTCCTTGGAGGAGGTCGCGATGGTGCTGCGCACCCGCCGTTCGTTCTTCGGGATCGACACCAACATCAGATCTGAGGAGATCTGGAACACCTCGCGCCTCTTGTCGCGCATCACCGGCATCGAGGTGCAGCCCAACAAGGCCATCGTGGGCAAGAACGCCTTCAGCCACGAGTCGGGCATCCACCAGGACGGCGTCCTGAAGGCGCGCGCCACCTACGAGATCATGACCCCCGAGAGCGTCGGGCGTTCCAGCCACAACATGGTGCTGGGCAAGCACTCGGGCAAGCACGCCCTGCAGGACCGCCTGCGCGCCCTGGGATTCGAGATGCCGGAGGCCGACCTTGGCCGCCTGTTCGACGAGTTCAAGAAACTGGCCGACAAGAAGAAGGAAGTGCTGGACGACGACCTGGTCGCGATGGTCTCCGACATCCAGGGCGAACCCGTGGCCGAGGGCGAGGACTGGCAGCTGGTGGGCTATCAGGTGTTCGCGGGTTCCCAGACCGAACCGGCCGCCACGGTCACCCTGAGCAAGGGCGGAGCCGCCCCGGTGGTCGGGCAGGCTCGCGGCGACGGCCCGGTGGACGCCGTGCTTGCGGCCATCAAGAACCTGACTGGCAAGAGCGTGGAGATCGACACCTATCACCTCAAGGCCATCACCGGCGGCACCGACGCCCAGGGCGAGGTCGTGGTGAGCACCAAGCGCGACAACCGCACGCTCACGGGCCACGGGCGCAGCACCGACATCATCGAGGCATCCGCCAAGGCCTACCTCGCTCTCATCCGCAAGGTGCCCGCCTCCTCCCCCGAGGTCCTGCGGGACGAGCCTTGAGCCGCCGCGCCAGGACGCTGATGATCTGGGGCACTTCCTCGGGAGCGGGGAAGAGCCTGGTCACCACGGCCATTTGTCGGATTTTGTCAAATCAAGGCTACAAGGTGGCGCCCTTCAAGGCGCAGAACATGAGCAACAACGCCCGCGTCGCCACCGGCGGCGAGATCGGGTGCGCCCAGTGGTTCCAAGCCTTGGCGGCGCGCTGCGAGCCGTGCACGGACCACAATCCGGTGCTCTTGAAGCCCGAGAAGGCCACCCGCAGCCAGGTCGTGCTCCTGGGCGAGGCCAACCGGGAACTCACCGAGATGGAGTGGCGCAAGCGCTCCCCTCTCCTGTGGGAAGCCTCCAAGCCCTCGCTCCACAAGCTGCTGTCCGAAAACGACATCGTGGTGGCCGAGGGCGCTGGCAGTCCCGCCGAGATCAACCTCTCCGACTGCGACTACGTGAACCTCTTCACCGCCCGGGAAATGAACGGTCCCGCCTGGCTTGTGAGCGACATCGACCGGGGCGGATCGATCGCCTCGTGCTTCGGGACCTGGGGATTGCTTTCGGAGCAGGATCGCGCCCTGCTCAAGGGGTTCGTCTTCAACCGGTTCCGCGGGGACGTGAAGCTTCTGGAACCCGCCCCCACCATGCTCCTTGAGCGCACCGGCGTGCCGGTGGTGGGTGTGGTGCCGCGCTTTGCCCACAGCCTTCCGGACGAGGACGCCGCCACCTGGAGCGAACAGCCTCGCCGCATCGGCAACAAGGTCATCGCCATCTGCGCCTATCCGCAGGTCTCGAACTTCGACGAGTTCCAACCGTTGTCCCGCCTGCACGGTTGGGACCTGCAACTGGCCCGCAGCGCCCGCGAACTGGAAGGCGCCGACGTCATCCTCCTGCCCGGGTCGAAGCACTCCCCCACCGACCTCGCGTGGCTGCGCGCCTTGGGGATGGATGCGGTCATCCAGGCCCACGCCGCAAGCGGACGGCCGGTGATCGGCATCTGCGGAGGCCTGCAGATGCTGGGCGGCGCCCTGCACGACCCCCACGGCGTGGAAGGCGAAGGTGAGGGTCTGGGACTCTTGCCCATCGTCACGCACTACGGCACGCGAAAGCGCGTCGTCAAGACCCGGCAAGTCCTGTCGAACCTCCCCGGGCGTTGGCGGATGTGGGAAGGTCTGGAGGCGCAGGGCTACGAAATCAGGATGGGTTCATCCGTTTCAACGCTTTCGCAGCAAGGCGAGGGATTGTGGTTTGCGCACGGAAACGTGTTTGCGACCTACCTGCACGGGCTCTTCGAGAACCGCAAGGTCTGCGAGGCCTTCTTCGGCGAAGGCAGCTGGGGGATGCCCGACCTGGAAACGACGTTCGAGACCTTGGCGGAGAGCGTCCTCGAGGGATTGCAACCCGGCAGCTTGGACGCGATCCTGAAAAATTGAATTTTTCCTGAATCACCTCTTGCCTTGCATCCGAAATCAATGGTATATTGAGTGAGCTTGACCGCGAGTACACGGGGAATTATTGGCAATATCTCCGGTCAAGAAGTGGCAGTTCCGTTTACGGGGAATTGCGGGACAGCCGCGAAACCCGGGGGAAACCCCGGGTTTTTTTGTTTCCACCCTTTTTCGATCCCTTCGCAGGTCGCCCCGCAGCGCAGGGTGTTGCGGGGCATTGCCTTGGCCAGTGATCCGGGGCGTCGATGCAACCGGGGCGGCATCGGACCCCGAAGGATTCACAGGTCGAGAAGCGGCAGCTCCACATGCGCAATGGTCCATTCCCCCGGTGCGCTCTCGTACTTGAGCGATCCCCCGTAGATCTCGCAGATGGCGCGCGAGATGACCACACCCATGCCGTTACTCTGGGTCTGGAGCTTCAAGCGCTCCTGGTCGGGCGTGGCCGAGGCGTTCTCGATGGCAAGCTGCAACAATTCCCCGCGCGCCCGGACGGTGAGACGCACCGGAGTCCCTTCGGGTGAATGCTGCAAGGCGTTCTCCAGAAGCTCCTCAAGCAAACGCTGGAAATGGAAAGGGGAGATCGGCACCAGTCCCGATTCCCACTTGGTGGCAAGGCGCACGGCCTTGGGATTGGCCTCGAGCAGTTGGCGAACCGTCCGCTCGCCGATCTCATCCACCTTGCACAGGTTGTCCCGTCGCAGGACCTCGACGCGCGAGGAATCCAGCCGGATCATGGAAAGCTCGGAGAAGGTCAGGAACTTGCGCACCATGCGGTGCATCTCGTGCCCCGATTCCTCGATGCTCTTGGCCATGTCATGGAGCTCGCGCCGCTTGATCGACTCGAATTCCTCGACCAGGATCGAGGACAGCCCAAGGATGCCGTTGAGGGGGGAGAGCAGTTGCGGCGGCAGGGAACGGGCGATCGTGTCCCGCAACTCCTCCATCTGGACGCGGAACCGCGCCGAAAGGAACTCGGAACGGTCCAGGCGCGCATGGACGGCCGCCAGAAGCTCCGTGCGGGTGAAGGGCTTGGTGATGTAATCCTCCGCCCCCATCTCCATCCCCTTGCGCATGTTGCTGCGGTCGGTCAGGGCGGTCAGGAACAGGAGGGGGATCGAGGCCGTGGTGGCATCGGCCCGCAAGGCCGCAAGGACATCGTACCCGTCGCATCCGGGCATCATCACGTCGCACAGGATCAGGTCGGGAAGCACCGACTTGGCCGTGCTGATCCCGTCGGTCCCGTTGGTCGCGCAATGGACCCGCCATCCGGCCTCGGTCAAGAGCTCACGGATGTTCTCCAGGATGTCCAATCCATCTTCGATGACCAGGATCTTGCGCGTGCTCATGCATACTCCGTGAATTCAAGGACGAACCGGCTGCCAATGGGCTCCACGGCCTCGTAACGGATCTCCCCGCCCATGATCCGGGCGCATTCGCGCACGATGGCAAGGCCCAGCCCCGTGCCCGGCAACCCTTGGGAGGCACGACCGCGGAAGAACGGTTCGAAAAGGTGCTCCTGCTCCGTCGCCGAGAAGCCTTCACCCTCGTCCGACACGCTTGCCCGCAGGACGGCGTCCTCCCCCACCTCGATGCGAAGGGACACCCGGCCGGCGGTGTAGCGCAAGGCGTTGTGGACGAGGTTTCGCAGGATTTGCAAGGTGAGGCGTCGATCGAGCCGCAGCTC
>JBDKGV010000230.1:0-5616 GCA_039798005.1 Fibrobacterota bacterium
CAAGCTCCCGCTGCACCACCACCAGCCGCCGGGAGCATGGCTCAAGCCCGAGTCGCGGTTGCGCGAGACCTTCGCGCGCGCCCCCGAAGCGATGGACAATTCCTGTCAAATTGCCGACCTTTGCCACGACGACTACGAAGCCTCCTCATGGCGTCTTCCCTCCGCCGAGGTCCCGGAAGGGGAAACGCCCGAAAGCCATCTGGCCACCCTTGCGTGGGAGGGCTTTGCCGGGCATTACGACGGCTCCCCCGACCTTGCCCAAGCCAAGGAGATCCAATCCAAGGAACTGCGGGTGATCGGCCAGACCGGCTACAGCGGCTACTTCCTGACGGTGCGGGAGATCCACCGCCACGCCTGCCGGCTCCTGACCCGCGGCTACCGCCGCGCCACCGATTGCATGGTGCTGCGCGGATCGGCCGCCAACTGCATGACCCTCTACAACCTGGGCGTCTCCCAGCTGGACCCGGTCCAGCACGGCCTCTACTTCGAGCGTTTCCTGAACCCCGACCGCAAGAGCCCTCCCGACGCCGACATGGACTTCGGCTGGGACGAGCGCGGAGCCATCATCGACTGGATCAGCCGGCACTACGGCGCCGACCATGTCGCCATGCTGGGCACCACCCACCGCTTCCGCTCCAAGGGTGCCCTGCGCGAAAGCTGCCGCGCCCTGGGCCTTGCGCTGGAGGACATCCAAGCCCTGAAAAGACGACTGCGCAAGGGCGCCCCGGATGCGCGCGCAAGCGTCGAGGAGGCCATGCGCACCTGGCCCGCGCTTGGCCAGGCCATGGAGCTGGCCCAAAGCCTGACCGGGCGGCCGCATTTCATCGGGCAGCATTGCGGCGGCGTCTTCATCACCGACGATCCCGTCTGGCGCCACGTCTCCTGCCAGCACAGCGCCGAGGGAAGGGGGCGCGTGGTCAGTCAGATCGACATGCACTCCGGCACCGACTTCCTGGGACTGGTCAAGTTCGACATCCTCGGGAACGGCAGCCTTTCGGTGGTGCGCGACGTGCTTGAGCAACTGGAAGCCCAAGGCCACCCCGATCCGGAACTGGGCGACATGGAGCGCATCCAGTCCGACCCGAAGGTGCAGGCCATGATGCGCGAGGGCGGATCGCGCGGCGTCTTCTACATCGAATCCCCGGCCCAGACCCGGCTCAACCGCAAGAGCGGAGCCCAGACCCTTGAGGAGATCGGGATCACCTCGAGCCTGGTGCGCCCCGCCGGGACCGCCTACGCAAAGACCTTCGTCGAGCGCCATCGCAAGGCAAGCCAAGGCGTCTTCGACTGGGAATGGCTCCACCCCTCGCTTGCACCCATCCTGAGCCAAAGCCACGACGTCTGCGCCTTCCAGGAGGATATCACGCGCATCTGCGTGGAGATCGCCGGACTCTCATTTGCGCAGGCGGACAAAGTGAGAAAGATGATGAACAGCCAACACGAGGGAATCCCCGACGGATGGGAACAGCTCAAGACGGATTTTGTCCAAGGCTGCCAGGACACCAAGGGATTTTTGGAAGATCAAGCCCTGGAGCTGTGGGAGCGGGTCGCAAGCTTCCAGGGATTCTCCTTCTGCAAGAGCCATTCACTTTCCTACGCCCAGCTCTCCTTCCGCAGCGCATGGCTCAAGGCCCACTACCCCGCGCAGTTCTGGGCGGCCATCCTGCAAAATCGCCACGGCTACTACAGTCCTTCCGTCTATCTGCGGGAAGCGCGCATCGACGGGCTTTCCCTGACCTCGGGCGGCGTCGAGGAGCTGCATCCCGGCTGGTGGGGCGACGGCACGCGTCTGGTGCCCGGTCTTTCCCTCGTGAAAGGCCTGAGCCCTCAAGGCATGGAGGCCTTGCTTGAGGACCATCGCAGGCACGGCCCGTGGTCCTCCCTGCGCGAGGGATTCCGCCGTCTGCCACGCCTCGACCTCAAGGATCTGGAACGCTTTGCCCGCGCCGGTCACCTCGATGCCTTCACCCTCGCGCGCTCCAGCGTCCGCCCCCTGTGGCAGGAATGGAAGGACACGCCCCATGGCAGTCTTCCCGACCTCTTCGGAAGGACGGCCCCGCATCAGGCACCGGTCCCGGATTCCCTTGCCCAAAAATGCCGGGACGAATGGGAGACGCTGGGCTTCTTCCTTTCCGCCGACCCTCTCGAGCTTCTGAGCCATCATCCGGCCAGTCGCGACACCGTGCCGCTGGGGAAGCTGGGAAAACACGAAGGCACGCGGGTGCGGGTCCTTGGATTTCCCGCCGCCTCGCGGGAACATCCGGTCGCCTCAGGGAAATCCATGCTCTTCCTGTCCCTGCAAGATGCCAGCGGCATGGGCGATGTCGTGGTCTGGCCCGACCGCTTGGCGCATTTCCACGACCGACATCAGGACGGCTTGATTGAGGTGGAAGGGATCGTCACCCAGGACATGGGAACCTGGAGCTTGGAAGCCAAGCGGATCCGCATCCATGCCTGGAGCGTGGAGCATCTGGAATTCGCCCTCGCGCGTCACAGGAAAGCGAAGGCCGCCGATGCGAAAACCGCAACGACGGCCCGGATCCCGGTGCAACCTCTTGCCATGACGGCATGAGTCTTGGGGAGCCTTCGATGCCTGACCCTCTAGAACCAGCGCGAGAGCGTCACCGAGGTGCGGGTGTCCGCATCGATCGCGTCCCAGCGCGTCTGCAAGCCGACTTCCCAGTCCCAGAGCCAGGAGGCCACCGTCGTGCCGCGCAGCGGATCGACAAGAGTCTGGAGCCATTCGGGATCGCGATCCTCCACCCAGGGGCGGAACCGCAAGGAGGTCCCCACCTGTACACCCAAACTTTGGCGCTGGAAGGATTCCTTGCCGGTCGCATCGGGGCGCTTGCGGTAGGAGGTCGAACCGCCGACGGAAAAGCCGAACGCGTCCGAGAATCCCTTGCGCAAGGCGGTGCGTGCCATCACCTCGCCGCCATCGCGGGTGGGGAGCCCAAGCTCCACTCCCCATTGCATCGCGATCTCCTTGCGGACCTTGCCCACCGAAAGGGCCAGTTCCCCTTGGTTCCGCAGCGCGGTTCCGCACTGCCATTCACCAAGGCGCAAACGCAGGGAAGGCTCGATCACGGTGCCATCCTCGGGAGCCTGCCTCCATGCATGCCCCTTTTCGGCCTCGGCAGACTGGCTCGTCACGGCCACGCCGGCCGCAAGATCCCATTCCTTGCCACCAAGACCCAACTGGCTCAAGGCCAGTCCGGTGCCCAGCTGCAGACGATGCACCTTGCCGCGCCACAGCACGGAATCCGTGGAGGCCGGGTTGCGCTGGACCTCCTCCTGCCGCTGGTCCAGGACCTGAAAATGGGGTGCCGTGACCGCCACGCCGCCTTCGCCGCGCGATCCCAATTGCCCCGAGGCGCAGCCTTCCTCGAGCATACCCAGCATCGCCGCATCGCGGGGATGGGTGCCGCCGGGGAGGACCTCGAACTCCTGGAGACCGCTTCGCATCCGAAGCGACGTCCCGGCGCAAGCCATGACGGATAATGTCAAGATTCCGGTGATGATCCCGCGCATCAGCGCACCTCCCGATCCGTGGGCACCTTGGTGCCCTGAAAGTTCCACACCAGTTGCAGGAGCGAGGTTCCGCCCGTGTTCTGACGGTTCGATGGCGCCTCGTACCGGGCGTCGCGACGGTGCGTCACCTGCACCGCGAGGTTGCGTCCGATCCGCGTGGCGACACCGACCGAGACGAAGCTTTCCTCGGCTCGCCCTAAGGTCGTGGTGGAGCCGGCCATGGCCCCGTCCAACGTCAGGCTGACCGGCAGGCGGCGGGCATCGAGATCGCACAGATCCAGCCGCAAGCCGCCGAAGGCGTAGGCCGTGCGCACCGGAGTGCCCAAGCCCGCCACCACCGTCGGAGAAAGGACGGGAAGGTGCAGGCGCCATTCGGCGGCGCCCCAGACCCCGTAGGGCATTCCAAACCCCACGGCAAGACCCCATGCCTGCTTGCCGCTGGAATCGCCGTCCAAGACGAGCTTCAGTCCAGGAACGACCGGAGCAAGCGAGGTCTGCTTCGGGTTCCAACCCGTGGAGTCGTCATGGACGAGCCACGCGGTGTTGGAGAGCGAGACCTCCAAACGGCCATCCAGCCAGGTGCTCGAGACCGCGCTCATGCGCAGCGGATCGGAGGAGACGCCCGAGGCGAAGCTCACGCCGAACCCCGAAGAGTTGGCGGGCATGGCACCCGGGACGTAGTTCAGTCCACCGGCGCCGTAGAGATTGGTCTGGGCCGCCGCGACCGCGCCAAGCCCGCACACGAAAAGAAGAAGCTGGCGATTCATTTCAACGCCCTCCGGCAAGGAAGAGGAGGATGGCGGAAAGGCCAAGCCCCAAGGGAATCCACAGGCGGTCGATCCGACTGGGAGGCGGGGCCATCTCGATGGCGCGCCGTTCGTCGGGCTTGAGCGTCAGGCTGTCCGAGCCCTGGTCGAAGAAGGTGCTCCAACGCACCTCGTGAGGCCCCTTCGGAAGGACGGACAGATTCTGTCCGGACCGTCCGGCGTAGGCGCCGTCCACCCACACGTCAGCGGCCTTCCCTCGTGAGACGACCGAAAGACGGGCCGGGAGCTCGCTCAGGGAGATCTCCAGCCGGGCATCCTTGTCGGCGGCCACCACCAGCGACTCGGCCACGGTCTCGTGCTCCGGACGCGACATGCGCACCAGCCACGTCCCGATCTCGAGCTCCTGGCGATGGAAGGGCGAGAGGCGGTCGATGACGACCCTCCCGGTTCCGTCCGAGACCACGACGCGCACGGAATCCGTGGGGCTGACCACGGTGAGGGTTCCGGTCAGGCGCTTCATCGGGGCGTTCCATGCGACGCTCTCGCCGGGACGGACCGTGACGGCGTCGCGCACCGCAGCGAAACCGGCCTTCTCCAGCCGCACCGGGTGGGTGCCGGGCGGCAGGTTCTCGACCTGGAGCGGCGTGGTGCCCATGCGTCGGTCGTCCACGAAGACATCCGCCCCCTCCGGGGCGCTGCCCACCGTGAGCATGCCGGGGAGCACCTTGAGCACGCCCTTGACCTCGCTTTGCTGCCCCGATCGGACGGCCACGTCGCGCTCCAGGCCTTGGAACCCGGCCGACTCGAAGACCAGATGGTAGGCCCCTTCCCCCAGCGTGTCCACGGTGAGCGGGGTCGTGCCCAGGAAGCGGTTGTTCATGCGCACCTTGGCGCCCACCGGCTCGGACTGGATGCGCAGGGAACCCGGCAGGGCCTTGAGGGCCACGGCGATCTCACGGCGCATGCGCGGGGCCAGCACCACCGATTCGCTGTAGCTGGAATAGCCGTTGGCCAGCACCTTGAGCTGGTAGGTGCCTTCCAAGAGGTTCTCGATCACCAGCGGCTCGCGCAGGGAGGACTTCCCGATGAACTGATCGTCGAGATAGACCTCGCCATCCACCGGCTGCACACTCACGGCGAGGTTGCCCATCCAGCGGCGCAGGTACTTCATCTCCAGCGCCTTGGAGATCTGGACGATGGCCGGACGCAGCTCCCTGTAGCCCTGGACCTGGGCGTATTCCGCCACCAGCACCTGGCCCGTCTCCACCGACACCAGACGGGCATCGAGCTGGATGAGATCGTCCACCCGCGCCACCTC
>JBDKGV010000231.1:0-5593 GCA_039798005.1 Fibrobacterota bacterium
TCTGAACAGGGCCTCGATCCTTGCACTGACGGCCGACACCAGCAACGGGGTCGCCAAGGCGTGCATGGAATCCGGGATGGATGGTTACCTCACCAAGCCCATTGCGGTGTCCCAATTGGAACGGGCACTGGAGGAATACCTGGAGGCGACCACCACGTTTCCCATTTCCACCTTTTCCGGAGCGGATGCCGTATATGAACCGCCACCGCCCGCCCCTCGCTGAGGTTTACAGCGGCAGATGGTCGATGCTGCGACGCTGCGGCACGAAGCCGGCTTCGGTGATGTAGCGTTGCGCTGCGGCCACGGTCTTCAAGCCACGGCTGGCCAGCACATTCTCCTCGAAGACCACGCTGGAAACGTCGTCGGCACCGGCATAGAGTCCAAGCTCCGCAAGTTCCCGGCCCATCACCATCACCGAGACCTCGACGTGGTCGATGTTGTCCAGGAACAGGCGCGAGGCCGACAGCAGGCGCAAGTACTCCCAGGCCTTCACATGGCGGATGGGGAAGTTCTTGGTCTGGGGCTGGAAGATCCACGGGATGAAGGACTGGAAGCCACCAGTGAGGTCCTGCTGGTCGCGCAGGGCGCCCAAGTGCTCCACGATGTCCTGGGTGGTCTCGACGGAACCGAAGACGATGTTGCACGACCCGGGAAGGTCGAGCTTGTGGCATTCTCCCATCGCGTCGCACCATTCGCGCATCGAGAGCTTGTTGGGTGAAAGCACCTCGCGCATGTGATCGGTGAGGATCTCGGCGCCGGCGCCAGGCACGGAGGTCAGGCCTGACTCCTTGAGGATGGCAAGCAGCTCGGGCAGGGGGAGCTTTTCCTTTTCAGCCAGGCGCACCAGCTCCACCGGAGAGAATCCGCGCACCGACAGTCCGTGGGAGCGGATCATCGACAGCGCATCGGTGTAGTACGAAAGGGGCAGATGCCGGTTCACGCCGCCTTGGAAGAAGATGGCGTCGCATCCCCATTCCTTGGCTTCCAAGGTCTTGGTCTCGATCTCGGCAAGCGACAGCGTGTAGCCGCGACTGGAATCCTCGGTGTCCTGGAAGGAGCAGAAGGTGCAGCCCACGTTGCAGACGCTGGTGTAGTTGACGATCCGGAACGAGGCGTAGCTCACCTTTTCCGGGGCGTGGCGACGCATGCGTTCAGCGTGTCCCGCCGCGACCAAGGAGGTCCAGTCGGGGCTTTCCAGCAGATGGGCGAGATCCTCGCGCGAAAGGCGTTCCCCGGAAGCGCGGCGGTCGAGGATGGGCTGGATGGACGGAGTCGAAGTCTGGGTGGGCATCACGATCGCCAATGTACACAGTCAGGCGGGGCGAGACTGTTCCGATCCCGACGGAATGAATTCGGGTTGAGAAACGGTCCTGGCGCGCAGAGGCTCCAGTCGTCCGAAAATGAATCCCACCTAGTCTGCAGAGAACCAACGGGGGAATAATGAATGGATTGTGCAGAGGTTGCCGGTGAGGGGGAAGTATTTTCAAGTCTCCCCAACAAGGAGTTCCCATGCGCCCGTTTCAAGTTCCTGCAGCGTCCATTGTCGCCTTGCGGTTTTCTGCGATCCTTTGTCTTGGAACGGTGGCGAAGGCCGCGCCCCTTTTGTCGGAGTCCTTTGACGGCGGCTTGGGTGGGTGGGTATCCAAAAGCACGGTGGAGCCAACGGCCCAGAACGGATGGTCGGACTCCAGCGGCTATGCGGTGGCTCTCGCCTCCAATCTTGCACCCAATTTCAGCAAGATGCTGGTCAGCCCGAAAATGGATCTGTCGTCAACCACCAATCCCGCGCTGCATATCATCCATCGGGAATCCTGCTCATCGAGTCTGGTGGAATTGAACGTGTATTACAGCGACGATGGCGGAAACTACTGGAGTCCGCTTCAATCGTTGGGTGTTTCCGGCACGGAAACCATGGACATCGTGAACTTGTCGAATTCCGCTTCCAACTATCGACTTGGCTTTGAACTCCGCAATACCGCTTCGGGTCCCTGCCAGGCAAGCATCGATGAGGTGACGGTCGGACCTGCCGCCGAAGTCAAGGTGACTGGCGTTCGATTCTCCGGGATTTCCCATGAGCGCGTCACCTTGGAGACCGTGGTCCAACCCGTTGGAAGCACCCACGGGACCGTCAGCCTCACGATCCCATACGGAACCAGCCGTTCGTTCCTGACTCCGCTCTTCACGGGACTCGTCGGTGATGTCACCCCGTCGGGCTATCAGGATCTTTCCACGATGAAATCCTTCACCGTGCAATCCTACGACAAGACCACTTCGAAGATCTATGACCTTGTGGTGAACTGGACGGCGCCCAGCACTGCGGCGAGTTTGACCCACATGAAGCTTTGCGAAGGAACAAGCTGCAGCGATTCCGTGAAGGTGGATTCCGGTGCGAATGCCACCGATACCGGAACGATCACCGCCTGGTTCCCGGAAGGGTCCTCGGTCAAGAAGTTGACCTCCACCATCTTTGCATCCACCAATGCGACTTCCGCCACCTTCCCCGCCTCGGGGCCCTTCGACCTTTCCGAGGGTGGCAATGGCCTTGTGGTCACCGTGACCGCCCAGGATGGAACCACCAAACGCCATTACAAGGTCGTGCCGTCGTTCACCCCGGTCGATGCGCGCGTGAAAGCGTTCTGGCTTTGCGATCCGAGCAAATTCGGAATCCCGGCCCGATCCATCTGGGATCCTGCCACCTCCAAGGATACGGGGCGCATCGTCGTGGACCTCCCATCGGGACTGGCTGCCACTCAATATTCCGTCTGCCAAGTGGATGTGAGTGACGATGCCACCAGGACCTTGGTCGGGACCCTGTCGACCAAAGGCACGGGCCTCTTCGTTCGCGTCACCAAAGGCTTGGCGACCCGCACCTACGCGGTCACCGCCAATGTCCGGAAAACGGCAGGAACCGATGCGACGGTATTTGGGTTGGAACTTCTCCCCTTCGGTATGCACGCGAAGAAGCCGGGTCTTGTCGGGGTCCTGAAGAAGGCCGCCACCGCCACTTCGAATGGACAGATCGAGATCACGATGAAACCGGGTTCGTCCTTGAGCAGTTTGACGAATTACACCTGGTTCTTTGGGCTTTCCGATCCCTTCGCCTATGTCAATGCGGATGATGGAAATGCGACAAACCTGTGGGGCAATGGCACCAGCCGAGTCTACACGATCACGGCGGAAAACCTGGTCACCGCCTTGAAATACACCGTATCCATCAAATACGAGGACCAGAGCAAGTCGGCAACCCTGAAGGACTTCGCCATTTGGCTCGGGTCGGATTTGAACTTCGGGGTTGTCGACACGGTTGCCCGCACGGTCAAGGTGGATTTGCCGCTCGAAGCCAACCTGAAGAGCCTGTATTGCACTTTCACAGCTCCACAAGGTGCCACGGCATCGATTCCCACTGAGAACTATCAGGACTTCAGTGTTCCCTTCAAGTTCAGCATCACCTCTCCGGATTCGAGCACCACCAACGAGTACACGGTGACCGTGAACGCCGCCCCCACCGGCGTCCGGGCTTCCCGACCGGCCTCAAGCACGCTTCAAGCGAACCTGGCGGATGGCATCCTTTCGGTACGGCACCCGGCCATGGGAATCACCAAGCTCTCGGTCTTCAACGTGCTGGGCCATTGCGTCGCCTCCACCGACAAGATCCACGGCTCCCAAAGCACGATCGACCTCCGCAAGCAGCCCGATGGCATCTATTTCCTGCGGGCCCAAAGCCTGACGGAAAGGATCGCCGCTCAACCCTTCTTCAAGCGCTGAGAAGAGTGGGGCGGATACTCCGGCCACGCAACAAGGGCCGGACAATTTCTGTCAAACGCCCAAACTCATCACTCCCGGGTGGGACATCGGGGGTAAATTCAAAACCGTCACTTTAGATTTGATATGACAAAGGCTCCTGAGGGCGGAAATGAATTGTTGGAAAGGTTGATGGGTTTATGATGCTGTTTCGTCTGTTGTTAAATCGACATTTGATTGGATCTTTGGCACGCTATGAAAAATTATGTCGGTTACAGGGAGGGGGAGTAGTGCTGATGGTGGTTCTACGTATTGCAAATGTTGAGTTATTGATATTGTATTTTTTGGTGTTAATTGCAGTGTTAGTCGTTGAAGTGATGAAACTCTTCATTTTTTGTGATGGGTGTGGATGCCGGATATATAAGAAGAATCGTGGATTTGGTGGTGCAGCCGTTGATAAACACTTCAGGTGTTCATCTTGCGGTTTTGATTATGGAGCACATTGAATTTGAACAATTTGGATATGGCAGATTTCCATCAATGGCCACGGCAGTGGCCATGTGCAGTACCCTTCATGGGGGCCCCGTGTTGCGATCCTGATCGCGCGGGGTAAGCTGACGGTTTTGCAAGCACAAGGTTGCTGATCGTGAGTGGTGGACGACACGCGAAGTAGCTGCGAAAATGCAGGGTCCCCAGGGATGCCATCCCTGGGTGGCGGTTCCCAGGGCCGCCAGTGGCCTTGGGCCCTGGTCTGGACCGGGAGGGTCCAGAGCAACAGTTTCAAAAAAGCAACAAGTCCGTTCATGCATCGACAAGCTCAGCACGAACGGTGACCCTCGATGGTGCGAAGCGGATGGAGTGGAGCAGACATCCAACCTGATGGGTGATGCGAGAGGCCAGATGGCAATTGCTGATAAATGGTGTTACATTAATTTGGTGACCTTCATTTGGCTGGACAAGAACATCGACCATTGCACCAGGCCGGGCCATCTGCCCGACACGCAGACGTGGGAGCGGGTGCATTGGAGGAAGTCATGACCAAGAAGACGCCTGTTTACGCCTCCAAGGAAGATCTGATCGCGAATTTCGACGAGGTCGCAGCCTGGGCCGAGAAGAACTACGGTCCTGATGTTCCCTCGCTGACGCGTGGACGGCCGCGCAAGGGGGAGCAGCGTACCCCGATGGTGGGCAAGACGGTGAAGTTGCCGGGCATTCTATGGAACACGCTCAAGGAGCAAGCGAAGGCTCAGCATACCACGGTGAACAGCTTGATTTTACATCGCCTGACCAGTTTGTAACCGCAGAGCCGGAGGAATTGGTCGTAGAGTCGCGACCTGGATGTGATTTCCATCAATGGCCACGGCAGTGGCCATGTGCAGTACCCTTCATGGGGTCCTCGTGTTGCGATCCTGATCGCGCGGGGCAAGCTGACGGTTTTGCAACCACAAGGTTTGATCCGCGAGTGGTGGACGACGCGCGAAGTGGTTGCGAAAATGCAGGGTCCCCAGGGATGCCATCCCTGGGTGGCGGTTCCCAGGGCCGCCAGTGGCTCTGGGCCCTGGTCTGGACCGGGAGGGTCCAGAGCAACAGTTTCAAAAAAGGCAACAAGCCCGTTCATGCATCGACAAGCTCAGCACGAACGGTAACGAACAGCGCCCAAGCCGTCCGCAAGGACAAAAACCACGACATCCCCCCGACCGTCGCCCGAATGGGCCAAGACCCCGCAGGGCCGTCCTTTGAACCACTCCGCTGGCTGAGTGGCCGAAGGCTGTATCGAAGCCAACGGAACACTCAGGGAACGGACCGAGGAGGCTTGGTGAGCCAATGGACAGATTCTGTCAAAAAAGCATTG
>JBDKGV010000232.1:0-5582 GCA_039798005.1 Fibrobacterota bacterium
GGGGGGCTGGCGCCAAAGCCTGCACGAGGATTGGTCGCATGTGCTGGTCGTGGATGTCGCGTTGGGTGCCAGCGTGCTCATGGTCCGCGACAGCACCCGCACAGGGCCTTGGGTGAGGGCGGACGTCGGCGGGAGCGTCCTGTCGGTGAATCGTCGCACCACCGGACTGGCCCCGGGAGTGGCAGGGCAAATTCGCCTTGGGTGGGGGTTTTTGGCTTGGCGGCGGTTGTGGCAGATGTCCGTGGGAACCGATGGTCGCTGGTGGCCCGCCCTGGATGTGCCCAACGATCCGGTGGCGATCCTTTCCGTGGGAGCTTGGCTATGAAGGCGTGGATGACGGGATTTGCCTTGTTGGCCGGACTTCTTGCCGGATGCGACCTCGAAGAGGCGCGGCGGATGAACCTGACCCGATCCCGGGTGGATTCGATCGAAGCCCAGACCCCGCGCGTCCTGTGGCGGGGGAGTCAACTGGCTGGCCTGTCCCGCTTCTTGAACGATCCGAGAGCGCCAGAAGGTTGGTCTGTCGAGTGGGGAGACAGGGCAACCTTTGGTGAACCTCCTGCAGATTGGACCTTTGCGATCGAAGCACAAGGATACTTGGTGTGGCAGGGGAGCAGGACCTTTCATCAGAGGAATTGGACCATCCTGACGGGAACCGACCTTTACGAACCTGCGTTGTGGCAGTGCTCCTTGAGCTGGGGAGAGGGAAGCGTGCGGCGTAAGGTTTCGGTCACCTGCCCATTCGTGAAGGATTGGAATGAACTGACTTGGTCCTCATGGCAGGATTCCCTACGAACGGTTCATCATGGCGATACCTTAAGCCTTGAGTTTGGCTTGGAAGGGAAGATTCCCGGGAAGAGCGAGGAGATTGCAAGCGACCATGCGGGATTGCGCATCGTCGGCGACTACAGCGTGGTGCTGCAGCCCGGCCAAGCCGGACGCTTGCGGTGGGTCGTGCTGGCCGATCCAGGACAAGCGGCGTGGGTGGATCTGCGCTGGGGATTTTTGGGGAAGTCCCATCGCTTCAACTTCCGGGTAGCCCCATGAGCGAGTCGACTGAAGATACGCGGCCTCGTGTGT
This sequence comes from Fibrobacterota bacterium, assembly GCA_039798005.1. GTDB lineage: Bacteria > Fibrobacterota > Fibrobacteria > UBA5070 > UBA5070 > JBDKGV01. Next base: position 1,081 of record JBDKGV010000232.1, read on the forward strand.
TCTACCACAAAAGCCCACCGGGTCATGGCTTGGCAATCGCTTCTGCACTTACTTTCCCTTCTGCCTATCTCTCCCGTTCAACCTCCGAGGTCCATGTATGAATCAAAAGCATTCCACCCTATCCTTCGGCCTTGCCCTGCTGCTTGCCGTTCTTTCCTCCCGCGCCGACGCCAGGCTTTCTGCACGTTCCGTTTCGGGCTCAATGGGTCAGAGCCTTGTCAATCTGGTCGATTCACGCGTAAAGATCACCGTGGGGCCGCATTGGATCGATGTCGAGGAAGAGGCGGAACTGCAGGTTCCTGCGGATAATTATTCTGCCGGTGATGACATCCTCGTGGAAGGAACCTTGACCCTTCCTCCCCATGCCGCGATGGTCGGATGCCTGTTGTGGAACAACGACACGCTCCTGATGGGCAAACTGCGGGGCCGTGCGGATGCCGAACACAAGTTTGACAGCCTGGTGCCTTCCCGTCCGGTGCAACTGGCGAAGGACCCGTTGCTTCTGGACATGCAGGACGATTCCACCTACGGATTCAAACTCTATCCTTTCTCGCCCGGTGGAAGTCGGCGCTTCCGGATTCGCTATCTGCTGCCGCTGACGGCCAGTCGCGAATTCGAGATCCTGCCATTGATGGCCCGCATGGTGAGATGGGAAGAATGCTTGCCTGCCCAGTTCACACTGCAGGTGCGCGGCACGCGCAGCGACATCCGGTTGGTGACCCGGGAGCCCGCGTGGCCGAACCAGGAGGTCGTGTGGCCGCTTACACTGCCTGCCGATCGTCGCATGGATCTCCCGCCTCCGTATACTTCCAGCATCAAGTTGCGCTTGGGGACTCCGGGGGCGCCGGATGGCACCATCGCCGCCCGTGTTCATCTGGACTCGGGTGCATGGCAAGGCGACTATGTCTTCTACAGCGCAAAGGTTCCCGACAGCATCTTGACCAAGGTGGGCGTGCGTTCCGAGACCGTGGTGCTGTGGCGCTGGATCCAACCGCAGACGTTCGTTGGAAGTAATTATGATGGCGGGCAGAAGTACCTCAACAGCGATGGCGACAAGGCCATCCAGCAGGCGCAGAGCTTGGTGACGATAGGCGACCAGTTGACGGGGCGTGGAGATCGCTTTGGATTGGTCGCGGACTTGGGCCTGGATGACTCGCTCCAAATCTATCCGGTGGCTGATTCGGGCACCCGCGAATACCGCAACCTGCGCAGTTTCCTGACAGGGATCAATCGCGAATACCTGTTCTGGCGCATCAATCCAAGCATCGGATCGGGAACAAGCAACCCCAATAATCTCGAACTCAGTCGCAACCGTCTGCGCTTCCGCACCGACCTGCAGAAGGTGGGAAGCCTCTATTCCAAGGATTCCAGCCTGATCAAGCATCTGCTGGTGGTGACCGTGGGGCCGGTGCCAAGTGGTGGCGATCAGCTCGAGATTCCCGACGATGCGGCCCTACCCAAGGATGTATCGGTGGCGACCAGCGGTCTTGAAACGACCTCTCGTTTCGATCAGAGTTGTTGGTGCTATCGATATTCGATTGTTGCTGGCACTTCCTCTTGGCCCGGGGTGAACCTGGCTGAGCTTGGTGCGCTGCGACCGGGGACCAAGACCTTGGTGTCACAAGGTGGCGTGATGCTCCCCAAGTCCAAGACGGTGCTTGCCGCCACGCTTTCGATGGAAACCGGGGCGGGGCGGATGGTTCGCGATGCCATTCTGCGCAAGGGAGAGGACGGCAAGTGGCGCACCAGTTTCAATGTGCATGCTCCCAAGCTTGGGACCACCGTCCGCTGGAATTTCTGGAGCGACAATGGCGATTCGGTCGCGAAACTGGAAATGACCCCTGCTTGGGAAGGCGTCGTCGGGGATTCCGTGCTGCCCCGCTTGTGGGCCCGCTCCGAGGCGCCGCTGTCGTTGACCTTGCGGTCCACGGAGCTCGCCCCCATTTTCGGCTTCGTCGATCCGCTCTATTCCTTGCTTGCGATGCCCTCCGATTCCTTGGGGCGCGAGCGTCAGTATGCCCTGCGCGATTCGGGAGTTCCCTTCCTGAGTTCCGCCGAGATCTTTCCGCGCGTCGGGTACAACGGCGAAGGCGGTGGCCAGACCGGCATCCGTTTGTCGAGCGTGCAGGCGCGTGGTCTCAAGCTGGCCTATCTGCAGGCGCGTCGCGTCGTGACCATCGACCTTGCGGACCTCAAGGCCACCTCCGTGGAAATCCACGACCTGCGTGGTCGTCTGTTGGTGCGCTTTGCCGATGTGGCGGGTCGCAAGCAGTTGGAATGGGATCTGCGCACTTCAAACGGCGCCATGGTTCCCAAAGGCATGGTCATCGTGAGCGTCCAGACGGCCCAAGGGCGACTGTCCGGGAGTGTCCTGATCCACTGAGTCCAAAGACCCTGCAGATCCTCCGAGCCTTTCAGGCCCATTCCATCCGGAATCCGGGGAATGGGCCTTTAGGCTTGGGCTTGGATCAGGGCTTGGGAAGCTTGAGCTTGGCTCCGGTTTCGTCCAACTGGATCCCGCTTGCCTTGCCGGTAGTGGGACGCCCGAGCACGTCGCTGCCGTTGGTCATGCGCAGGGTCGAGAGACGACGCAACGGAGCGATCGAAGTGGATGGGGAATACAGGTTCTTGGCCATCGCATCGGCCCACAGGCGTTGGATGGCTTGGGCTGCGGTGGCCGAAGGGTGGACGCCGTCCGAGTTGAGCTGCTCAGGGTGTGCCCGGAACCAGCCGTCGAGGTCAGGGCCTGCGATCAGCCTGTTTTTCTTCGTCAAGGAATCGATGGCCTTCGGGTATCCGGGATGGACCTGCCAGTTCCCGGTGGTGCGGGTCGAGTCGGTCGAGAGGGTGCGGGCCAGGATCGGCTCCATGCCACGGCCACGGGCCGAGTCGATGATCGCTTGCATGTTGCGCGTGTAGTTGGCGAGATTCCAGTCGCCTCCGCCCCAGGCGTCGTTGGTGCCCATCTCGATGGCGAGGTAATGGATGCCCGCCATGGCGTCGAGGTAGGCGGTGATCGAGGTCAAGACCTGGCTTGAATTGATGCAGGGCACGCCGCCGCGTACGAAGGACGGCGTCTGGGTCGGAACGCGGGCGTGGACCAGATCCGAGAAGTTGGAATCGGCCACCGGGGATTTGAAGGTCATCATGCTGATGCTGGTGCCCATGAAGAACCACGAATCGGCGACGCCGTTGGTTGCGTCGTACACTTCGATCTCGTCCATGCGGCCCTGTCCGGCAAGGACCGCCATCTTGACCCATGAAGCTCCCTTGAAGTCGATGACGTGGGAACGGCCAGCGACCAGGTTGCCCGTCACGCGCACCAGGGTGTCCCAAACGCCGTCGGATCCGTCGGTGGAATTGGCGGAGGTCAGGATGCGATAGCTGGACGGGTAGGTGGTGCCTCCATTGCAGGCGCCGCTGGAGGGGATGAGGTCCGACCAGTTTCCGCTGGCGTCGTTCCAGTTGACCATCACCTTGGATGGGCCGGCTCCCACCTTGATGGCGGCCCAGGAGCCGGGGGAGTAGTTCCAGGCGCTGCCGAACTTGCCGTCGATCAGGAGCGATGCGTTGGATGCCGGGTTCGTGACGGCATTTTTCCCGACCGAAATGCGGGGATTGGGCGTGACGGTCGCCTGCAGGACGGTGGATGCCAGGAGGAGTGCCGCTGTGAGGTGAGGAAGGTGCATCGACGGAAGGTAGGCGGTCCCGGGGAGCCGTGCCGCTGCTTTGCCGAAGATCCGGTTTGTGGACTGAACGCAGGTCCTCAGGGGGTGCGAAAAACCCCGCCACGGGGTTGCCGTGTACGGGGCTCTTGAACGGAAATTGTCAGATGACAAAATTCGTCAAATCAGGTCTCAGCCCAGGAATTCCTTCACGAACTCGCGCTCGTCGGACAGCTCCTTGTTGGTGATCGCGATCTTGCCCTTGGCGAAGTCGGTGTGCTCGAAGCCCTTGACCACCTCGTAGGTGCCCGGAGCCACGGTGCGCACGGGGACGCCGGCCCAGAGGCCCGCGTCGATTCCGTAGGAGCCGTCGGAGCACACGGCGATCGAGTGGATCTCGTCGGAGACGGTCACCAGCGAGCGCACGTGGTCGATCAGGGCATTTGCTGCGGAAGCGGCGGAGGACAGGCCGCGAGCCTCGATGATGGCCGCGCCACGCTTGCCGACGGTGGGCAGGAAGGTCTCTTCCAGCCATGCCTTGTCGGTGATCACTTCAGTGACCGGCTTGCCGGAGATCTTGGCGTTCTGGTAGTCGGCGTACATGGTGGGGGAGTGGTTGCCGAAGATCGCAAGGTTCGAGATCTCGGTGACGGCCACGCCGGCCTTGTTCGCAAGCTGGCTGGCGCCGCGGTTCTGGTCCAGGCGGACCATGGCGGTGAAGCGCTCCTTCGGGAGGCGCTTGCACTGGGCGGCGGCGATCATGGTGTTGGTGTTGCAGGGGTTGCCCACCACGGCCACGCGGCAGTCGTCGGCGGCAACGGCGTCGATCACCTTGCC
>JBDKGV010000233.1:0-5555 GCA_039798005.1 Fibrobacterota bacterium
ACACGGGGATACCGGGCCAACCGGGCGATGAGCTGACCTCCCGGCCCGAAGATCTCCAGCATTCCCTTGGCCGTCCGGCGCCAGCCTTGAACCGCACTCAATCCGAGAACGAAACGCTGGCCGACCTGGCTTGCGCCATTCTCGGAGCAGCCGATCTCGGTCACGCCTGCGGATTTGAGCCGGAGCGTATCCACATTCGACCACCACGATCCACCGAAGTGATTGCAATCGATGGTGCCGTAGAGTTTCCCGGAGGTTTCGATGGCAAGCTCGATCCCTTTTCCAAACCATGCGGTGGTATCAAGCTGATGCAGAAACCAGGTCCCCAACAAGGAGTCGGAGTTCCAGACCGGATCAAGTGGCATCAAGCAGCCCACGGCATCCGATGCGTAGCGAATGCAGCCGTTGCCCAACTGAACCGTGCGGGTCAGTGTCGCGACGATCACGCTGTCGGCACTGCGCAAGATCAGGCGTTTTTCCGAATCGATCGCCCAGTAGGCCGTGGCCCCGACAGCCCGGTTGACATCCATGTCCGTCGCCCAAGCCCCGGTCGAATCCAGGCAGGCCATCAAGGTCGTGGCACCACCCTTCAAGCTCAAGGACGAACCGCTGACGGTCCAGCTTCCTCCTGCGGAATGGTTGCAGCCGTCATAGAAGGAGAAGCCGTCGACCCCCAATCCGATGTAGGGGTGAGCGGATCCCGTGCGGATCGCCTTCCCATAGGTCGTCTCGAAGAACCATTCGCCGCGCAAGAGGGAATCGCTGCGGGAGAGACCCGAGCTGTCCAGCCGGATGATCACATCGATCGATCCCTTGGCGGGCTTGAGATCCAGCACCGCCTTGGCCGTGCCTCCCGGCGTGACCACGACCGTGCCCTTGGCGTACCATGAGATCGTCCCGGCGGCGTTGTAGAGTGCCGCGTCCAGGCTCCACTCGCCCGGCTCGAGGTCGGTCACGCGCACGACCTGATCAAGCTTGACGGCCACGATCTTGAGTTGAGTTCCCTTGCGAAGCTCCAGACGCAGGGAATCCGCAGAGCCCTTCACCTTGCTCAGGACGGCGGTATCCAGCTGGAAGGACATGCCCCCGACCACGGCGAGGTCTTGGGTCATCACGCTTTGGGGAGAATCCGAGCAACCCGCCAAGGGAAGCAGGATCGCAGTCGGCAGAAGGAGACTCAAGGTGCGAAGCAGTTTCATGGAACACTCCGGTCGGGACAGGAAATTGAAAGGACAGGCGGCATTGCTTTCAGAACATAAGCCGCGGCACGGACTTCAGGGGCAGTTCCCGGGCCACCGTTTCAGGATGTGTACTCCGGGCGAGGACGCTCAAGCCTTCCGGCGGGCGACCTTCCAGCCGGCCATGCCAAACGCCAGGAACGAGACGTCGCGCACGCCTTGGCGACGCAGCTTCCAGGCGAGGATGGGCGCATCCACACCGGCTTGGCAGACCACCAGCACCCGTTTGTCGCGCGGAACCTGCGGGAGCGAACGGGCGAAGGGCCAGTCGATCTCGTGGGCACCGGGAAGAGTCGGAATGAATCTCCGGTCGTAGCCATGCCGCGCATCCAGGATCCAGAGATCACCGCGAGCCAGAAACGCCTCATCGACCTCGGCCGGCAGGACCATGCCCAGCGGCACCACCTTGCCGCCGAAGTATTCGCCCAGCAGCTCGAGCACCCGATCGATGTCCGCCCGGCTCGTGGGCGCATCGCCACCGCAGGCAAGCGAGAAGCGAAGCGTCTCGCGGGCCACCTCGGGAGAAGCACCCAATGCCAAAAGCACATGGCTGGGCTCGTCGCTTTCGGTGTTGCAGGCACTGCCCGCCCCCACCGCCACGCCTCGGGAATCGAGCCACCCCAAGAGCACCGCATTGGACACGCCGGGAAAGCGGATGGACAGGGTGTTGGGCAGTCCGCCGGGACCATGGAAGAATTGCGCCTGCGGAACCAAGCACCGAATACCTTCGGCCAAGCGTTGCGAAAGGGAGGCGATCTCGTCCCTTCGGGCAAGGAGTGCGGGAACCTCGCGGAAGGCCTCAGCCATGCCGGCGATCCCCGGCAGGTTCTCGGTGCCCGCCCGCATCCCCTGTTCCTGATGCCCGCCGCGCAACATCGGATGCAGCGGGGCACCGTTGCGGACGATCAAGGCACCGGTGCCGCGCGGCCCATGGAACTTGTGGGCTGAGACGAAGGCGTAATCCACATCCAATGCAGAAAGGTCCACCGGGATGCGGCCCACGGCCTGCACGCAGTCGCACAGGACCCTGGCCCCGTGTGCATGGACAATTCTTGTCAAACTCGCGATATCCTGGACCGTGCCGACCTCGTTGTTGGCAAGCATGCAGCACACCAGCGCCACATCCTCGCCCATCATGTCCTTGAGGGCGGCGAGATCGACGCGCCCGGTCGCGTCCACGGGAATATCGTGAACTGAGCGCCCCGCCCACGCGACGGCATCCAGCGCCCCATGCACGCAAGCATGCTCAATGGGAGTGGTCAGGATGCGGCGGCGCAGATCCCCGGCCGCCTCCGTCATGCAGCTGGAAACCGCCAGATGGGCCGCCTCGGTCGCGCCCGATACGAAGACGACGGTGGCGTCTCCCGCGTTCAAGCCACTTGCCACCGCGCGCCGCGCCCCTTCAAGCAGCGAGGCGGCAAGGCGGCCTTCCCCGTGCAGGGAACTGGGATTGCCGAACACCTCGGCCTGCACCTTGTCCATGGCTCGACGCACCGCCTTCGAAGCTTGGGAGGTGGAATTGGCATCGAGCCAGATCTTGCGGTCGCGACGGAGGAACATCACCAGACTCCAGGGATGAAGCGCGCGGTGCGCTTGCGATAGGCACGATAGGCGTCGCCATGGCGGGCTTCTAGGGCGCGCTCCTCTTGAGGAATGCGCGAAAGCGTCGCCACGGTATCCAAGACAAGGCAGGCCCACGAAACGGGGTTGGGGCAGATCAGGGAAAGACCGAGCGACTCGAAGAACCCGACGAGATAGACGGGATGACGGATGCGGGCGTAAATCCCTTCCGTCTGGAGCATCGCTCCGGTGCGCGGCGTGGTCCACGGACTCCATCGCCCCGCAAGGGGCCCGTGCAGGAGCCGCATCCTCAGACGGTTCGCTCCCAAGAAGAGCACGCAACCGGCCGCGAACCACGGCAGCTCCCCGCCCCGCAGCAAAAGCCACGCCCCGGTCGCCATGGAGGAAAGCACATAGGCCACGTTGAAGACCCAGATCGAAACGCCCCCTTGACGAGGTTGGTCGGAATCGGGAACATGCCTGCGCCATTCCCGCCACTCCGAGACGTTGCGCACCGTCACGGCCGTAAGGAAAATCCAGAACCAAGCCGTGAGGGTCCAATCCAAGCCAAGGACGGAAATTGTCATACGATCCCTTCCAGATGCGAGATCGCCTCGGCCACGCCGTTTCGTTTGACAAGCGGCACCGCGAAGGCTCGGGCACGGGCGGCCATCTCCGGCGCAAGCGCCTTGCGGATCGCGATCTCAAGGCCCTGCTCCATGGCACGACGCGGCACGGCGGCGGGAGCCAACCCCAAGGATTCAAGCCTGCGTCCCCAATGGTGCTGGTCCAAAAGGTGCGGAACAAGAACCTGGGGAACCCCGGAACGGGCCGCGGTCCAGGTCGTCCCGGCACCGCCATGGTGGATCACCGCCCGCACCCTGGGAAAGAGCTTGGCGTGCGAGGTCCGCCCGACCTCCAGCACCTGCCCATCGCGCCCTTTGGCATGCAGGCCGCCCCAACCCTTGGCCACGATGGCACGGCAACCGATCCGTTCCACCGCCTGCGCCACGATACGCGAGGTCGCCTCGGGATTCTCGTCACCCATGCTGCCAAAGCCCACGAACACCGGCGCCTCTCCGGCCTGCAGGAACGCCTCGATCTCCGGGGAAAGCTCCCCGTCGTCAAGGCCCCAATAGCCGGTCTGCACAAGACCCGACGGCGCATCGGGAGGAAAGGTCCCCAGCTCCGGATCCATGGCCACAAGGAAGGAGCTTGCAAAGTGCCGGTAGAAATCCGGACACGGCGCGAGTCCCAGCTTTGTGCGCCCTGCGTTGATGCGACCCAGCACGGCAAGGTTCATCGCAGCCCCCACCAGCCTCCACAGGAGGAGATTCACCATGGGTGGCAAACCCCACCACGGCAACGGGGTGGGCGTATGGTATCGACTGGGCACCAGCGTGGGGATGTGGACCGCATGCCGGTAGGGAATCCCTCGCGCTTGGGCAAGGCTTGATGCGGCGAAATGCAGCCCCCCGCCCACGATGGCGTCCACCCCGTCCAAGTGTTTTTCCAAGGAGGTGAACTGACCATCCACGGCGTTTCGGCACCAGCGCAGCATCGTCAGGATCCCGCCCAAGGGGCGCCCGTTCAACGTCCCCGCAAGTCGCGTGACCACATCGTGGAACACCGGTCCCTCCGGCACGTAGCCCAAGCCACGCGCGGCGAAGGCGGACTCGAAATCGGGAGCCCCCACGCACAGAGACTCATGCCCCGCCTCGCGCAGACCGACCGCCAAGGCAAGATGCGGGCGCACGTCCCCTTCCGAGCCCACCGGTGCCAGCAGGACCTTCATCGAAGCGCCCCCTTCAGGCGGCACAGGCCCTCCTCCAGCATGGTCGCGGGATGCGAAAGGATGCTGGAAAAGCCCAGCGAACAGGCGCTGGGGCAGGCCCTTGCACAGCGCGGGATCGGGCCGTGCCGGTCCTTCCCCTTGGCAAGCAAGGCGTCCAGGCTCCCCTCCTCAAGCAGGTTCCCGGCGACCTTCCCGATCTCCAGACACGGGTAGTACACGTCGCCATTCGGGGCGATGGCCACGATCGTGAGCGGACGGCAATCGAAGTCCGCCCCGTCGCGCAACCATTCCAAGGCCTTGGCGGTGGTCTGGATCTTCGCCCCCTTGCGCTTCTCGGCAAGCAGGAAGGCAAAGGTCTGCGACAGGCGAGGATCCTGCCGCAACCCCTCCGGCAATCGGGTTCCGCACAACTGAGGGTAGCAGGCGAAGGTCGCGTCCAGTTCCTGCGACAGCGCAAGCAGGGCAGGCACCTCCTCGAGATTCTCGGGCGTGGCGACCATGGAAAGGACAAGTTCCGTCTTCCTCAATCGCGATGCCTCGCGGATCCGCTCAAGCAGGATCGCCAGGGTCTTCTCACCCTTCCCGTACCACTGCGCCGCACGCTGCGGGTCCAAGGTGTCCAGGCTCACGACCAAGGTCGAGATCGAGCGCTCCACCGCCTCCAGATGGGCATCGAGATGCCATCCGTTGGTGGTCAGGACGGTCTGCCCGAAGCGGTGCCTCGGGAGGTTGGACAGAATTTGACTTGTTTCGGGATGCAGGAGAGGCTCGCCGCCGGTGAGTTCCAGATGGTTGCAGACCTTGCGGATCCTGCCAAACAGCTCGTCCAGACGCGTGGCCGACAGCACTGCGCCAGCCTTGCGCGGATAGGGAACCCCGTCCCCGTCGCTGCAATACGGACACCGGAAGTCGCAGGCGTAGGTGAGGTACTGGACGGCAAGGAAAGGCAGCCAGCGTTCCTC
>JBDKGV010000234.1:0-5515 GCA_039798005.1 Fibrobacterota bacterium
GCCACGGCATTGCGGTACACCGGATCGTGCATGAGCGTGTGCATGCGATGGCCGGTCGGAATCGTGGTGGTGAAGATGAGCAGACTGTCGGCGTTGGTCGTGCCGTACACGACCTCCTCGCGCCAAACACCGAAGAGGTCCGCGACAAGGCTTGGCGTGGCCTTGGTGGTATTGTTCGATACGACAGGATTTGTCGTATTTGGATAGTCGTAGAAGCTCACCAAGCGGGTGGTGCCGTCACCGTTCCACTTGTCGAGCTTGGTGCCGTCCAGGATCTCGTCCTGCAGGTCACCGTCCCAGTACATGCGGAAGTTGAGGCTCGGGCGCTTCGTGGAGATCGATTTTCCCTTCACCGAAAACACGTCGGATGCGCCATAGGACCACATCTCATATCCGGGGCTCGTGGCGTCGATGTCGGCCGCCATGCCGCGTCCATTGTCCGTGCCCGTCTTGGTGCCCCAGAGCACCTTGCCGGTACGGGCGTTGTGCAACTCGTAGCCGTAGGCGGAACCGGTCTCCTCATGGACCTCCCACACCAGCAGGTCGCTGTTGTCGGGATCCATCTTCCCCATGTGGATGGCGTCGCCGTGCCCGTAACCGGTGCGGTACATGAACTTTCCATCATGGTCGATCGCGCATGCCCCTTGGATGATCTCATCGAACCCGTCGCCATCCACATCACCCACGGTCAAATTGTGATTGCCCTGACCGAACCCCTCGCTTCCCGAGGTTTTCGCATCGTAAGCCCAACGCTGCGAGAGCGTGGTGCCATTCCAGTCCCACGCTGTCACGGCCATGCGGGTGTAATAGCCGCGCTGGAAAATCGCCGAGGGCTTGGTTCCGTTGCCTAGCCAAGCGGTCGCGGCAAGGAAGCGATCCACGCGATTGCCATAGCTGTCTCCCCAGGAGGAGACGGTGCCGCGCCCCGGCACGTAGTCCACCGTGACCATCTCCTTCCCGGTCTTTCCGTTGAAGACGGTGAGGTACTCGTCGCCGGTGAGCACATACCCCGAGGAGTTGGCGTAATCGGTGGTGTTCGCAGCCCCGGCGGCTGCGCCTTTCGACAGGTAGGCACCGGAACCGTCCTTGGTGCCGGGAGCGGTCTTGACCATCAGCTCAGCCTTGCCGTCACCGTCATAGTCGGCCACCTGAAACTGGGTGTAGTGCGCTCCGGCGCGAATGTTCTGTCCGAGATCGATGCGCCACAGTCGACTGCCATTGAGCTTGTAGGCGTCCAGGAAGACGTTTCCAGTCGCGCCCTTCTGCGAGTTGTCCTTGGAGTCCGCCGGGTCCCATTTCAGGACGATCTCGTACTCCCCGTCCCCGTCAAGATCACCCGTCGAGGCGTCATTGGCCATGTAGCCCGTACCCGGCTTGCTGAGAGGAATCGAAAGCCACGGCTTCGAACGGGGCGTCTCGGCAGCATCAACGGCCTGCTCCACCCCGTTGATCACCGCCCTGACGGCGTACTTGGCGGACGCGCTCCCGGACTTGTCGAGGTAGTTCGTCGCCTCTCCCACCGTGGTCGTGGCGATCTTCGTCCCGTCCCGGTAGACGTTGAACGAGGCAGTCTTGAACTCCGTCCCCAGCAGTCGCCAAGAGAGGAACACATTGGTGCCACCGGTATTCACGGCGACAAGGCCGCGATCGAGCCACTCCATGCCCCGAGCCGCCTGACTCAACCCGCTGCACAGCAGAACCGTCATCAATCCCAAGGTCATCGCATTGCGCCGCATAGCCGTATCCTTTCGCAAGTGCGCTTCGAGAGCCCCGTTCCGCCATTCTGGTCGGCGCCACTCGAAGCAATTTCATCGTGTGGTGAAGATGCCCGATGCCCGAGGATCCGGCTGGCCTTTCCAGGAATCCCTGTTGTCAGTCTATTGAAAATTCACTAATCCAGACAACAGACACTCATCTTTCAATGATCAGGATCCATTCTGAAATGGTCATATATTCCATAATCATTGGAAATTTTGACGACACAACCCCATCGATCGCCGGCGATCCACATCAAAAGTCATGAATATTTTGAAATTTTCAGACAACAGAATGCAAAGATGAATCGCCGGATGCGGACACCACGCGATTCACCTCACTGTTCCTTGCGGCAAGTTCGGGATCACCTGACGACCGGCAGGCTGCACGATCTCCAGCCATGCGGGGGTATGGCTCCTGGACTCCACCCGCTCTCGACAGGGAGCCATGCACTGGAACAGGACATGGGCGGATCCGTTCGGGAGGATCTCGCGCACCGTGGCAAGTCCCGCCCCGGGAATGTCCAGCTCCATCCCGACGGAAGTGCGGACCATTCGCGCCGCCGCGACCTTTGCGGAGGGAACCTCCCGCAACCCGGTGGTTCCACCGAAGAGCGCAAGCACCGAGGCAAGCGAAGGAACGGACGGAGTCCAGCCATCCAGCACGAAGACGGGTGAAGCGTGTTTGCTCGCCGAGTCCGCAGAGCACTGAAGCCGCTTGCGCTGCGCGTTGGTGATCGCGATCAGGTTGCCGTTCTGGTCCCGCGACTGGTACTCGCAGAAGCGAAGCTTCGAGGAGTCGGTGGTCGAGTTGATGGTCCATGGAGCGGCGGCAAGGAAGGAGCCGTTGCGGATCGTGGTGTGCAGGAACATGACCTCACCTTGAGCATAGGATGCCCCGGCATCGCGCGCAAAATGGCTTCCCGAGTACCCGGTGGCGTTGGCGGAAAGGATGCAACTGTCAAAGACGTATCCGTGCGTGGTGGTGTTGCGCGGCTGGACCACGACCGCGCCGGTCCGGTTCATCACAAGCGAAGTGCGCTTGAAGAAGACGGGACTGTAGCCCCAGATGAAATCGACGCTTCCTTCGATCGTGGCATCCTGCACGTAGACCCGCCCTCCGGTATTGAGCCAGGTGTCCTGGAAGCTGTGGAGAAACACGTCGGCGACCACGATCGAGTCGCCCTGCAAATAGAGGGCCTCGGCCTGGCCTCCGGTGACGCTCACCGTGTTGACGATGGACATCCCGCGCAGATGCATGCCGCTTCCGCCCAGAAGCGCAAGATTGCGATCGCTGGAGCCGGTGGTGTTCAGGTTGTTGCAGTTCATGTAACGCAGGAAGGTCTTGGAGACTCCCGCCCCGTAGAGCCGCAGATTGTTCTTTCCCTTGGCGGCCACCATCTCGCGGTAGTACCCCGGCTTCACCAGGACTTGAACAGGAGTCTTGCTGTTGGAAGGCACCAGGTCCAGTCCCCCTTGGACGGAGCAGACATCCCCGGAGTTGTCTTCAGCCACCACCACCTGAGACTTCGAGGCGGGCTTGGTTCCGGTCGTGAAGGTCCACGCACCGGCGGCAACTCCGGCGAAGGCCGAGCCGTCCGCGCCTTTCAGGACGCCACCGTCGACCTCCACCTGATACTGCGTGTTGGGCAACAGCAGATGCTGAGGCACCCGCACCTCGGCAAGGTATTCCGGGAGACTGTCCACCACCACCGGCCAGACATTGCGCTTGGTGGTGCCCACCGAATCCTTCCAAGGCCAGGAGCCACCCACCGCCGTGTTGGTCTGGGGATCACCAGGGTTGGAAGTGACCGCCCAGGTATGGACCACCGCATTGGTCCCCAGGTTGCGGATCCGGACCGAGCCGTTCCAGTTCAGGACCGGCTTCCCCGACAGGACCATGCGCAGCGGCGTATCCAGACACTGCCCTTTGGCGCCCTTGGCCGGCACCAGGGACTTCAGCTCCAGCGCCCCCGCACTTCCCGCTCCCGACAGGAAAAGGGCAAGCACGGCGCCTTTGCACAGCGACGAAGATGGACTGGTGATCAGGTTGGGTCGGCTCATGCACGAACGATGTGCTCGATTCCGGCATGCCGCCGGGGGATTGCGCCGATGCCGTTGTCAGGATCCGCCGACTGTTGTCTGGATTTTTCCCATGCTGAACAGCGCATCCCGGCATATATTCAGAAAATGGCTGGATTTCTAGCCAAAACAGACCTGATCGTTGTCTGAATTCTAAAAATTCCAAGACATGATCCATGGGTCCACAAGTCACAGGCCGACTCTCGGTGAAAATGCGATCCTTGGAGACGATGATGGAAACAGAAGGCTTGCCAAGGAAAGCGCCGCAACTCCCCGATGTCTGGGAGTACACCGACTACCGCAGTTGGCTTACGGACACGTTCCAAGCGCGCAAGGCCATCCATTCCTGGTACTCCTACGGGGTGCTCGCCCAGCGTTCCGGCTTCAAGGCCCGCGACTTCCTGATGCGGGTGATGCGCGGCGAGCGACGCCTGAGCTCGGATGGCGCCGAACGGCTGGCGGATGCCTTGGACCTGCCCCGTCGCGAGAAGATCTACTTCCTTGCCCTGGTGGAATACAACCAGGCCCGCAAGGACCAGGAACGCGAGATCGCCTGGGCCCGGATGCAGGAGGCCTTGGCCAGAGGACGCCGCGCCAGCGGCCCCCGCCTGCTCACGGGCATCCATCGCGAGATCCTTTCCGAATGGCATCATCTGGCGATCCGCTCGATCCTTGAGATGAACCCCGATCCCGGCAACTGGGACGCCTTGGGGAAGCGCCTGGACCCGGCAAGGACCGAGGCCGTGGTGCGCAAATCCGTCCAGCTCCTGGAAAAGGGAGGCCTTGTCGAGCAGGGCTCCGACGGCCTCTGGCGCGCGACCGGCAAGAGCGTCAGCACGACGCCGGAAGTGACCGGACCGGCCTTGCGCAATTTCCACCGCGACTGCCTCGAACTGGCAGGTCGATCCTTGGAAGAGACCCCTGTCACTCAACGCAGCGTGACCGGACTGACCTTGGGCATCTCGGAACGCACCTACCGGCTCCTGTGCGAACGGATGGCCCAAGTGCACGAGGAAATCTCGCGCCTGGCCGAAGTCGATGAGGAAGCCGACCGCGTCTACCAAGTCACCACCGCCATCTTCCCGCTCTCGCGTCAGGAACTCTCCGAGGTGAAGCCATGAAGTCCGTGATCGCCACAGCACCCATCGTCGCCCTTGCCCTCCTGCTCAACGCCTGCGGCGCGGAAAGCACCACGCTTGCCGGCAACAGCGCAAGCACCGGCAACGCCCAAGCCACCGGCACCATCCGCCATCCGGACGGCGCCCCCGCACGACATGCCCTGATCGAATGCCGCCCCGACACTCTCCCTGCATGGGAACCGCTCGGAGAAGGCTGGATCGTGCGCACCGATTCCTCGGGGCAGTATCGCTGCATGGACTTGCCCGAGGGACGCTTGGGTGTGACCGCCATGGAGCCAAGGACAGGCCTCTCGCACTGGCATGCCGGCGTCGCCATGACAACGCCAAGCGATGCACGGAGCGACACTCTCGCCTCGCCCGGCACCCTGCTTGTGGCCTTGCCGCCCGCCACCTACGGCACGCTGGAGCTGTCCGGACTGGATCGCTTCCTGACCGTGTTCGGAACACCCGTCGTCACCTTCGCCGATGTGCCCGCCGGCTGGCGAGGAGTCGTCCGCCTGACCACCACCGCAACCGCGATGAACATCGTCGATTCGGGCC
>JBDKGV010000235.1:0-5412 GCA_039798005.1 Fibrobacterota bacterium
GATCGCATCCAGGCTGTAGAGCATGACCTTGCGCTGCACCTGGCGGGCACCCTCGGTTTGAACTACCGAGGATTCCTCGGCAGTTGCCTCCCGACTCAACTCGCCATCCTCATAGATGTTCTTCAAGTGCAGCCCGACATTGTCGGGGCTCACATCGAACAGTTCGGACATCTCCCGCTGGGAGAGCCAAACCGTCTGATCCTTGGCTCGCAACTTGATTTGGCTGCGCCCGTCTTCTGTGGTATAGAGGAGTACGTTGCTCATGAGTCCCTCGCCACGCAACTCGTTGTTGCACCGGCTAGAGCCTCAAGGCCACCTAGACCAAGCATCCAGTGATTCGTTCCCATGCCATTTCCCTTCGATGCAAGCAAGAAGGCCCAAGCCCCCCCTGAGAACCACCTATCCCTCACCCCACCACCCTGACTCGAGAGGGAGCCAGCCATCACAAGAGGCTTGGCATCAATCCTTGAGGCAGCGGATGCTAAAACCGATCGTATTGACGTTGTTGTTGCGACCAAGAGACTCGTCGCCTGCAATGAGGTTGCGGCACCAAGCGCGCTGCGCACCAAACTCAGAAGAGCTCCAGAAGTAGGCGAGACTGCCTGCGTTATTGAAGTTGCCATCAGTGCGGCGGCCACCACCGGGAAGAGCATGGAAGCCGACCGCATCGGTTCCGTTCCAAGAGACTGCTTTGAGCTTCCCACCCACGTTATTCCCGATGAGGTCATCATCCAATGGCATCTCCAATGCCGTCCATTCCTCATCACTCGGCAGGTGCCACCCGCTGGGGCACGCTTTCTTCGCCGCTTCCCAATCATACAATCGCCCGTACTTCTGACAATTTTCGTCCTTGTTGTCGTAGCACCAGG
Organism: Fibrobacterota bacterium; assembly: GCA_039798005.1. Lineage (GTDB taxonomy): Bacteria > Fibrobacterota > Fibrobacteria > UBA5070 > UBA5070 > JBDKGV01. The sequence goes on from JBDKGV010000235.1 coordinate 870, forward strand.
AATTCCCTGTGGGGTAGTTCAGGTTCTGCGCCATCCAAACTTGCGAACCGATCTTCACCTTTGCGTAGGTCTTGCCATCCCTAGGGTCGCGAAGCTGATTCGGTGTCTCAACCACTCGAGCTTCGACGGGAGCAGCCGTCGGCACCGTCAACTTGCGTGGGGCGACCTTCTGCCCAAGGATGCCCGCCACCAGTTCATCGGCAAGGCCCGGCATCACCACAGGCACCACATCCTCGATCTCGCCCTTCTGTTGCCGCCGTGCCGACCCCAAAATCTCGCCGGTCTGCACATCGACACCGCGCACAGAAAAAGTCCAAGCGGAGCCAAGCTTGCCCAACGTCCCCACCACCATGCGATTGATGGACAGCAGCTTTCCCACTTCCACGGCGCATCCGCTACCGTCGCAGGCACCGCTCTGCTGGAATCCTTGCTCCTTGAGGATCTTCTCCATCTGCGAGCGTTCCATCACCCGCACTCGGCCTGTTTTCATCAGCTCATCGGAAAGTGCTTCCGTCACCGAGGCCGAGGTCGCCTCGTCCACCCCATTTCCAGTAAGCTGCATGATCGCCACCAGTGGAACCTTGGACACTTCAATGGCCTTGGAATCGGCGGCCATGGCAGCACAGGCCAAAGCCATCAGTGCACACAAACTCAACGTCCACCGAATCGACCTCATGCCAGCCTCCAAAACGCGCAGTTCTTGGAGGAAAAGGTAGCTCTTGGCATGCAAACCGGTTTTCCCTCCACACCTGAAATGAAAAACCCCGCAGCAAGCTGCGAGGTTGATCCTTGGTCGGCGATTTCGGGGCTTTGATGCAAGCATCGAGACATCAGCCCGATGAGGGATTCACTCAATGACTTGAAGAATCAAGCAAAGTTGTTTCGTTCAGTCGCTTCAGGGCACCAGGATGGTGCGGCTGCCGGCCTTGCCCATGTCCACGATCCAAACGCCTGCACCGGGAACTTGGAGGGTCGCCGATCCGGCCACCAGCTCACGGCGATCGATCACCTGTCCGCGCACGTCGAGCAATCGAGCCATCCCCTGCCCTTCCACGCGGACGGTGCGGTCCTTCAAGGTCGTGCGGAAGTCCGCACCCTTGGCGATGGCCTGGATGCCGGTTCCGCCCTCGAGACCCGGGCTGCCCCAGATCTTGAACTTGCCCGAGACGTGCAGGAGGTTGAGCATCTGCACCATGCCGTTGTAGTAGCGGTAGGTGCCCGTGGAGGTCGGGGTCTTCCAGAGGTCGCTTACGAAGCTCCAGTCGCTGGCGCGGTCGGAGGCCAGTACGGCAGCGGCGTTGGAGGCCAAGAGGCTGGTTGCACCGTAGGTCACGTCCGCGACGCCCTCCAAGCTGTACTGGGCCTTGTAGGCGCCTTGGCCTGCGAAGAAGGCCAGTTCCTTCTTGACCAGGCTCATCGCGCCGGCGTCATCCATGAACCAAGCCCAGCTGAAGCCGATGTTGGAACCCACGCGGTGCGCATCGGAGGAGAACTTGTGCGAATTGGCGTTGAAGTCGGTGGACTTGGGAGCGCCATCGAAAGTGCAGTAGTCGGGGAAGAGGCCGGTCGTGGCATGCGAGGCGCGCTTCAGAAGCGCCCAGGAGGTATCGGCCATCTCCGCGTAGAAGCCGTTCTTGCGGTCCTTGGCGAAGGCGTCCCACACGCGGTAGAATCCCGGCAGATGATAGGACGGATCGGAGTACGGATCGCTGACCTGGGCCGGGCTGAACAGGATCTGCTTGCGCGTCGGGTGGATCAGCGGAAGCATGGAGGCCGAACCCGTCTTGGTGATGTACCCAAGGAGACTGTCTGCTTGCTCCTGGTAGTTGTAGATGCCCGTGCCGTTGCCCCACCGCTTGGCGGCGAAGAACAGGGAGGTGACGAAATACTCCTCGCCATCCGGGGCCGGGTTGTAGTCCTTGGGCGTATAGGGAGGCGTGGTCGAGACCTTCCAGGCGAAGTAGCCTTGGAGATCGCCCGATTTCTGCTGCATGTGGGTCTTGGCGAACTTCCACATCTTGTCGAAGAGATCCTTGCGATTGAGTTGCACGGCCACCATCATGCCATAGCTCTGGCCTTCGGTGAGCACGTAGTCGGTCGCGTCGATGAAGCCCATCCCGGTGTCGGTGGGAGCCAAGCGGAAGAGCCGTTCGGTGGCGCTGTCACCGGTCAGGAACAGCTGCGAGAAGGCGGCATTCACTTTCGCGTCGATCGCCTCATCGGCATACCCCAGTTCCTTGAAGAGGTTGCGGTACTGGCCCGTGCTCCAAGCCCCCTTCGCGGGTTGTGTCATCGTGGTTGGCAAGGTGGAAGGCACGGTGTCCAGCACGAAGTCGTCGAAGTGGTACGTGCCCTTCTCGGCACCGACATACAGGTTGAGCCGCAGCGAATCGACGCCGGTGGCCGGAGAGGTGTACCAGACCTCGTATTGCTTCCAAGTGGTGGAAAGTCCGAAGTCCCAGCCGGTGAGGTACTTGTAGTTGCCGGCTTTGCCCAAGCCTGCGGACACGGCAAGCTTGCGGGAGGCATCGGCCTTGCCCCAGAAGGTCATGTGGTAAACCTTGCCCTTCTCGGCCTTCCACGACTGCGGCGGCTGGAGCTGGACATCCCAGTTGTTGCCATTGACCCCGGAGACCGTGATCGCCGCGCCTTGCGTGCCTTCGTGGGCGGCTTCAGGAGCCACGTCGATCAAGGCCTCGGGAGTCCCAGTCGTGGTGGTGTTGCTGCTGTTCACGTACAGCGTCCAACGGACGGTTCCCGATTCGAAGCCGGGATTGGGCAGATAGTTCAAGGCTGCCGAAAAGCTCATGGCGCTCAAAGCGGCCACAAGCGTAAAAATGCGACGCATGGATTCTCCTCGATAGGCAATGGATTGGACCCCTTCAGGATACTCACGAGCCACGCCCTCTGCAGGATTTTTCCTCGATTTTTGTCGAAAAGACAAAGGCGCGCCCGCCCTCGTGAAGTGGTACGAATCGCATGCCGTCCGCTACGCTCCCGAAGTGCTACCTTTCCCGCCTCACAAGCCTTTGTGAAGGGCCCTTAGCTCAGTTGGTTAGAGCACGCGACTCATAATCGCTTGGTCCCCGGTTCAAGCCCGGGAGGGCCCATTCCCATTCCCCTCGTTTGACTTTGCACCGACTTTCGGGTATCGTGTCGTGCATGATCTCCAACATCAGCTCCCAGCACCCCACCCGCCGTGAACACGACCTGCTTGGAGACCGGGACATTCCCGCCGAAAGCTACTGGGGCGTGCATACGCTGAGGGCGTTGGAGAACTTCCCCATCTCGGGCGTTCCCATCAGCCTCTACCCGGAACTGATCAACGCCTTGGCGTGCGTGAAGCAGGCGGCGGCCTTGGCCAATCAGGAACTGGGAATCCTGGACGACACCCGCACCGGTGCCATCGTGCGGGCCTGCCAGGAGATCCGGGAAGGCAAGTGGCACGAGCAGTTCGTGGTGGACATCATCCAAGGCGGCGCGGGCACCAGCACCAACATGAACGCAAACGAGGTGATCGCCAACCGCGCCCTGGAAATCCTGGGACACGCCAAGGGCGACTACGCGCACCTGCACCCGATGGACCATGTGAACCTGAGCCAAAGCACCAACGACGCCTACCCCACCGCGCTCAAGGTCGCCCTCCACTTCCTGATCGTGCGCCTCGTGAAGGAGATGGGAGAGCTCCAAGGCTCCTTCGCGCGAAAGGCCGTGGAGTTCAAGGGCCTTGTGAAGATGGGGCGCACCCAATTGCAAGACGCGGTCCCGATGACTTTGGGCCAGGAGTTCCACGCCTGGGCCACCATGCTGGGAGAGGACCGCTCCCGTCTGGAGGAGGCGGGCACCCTTGCCCACGAGATCAACCTGGGCGCCACCGCGATCGGCACCGGCATCAACGCCGATCCGGAGTACGCCGAGACCGTGCGCCGTTTTCTGTCGGACATCATCGGGGTCGAGCTCATCACCTCGCCCGACCTCATCGAGGCCACCCAGGATGCGGGAGCCTTCGTGCAGCTTTCGGGCGTGCTCAAGCGCACCGCCGTGAAGCTTTCCAAGACCTGCAACGACCTGCGCCTGCTGTCGAGCGGTCCGCGCACGGGTCTTGGGGAGATCAACCTGCCGCCGGTGCAGGCCGGCTCGAGCATCATGCCGGGCAAGGTCAATCCGGTGATCCCGGAGGTCGTGAACCAGATCGCCTTCGTGGTGATCGGAAACGACGTGACGGTGACCTTCGCCGCCGAAGGGGGGCAATTGCAGCTCAACGCCTTCGAGCCGGTGATCGCACGCTGCCTGTTCCAGAACCTGACCTACCTGGCCTCCGGTTGCCGGACCCTGCGGGAGCGCTGCGTCGATGGCATCACAGCAAACGAGGAGCAACTGAGGATCAATGTGGAGAATTCGGTCGGGATTGCGACCGCGCTCAATCCGCACCTGGGATACGCCAAGGCCACCGCCATCGCCCAAGAAGCGCACCGCACCGGCCGCCGCGTGCGCGACCTCGTGCTGGAGCAGGGACTCATGGCGCCGGAACAACTGGATGCGA
>JBDKGV010000236.1:0-5391 GCA_039798005.1 Fibrobacterota bacterium
CAATGGGCATTTGCCACGAGCAATCAACCGCGAAGTGCTTATCCTTTCGGCACAACCCATCCGTGAGTCTCACCGCCTGGAGCCTGCCATGAAACGCATCCCCGCCCTGTTCCTGTTCGCGGCCCTGATGGCCTGCAAGCCCGATCCGGAACCCGTCGATACCGCACCGGCCAAGGACACCGCCGTATCCAGTGCGCACAGCGACACCGCATTGAAACCCGGCACCGACACGACGGAATCCGCCTCCCTCCGTCCCGTCTGCGGCGAGCTCGAGAAGGACACCGTCCCTGCGATCGCCCTGCGCTACGCCAAGCTTGCCAAGGACATCAAAGACGGCAGGAGCAAGGAGCCCTTCGAGAGCCTCTGGAAGGTCGCCGACTCGGCCCGAGGCGAGATCGAATGCCATCTGAACCAGTACAGCGAAACGGTCTACCAACAGCTCCAGTCCCTGCTCACGCTGGAGGACATCACCCGGGAGGAGCAGGAATTCTCCGAACCCAGCGTCGAGAAGTTCCAGGAGCTGGCCCGCCTGCGCGGCACCCCCGAGGACACCCTGTTCCTCCACCTGATGTCAAAGTGGTTCTACCGCACGAACGCCTGGGTCTGGAACCAGCAGGACTGCGACGCGTGCTGGTGCGACCGCATCGGCGACTCCGCCGTGGTGGACGGGTACCTCGCCTTCGAAGGCTACCTGAAGGCCCACTCGGACCGGTACGGCTGGTTCGTCCGCCCGCGCCTTCGGGACCTCGACACGACCTTCTCCCGGCATCATCAGGCGTGCCGTTCCCGCGCCGAGGAGACCAAGGGTCTCAAGGTCTCGCAAAAGCGCCTGCCGGCGGGCCATCCCCTGCGTTTGGCCATCGACACGCTTCTGGTCAAGATCAGCAGGAAGGATCCCGCCATCACCTTCGACAACGGACCCGGCGACCGGGTGGAATAGCCCGCATCGCACGCGCCGGGCGTCCTTGACACTTTCCGTCAAACCCCGACGGAAATCCCCTTGAGACGCTCCCACCACGGCCCGACGCCGCGTTCGGGCGCGTCCTCCAGGCAAAGCATCTCGGCCGTGTGGGGGTGCGGAAACCGCAAGGACCGGGCAAACAGCAGAAGGCGCCACCATCCCAGTTGCGCCTCCACCTCGTGGTTGATGTGGCGGCATCCGTGCACCGTGTCGCCCACGATCGGATGCGCCATGCGCGTGAGATGACGGCGCAACTGATGAAAGCGCCCCGTCACCGGTTCAAGCTCCACCAGGCCAAGCCGACGCGTCGGGTGGCTCCCGTGCGTCCATGGCACCTCAAGCCGGTCCAGCTCCCGCCAATGCGTCTGCGCCTCTTGAAGCACCCCCGAATCGGGGTCGTCCAGCGCCTCGTCGCGAAAGCCCGAGGACTCGGGCATCCAACCCCGGACAATCGCGTGGTAGGTCTTGGTCAAACGCCCGTCCTGCCAGATCTTCTGCAATTCCCGGGTCGTGACAGGGTCGAAGGCAAAAGCGACCAGGCCTGAGGTCGGCCGGTCCAGCCGATGGATCGGATGCACGAACTTGCCCAACTGGTCGCGGACGGCCTGCAACAGAAAGAGCTCGTCCCGGTCGGCACCCATGCCCCGATGCACCAGCATCCCGGAGGGCTTGTGCACCACCGCCATGCATTCGTCCTGAAAAATCACAGGCAACTCGAAGGCTGCCCGTTCCATCGGTTCGTCCGGAACCAAACCGTTCACTTGGCGCTGCGGATCGCGTCCACAATCCACCAGACCCCGACACCCAGCAGGACCGTCCCGGTCACCACCGAGGTCCCCGAGATGATCTGCTTGCCCAACGATTCACCGCACAGGCTCTCCTCGCAGTGGTACGCGTACTGGCCGCCCACCCCGATCAGGATCCCCCCCCCCAAGGCCGCGGCGATCCCCTTGGGCAGGATGTCCGGATCGGCGGGCGCTTTTTCCACCGCAGGCTTGGCCCGCGCCGCCGCGCGCGGTGGCAGCGGGATTCCCTTGGCCTGGGCCATGGAGTCCAGTCGCGTCCAGTTGATCGGCGCGCGCAGGGTGTCGTCCTGAAGCACGAGCCAAGCCAAGCGCCGGTAACGGATCGGCTCGGTCTTGACCTGGATCGCCAGCGAATCGGCGGAATAGTCCATCCACTCCTCGCCCCAGGAATGGAGATATCCCTTTTCGATCCGATCCCCGTAGGTCCCCCAAACGATCGGCATGGAAGCTTGGACCACGCCACCCGAAACCAATGCGGCCAAAAGCCATCCTCGCAAAGTCATGCGTCCTCCTCGATCTCGTCGATCGAATCATCCACCAAAGTCTGCACCGAATCGGAGAGACTGCCTTCGTCCACTTGAGTCCCGATGGAATCCGTGACTTCGTAGGAAGTCTCAGCGCACTCGCGCAACATGGCATCGTGACTGATCTCATCTTGCATCCGCACCGCATCGAAAAGCAAGGCCATCGTGTCGCCGACCATGTTTTGTCCCAATCGCAAGGGCTCGTCTTGGAAGCGGAAGACCCCGTCCATCCATCCCAGCACGTCGATCAGCACCTCCTCCCCCACCAGCGTCCCCGTGGCCGCATGGCGCAAGTGCCCATGATCGAAGCCGAACACCGCCCGTCCTCTGGGTCGCGTGATGGTCAAGACTCCGGTCATTCGCCCCTGATGGATCGATTCCACCACCGAAGTGAAGGGGAACAATTCAAGCTTGCCCCAAAGCCCTGGCCGCAGGATGCGCTCCAACTGACGGTTGGATGCACGCAGGCGGCGAGCCAAGAGCCGATTCAAAAGGACGCCCAGGATCGAATAGCGCCCGAGCAGGTCGTAGAACCGCCGCTTGGGAATGACGATCAGCTTGACTTCCGAGATCGCCCGGATCGTGTTCGAGCTGGGGTGCGGGGCGAGAAGCGACATCTCGCCAAAGCAATCCCCGCGACGGATGGTGGCGACGCGGACTGAGGAATTCTCATGCTCTTCGAGCACCTCGACCTCGCCATCGCGCATCAGGTACAGTTCGTCGTTCTGGACACCGGATTCAAGGATCCGCACCCCATCCGCATAGGTTCGCTCTTCACCCGCCTGGATCAGCGCCGCCGCGACGGCTTGGGGCATCTGCAGCAGGAACGGGCGCGACTCGTCGTCCCGCAAACCTTCGAGGTCGTAGGTCTCATCGTCCTTGGCCGGCGTGACGACCCAGCGCCCTTCACACCCTTGCCAGTGGCACAGGATCGGCGCCTCATCGTTCCCCAAGCGCGGTGAGCAGGCCTTCTGCAACGGAACCACGCACACGGGGCCGCCGGAGGACAGCAATTGAGGCGGCTCCACCCACAGCTTGTCGCCGACCCGGTGCAGAGGACAGTTCGAGAGCATCGCCGCTTGCAGGACCACCCGCCCACCCAGCGTCTGGGCATTCGTCTCAACCATGTTCCAAACCTAGATTTCCATGTTCAAGACGGGCACAAATAAGCGAACCTCCCGGCCGGGAGGCCCGTGATCCTTGACCAGAATTCCTGCATACAGAGAATGAGGCCGAGATCCGAGGATGCAGACGATGCGGATCGACCCCGAAGCTGTACTGCTCGTACAGCGAGCGGGGAGAGACGCGAGTATGCGCCCCGGGATCGGCCTCAGGGGTGGTAGTTCGGGGCTTCCTTGGTGATGGTCACATCGTGGGGATGGCTCTCGCGCAGTCCCGACGAGGTGATGCGCACGAACTTGGCCTTCTTCTGGAGGTCGGCGATGGTCGCGGCGCCCATGTATCCCATGGAACTGCGCAGGCCGCCCACCAGCTGGTACACGGTATCCTTGAGCGGGCCGCGGTACGGCACCTGACCTTCGATGCCCTCCGGGACGAACTTCCGGGTGTCCGACACTTCCGACTGGAAGTAGCGGTCCTTCGATCCGGCCTGCATGGCGCCTTGGGATCCCATGCCGCGGTACGACTTGTACGAGCGCCCCTCGAACAGGATGATCTCGCCCGGGCTCTCGTCGGTGCCGGCAAAGAGCGATCCCATCATCACGGCAGTGGCTCCGGCGGCCAAGGCCTTGGAGATGTCGCCCGAGTACTTGATGCCACCGTCGGCGATCAGGCCCACGCCGACCTTCTTGGCGGCGGCGGCGCATTCCAGCACGGCCGAGAACTGGGCCGAGCCGACACCCGCCACCACGCGGGTGGTGCAGATGGAGCCGGGGCCGATGCCCACCTTCACCACGTCCGCACCGGCCTTGGCCAGGGCGATCACGGCCTCGGGGGTCACGATGTTGCCGGCGATCACCGGGATGTGCGGCCAGCGCTTCTTCACGGCCTTGACCTGGTCCATCACGCCCTTGCTGTGGCCGTGTGCGGTGTCGACGGTGAGGATGTCCACACCCGCTTCCACCAGGAGCGCTGCGCGGTCCAAGCTGTCGGCTCCGGCGCCCAAGGCGCCACCCACGCGCAAACGGCCCTTGCCGTCCAACAGCGAATTGGGGAAGTCGGCGCGCTTGGTGATGTCATTGAAGGTCACGAGGCCCTTGAGGACCCCCTTCTTGTCCACCAGCGGCAGCTTCTCGATGCGGTGGGTCTGCAGGATTTCACGAGCTTTGGTCAGAGCCACACCCGGGGCGGCGGTGATCAAGCCCTCGGAGGTCATGATGTCCTTGACCTTGGCGCCGGTCTTGCGCGACATGCGCAGGTCGCGATTGGTGAGCATGCCCACCAGCACCCCGTTTTCATCGCACACGGGAAAGCCGGACACCTTCTTCTCGGCCATGATGTGGAAGGCCTTCTCGACCGGATCCTCAGGCGAGAGGGTCAGCGGATGGTCCACCACGCCCGACTGCCAGCGCTTGACGCGCAGCACTTCCGCAGCCTGTTCGGCCGGGGTGAAGTTCTTGTGGATGATCCCCAAGCCACCTTGGCAAGCCAGCGCAATGGCCAGTTCCGAGGTGGTCACGGTGTCCATCGGGGCACTCAAGATCGGGACGTTCAGCATGAAGCCCGGGCAGAGTTCGGTCGCAACCGACACCTGATGGGGCAGAACTTCGCTGTACTGCGGAACCAACAACACGTCGTCAAACGTGAGGGTTTCGAGAATGACGGGAGCGGGCATCAGCGGGCCTCCTTGATCGCACGGGAGCCTGGTTCGCGGACTGCGACACTATCGCGCATTGCTTCCAGGCACCTTGTCTTCATATAGTGCGGTGGAAATCTACACTCCCCCAAGCGATTGTGCAAAGGTTCATTTTGCTGGCCCCCTCTCCCGCCCTGTTCGGCCCCCGGTGCCCGGCGACCTCGCCAAGCCTCCTCGCCTCCTCCAGATCCCGTCTCCGCATTCCGCTCGCCTTGAGGCTCTCGAAGGCTGAAACGATCGGGATCCGGCTCCGGCTGCGGGGTCTTGTCCCCCGAGACTCCGCTC
>JBDKGV010000237.1:0-5390 GCA_039798005.1 Fibrobacterota bacterium
ACGTCGTCCACCACCGGGGGCAAGGCGTGCAGGAACACGCCCGCGGTGTCCAGCATCCGGTCCACCTTGCCGTAGATCTGATCCAGGTCCTTGTCGGAGGTCTGCAATCCGCCGTGCACGACGCGCAGCCCTTGATCGACATTCGCCAATGCCTGTCCGGCATTCCCCGAGAGGTCGGCGACGGTGTTCATCATCCCGATCAGGGCGTTCAAGTCGTCGAAGGTCTTCATGATCCGGCGGCTTGCCGGGTCGTGGAGGGAATCGCCGTCGATCCAACCGTCGGCCGCATCGTGGATGGCGTTGATCCTGCCCACCAGCACTTCGATCTGGCTCATCGTCTCGGCGATGCCGGGCTGGAATATGCCGGGAATGGTGGCTCCGTCCGTGACCAGAGCGGAATCCACCGAGCCTCGATCCACCACGATCACCCGCTGGCCCATCAGCCCTTGCGGGAAGTTGATGGCATGGGCGTCGCGCCGGATCTTCTGATAGCTGAAGAATTCCAACAGGACGCGCGCGCCGTCGTTCAAGGGTTCGATGTGATGGACCCGTCCGACCAGTACGCCGCTCATCACCACCGGATCGTCGTCCTGAAGCGCCGAGATGGCCTCGCCGTCGTGGGCGAACTCCACCCAAACCATCTGCTGCCCCGACTGGGTCACGTTCCACAGGCGCCACGAATAGGCAAGCATGCCAAGCAGCACAAGGCCCGTGACGGCATAACCGATGGAACGGGCATCGCGCAGGCGGTAGAGGATGCGATCCCAAGCCCTGAGAATCGGATTCTTCGACAGGCCCGAAGGGCGATAGCGACGGCGACGAGGGCGTGGCGAAGTCACGACGAACTCTCCATGCAGGCGAAAAGGAAGGAACGAGAGACGAGGGACGACCTCCGGATTCCGGAAGTTCCCTGCGATGCACCGGAATGTCGGCAAGTCATGGGCATTGTCATGGAAGATAACCCGTCCAGCCGCGATTTCTGGAAACTTTGAAGTCCAGGCAACGTTGCCCGTGGAGTCGCCGCCGGACCTTGGCCGCCGGAGCGCGCACGGAAGCGCCCGATGCCCCCCTCATCACTGCCAGCGATCCAGCACTTTGAGCATCGAGTCGCGGGCCGGTTTGGGTTCGATCTTCCTGTCGTAGTAGAGCGGCGTCGCGCTTTCCTTCCAACTGACGAGGTCGGTGAAGCCCCATGTGACGAACGCCGAGACCCCCGTTTTCAGCAAGGTCGCGGTCAAGAGATCGGCGTACAGCTTGGCCTGCCGCGCCTCCTCTCCGGGCTTCATGGCGATGTCGGCCTCGGTGACCTGCACCTCGAGCCCCGCTCCAATCCACCGGTCCACGCTTGCGGCGATCGCCGTGTTCGAGAAGGTGATTCCGGGAAAGGACCGGTCCAGCCAAGCGAGGTCGAAATGGCACTGCAACCCGATGCCGTCAATGGGCACGCCCCGCGCCTGCATCCCCGTCACGAAGCGATAAATCGCATCACCCTTTGGGTTGGGGTACTCGGCGTGGTAATCGTTGTAGAAAAGCTTGGCTTGCGGGTCGGCCGCCCGCGCCCACCGGAAGGCCTTTTCCGGATAGTCATCGCCGAGCGTCCATCGCCAGAAATCCTCACCTGATTTCAGGAAATCCGCTCCTTGGGGCCGCAGACCAAAGGAATCGCTTACGGTCGGGTCGTTGGGCCCGATCGCTTCGTTGACCACATCCCAAGCGATGACAAGCCCCGGATAGTTGGTCTTGTAATGCGACATGACCTCCGCGACGTACCATTCCACCAAGCGCGCGACATCGTCCTTGGCGTACTCCCCGGCGGTGAATCCTTCCACCAGCCACGGCGGAAGCGAGCGGTGCCACAGCAGGGTGTGGCCACGCATCTTCATGCCATGGGCCACGGCCCAGTCGGCGATCTGGTCAGCCTTGGTGAAGTCGATCCGCTGCTCGGCCACCCAGAGGCTTGCCATCTTCATTTCCGATTCCGGCACGATCAGATTGAACTGACTGGCCAGCACCTCTTCATAGCGGCGCGACAGTTCGGGCTGGGAGGTGTTGAACAGCGCCCCGTGGACCACCGCCGTCCCGAAATACTTGCCGTGCGAGGTGGCAGGGGCACGCAGGGACCTGGCCGTGACCGATGGCGCCGGAGGCTCCACCGCAGCGCAGGACCCCAGCAGGAAGGGGATCACGAGAATCATCGAGTTCCACGCGTTCATTCGACGCCCTTCGTCATCGCCCGTCCGGCGACATTGCGGATTGGAAATCAGGTGTGGGCGGCTTCCAGGAATTTCTCCGCGGCCCACTGGTTGAGGCTCTTGCCTTCCGCGGCGGCAGCATGGGCGGCCACGGAATGCACCTCGGGAGAAACCCGCAGCATCATGCGTCCGGAATAGTGACGCTCCGGTTCAATGCCTTTCTCTGCGCACATCTCCAAGAAGACCTTGAGAGAGATGGCTCCCTCTTTTTCCAGTTCGGCCGGGCTGTTTCCGTAGAAGTCCGCCCCGCCATTGAGTCCTTGGAACTCGCCACGGAAGGTTCCGATCTCGGAATCGTAGCAGATGGTCGCCTTGTACTTGCCGAAATTCATCGTGTTCTTCATGGCTTCACTCCGTTCACTTCCAACCATTTTCGGATGCTTGCCACCGCACCCTTGTCGGTGTCAGGAGACGGATGCGGGCGATGGAACACGCGCACCTCTCCGAAAAGAAAGACTCCGATTCGTGACCCTTCCCGCTCGGTGATCTCGGCACCAAGGTGACGGAAGAGGGCTTCGATGGACGACCACCGGATCCCGCCTTGTACCGGCCGGGCCCAGATCGCCACCAAGGTCTTGTAATGCGCCGCCTTCATTGCATATATGATAGCATTTTATGCAATCATCGTGTGGCGGATTTTGAGGTCACACACACCGAATTCCTGCTGCAATCGGGGCACCTCCCGCCCTATGGCGGGACCGGGCTGCCTGCCGGGCCACCGCCACCTTGTTCTCGGGCGAGGCATGCCTCGCCCCTACCGAGGCGGGGGTCCCGGGCCTGTCGGCCGGCATCCCTGGCGCGTCAACGCTTGCGTGCCGTCAGATCGATACCGATGACGTCGATCGCATCGATGTTCGGGAAACGACCCTTGATCGATTCCCAATGTTCTTGCAAGGCGGGCACCAGTTCCTCAAAGCCAAGGTGTTTGCGGCCAATGCGCCATTTCTTTCCGGCCTTCTGATTGATCAAGAGGAAAATCCCTCTCGCAGAACGACGGTCTCGCAAATAGTCGCCTCCGAGCTGGTTCTCAAGTCGTTCGACAAGCTTGTTCCCTGTCCATTTATTTGCAAGCTTCAGCTCAATAGGCACGGGCTCATTGAAACCCATTCCATCCATGCGAAGGTCTGGTCGCTTGCCGTCGGCAAGTTCGACTTCAGGATTGACATTGTATCGGCTCTTTGATTGTTGATCAAGAGTGCTGCAGATGAATAGGCGAATGTCGGTTTCTATTGTCTGAAGCAACGTGCTGGCGACGCTAAAGTCCCCATTCTCCCACTCGTCCTTCAGATCGAGGAGACGCAGCTTGGCGAGCTCTGCGAGCTCCTTGTGGCAGCGCGGTGTTCGCTCAAGGTTAAGCTGGAAATCTCGCACCTGCTCTGGCTGCCAGACATCGAGATCTCCCTCATGCTCCGCCTTGGCTTTGGCCCGCTTGAGGATCCAAGCACGCATATGAGGATTGTGAGTTTCTGCGGCGATGTCCTGAAGCGCCAAGTATGCATCCTTCCCCGGCATCTTTGTGAGGATCTCAAGGAAAGCTTCCCTGGCATCCTGCGCATAGTCCCGGAGGTTCAGAGAGTAGTCGCCTCCACGGGAACGGTCAATGTCCTCCTCGATCCGGATATGGTGGTGAGCCAATCGATGCAACTCCTTGAGATGCTTCGCCTCATGGAATGAGTCACGCGCGATCAAAGGACTTCTTCGTCGACTCCCGCCAATGCGCGAAATGCACTGCATCATGAATTCGATTTGGGAGTTGGGATCTTCCATGTTCCCAAGACATCGCTTCAAGGAGGCAATCCCTTTTTCTGGGGACGTGCCGATCCAGGCGGCATGCCAGCTTGCAGCATGCGCAGAGATCTCGGAAGAAATTTGACATTTTCTGTCGCACAGTTCCGCAATCGCCCCGCTTGGCAGCGAGGACTCCTGCAAGATCTTCAAGAGCGTGTCCAAGCTTTCCTGTCTCTTGGGCTCAATGGTGGAAAGCAGTTCAAGGATGCGAGGAGCCAGCCAATCCAATGACCATTGCCCCGCCCAAGTCAGGCGATCGAGGATATGGTGGAGCTTGGCATCCTGGGTTTCTTTATCAAGCTCATAGTGAATCTCTTGCAGCAGGAAATGTCCAACCACATCGGGAAAACGATCGAACACACCGGCAAACCACGCTGGAAAGCCATTCATTTCAAAGGAAGCGTATCGACAGGCACGAGCCGCATCCTTTGGTGTCAGAGTGTCCAGCCAACCAGACTCTTCCTTGGATTCGATCGCAAGCCCCGAAAGTCCAACGAGGGTGGCGTATGTGACGCTGTCCGGTGCGGCACCTTCGGAGCGGATCTGCGGCTCATGGTGGCGCCAAAAATTGATCGCAGCATCACGGTAGAATCGAGCCACATCGCCGCCAAATTCAATTTCCAAGGCCCGCCAATTGGCGGTACTCCAATGCGAATGGTTGGACTCCGATTGGAGGCAGATTTGCTGAAGACTGATGACTTCAGGATTGGGACAACCTGGATCTTCAGCAACTGACCGTTGCAGCACTTCGAGATTCGCTTTGATGGAATCGCAATACTCTGATCGTTTGCGACTTGTTTCAGCTTCCCGGGCTTCCCTCTCGATTTTCCACTGCTCGACTTTTTCAAGCTGACCAGGCTCTGTTTGAATTTCGATTGGCGGTGCAGTGCATTGCTCCAGTAGCGCTGACAACTCAGGGCTACTGGATGCGACCTCTTTGAGCTGCTCCAACCAAGCTGTGGGCCTTTCCGCTTCACAGTAGAGATGGCATGCCAGAGACAATGCCAGCGTGCGATCGTCTTGCGACTTCTTGCAAACAATGGCTTCAAGCATCCATGGGAAAAGGATCGGGTCGGCTTGAAATAGCGAATGGAAAAGAGCTTGGTGCCAATCAATCTGCGGCTCCAGTGGCTGCTTTGCCACGCGCATCAAATCGACTGAATTCCAAAAATGCGCCAGACTCAATTCAGGCCACTCTGAGATCAGCGAGCGCAAATCGTATTTCAGCTCCTTGGGGGCTGAGCCGAATTTTCTGGCAATGCCGTAGAGATGAAGCACGGACAATGCGGCGACATCCAGGGCAGCAGCATGCCGATCTTGGATCAGTCGAACCATGGCTTGGCAAGCGTG
>JBDKGV010000238.1:0-5385 GCA_039798005.1 Fibrobacterota bacterium
GAACCGGGAAGACCAGACGATTTCCGTCAAATCCCGTCTGGGCGGCAACGGCGTCCCCGACATCGCGGTGCTGGTGGAATCGCCCGACTCCGCACCAAGCCTCCTTGCGATCGAGAACAAGCTCCTGGCCACCGAGGGCATCTGCCAGACGGAACGGTACGCCCGCCCCGAGATCCTCAAAGGCCTGGCTCGCGCCTTCGCGCTTGAGGACCTGACCCGCGAGCAGGTGCACGGCCTCTATCTCAGTCCCTACGAGGAGGGCGAGAAGCACGGCTTCCAAGCCTTGGGCATGGACATCCTCCTGCCTTGGCTTGCCAGCCTCTCGGAGACGGCGGAAGACCCCGTGCGCCGCCTGCTGGCCACCGATCTCGCCCAACTGGTCCACCACTTCCGCCAGCAGGACTGGACACCCGACGGATCGGCCTTGGAGGCCCTGTCGCTCGACCCGGCCGGCCTTGGCAAGAGCTTCCTCACCTTCCGTCAGGTCTTCTCGGCCGCCTTCGAGGGGTCCTTGGAGGGGCGCACCCTGCAATTCTGGCGGGGCGCGTCGCAAGGCAACAGCTACTACGGCGGCAAGCTCACCAACGAGACGAACCCTGCCGGCTGGTTCGGGCTCCTGGACCCGAGCGAAACGCGCCGCCTCGTCTCGGCCACCACCTTGGAATTCCAGTACGACCTCGCCACCCGCACGCTTGCCTTGGCGGTGCACTTCACAACCAATCCCGCCAAGCCCGAGAAGGAGATGGAGAAGCTCTTCGCCGGGCGCCCGTGGCTGCGGATGAAACTCGCCGAACACCGCACCCGCATCACCAACCACGTGCAGGAAAACCTCCCCGCCGACTGGACCAACGAGTTCCAGTATCTGGACATCGCCTCCACCCGTCTGGTGCTTTCCGCTGAGCACCCCGTCGCGGCCTTTCAGGCGCAACTGGTCGCACGCGTCACCGCGATGAGCACGGTCCTGGACGAGGCCTGGGCCAAATTGCGTCCGTAAACCTCAAAGCTCCGCTCAAGGGACTCTTGGGCGCCTCCCCGGGCGATGCCCGGGGCCGGGCCACCTGCCAAGCCTCCGCATGCATGGCTCCGGAGACGCCCCGCCGGGGCGTCTGTACGGCATGCCTGCGGGGTCTTGGCCCTTTCGGGCGGTGTCCCTGGCGCGGAGCATCCCTCGCCGCCATGACAATTTCTGTCAGAGGCCACCCGGTCCGACGGCGGCGCGCCCCGGTCCCGTTCAGGGCAAGGATGGCCCGAACCACGCGTCCGGCACAAGGCCCTTCCGCAGCACCAGCCAATCGATCGCCTTCGTCCCTCGACCACCCAGGACAGGTTCGGTCCAGGTTCGGCGATCCGTGCCCGTCGCCATGGCGGCCTTGATGGCCTGCTTCCCGTCGATCCAGACCTCCCAGCCCGAACCCGTCCAGCGCAAGCCCACACGCGAAGGCCCTTCGCCGAGCCGGTATCCGGCCGCCATGTAGGTCGTGCTGTCCAGCTCCAGCATGAGGGTATCCGGTGCCGCCAAGCCCAGGCGAACTCCCCTGCCCGTCCCGGAGGTCCATTCCAGGAACCAGGAGGTCGAGGCGGTGTCGGAAGGCCGCACCTGCATCGCCAGGGCGAAGGCTCCCGTGTCGCCCGGAAGGCCGCGCGCGAATCCGGTCCCGACAGGAATCCCGCGCAACAAGGTATCCACCGCGATCGCCCCCCCCGAGGCGCTTGCGACCATGGTCTGGCCGGGAAGGAGCGTGGAGCTCCCCGCGACCGTCGTCCCGCCGATCCCGACGGCGATCCAGTCGAGGGTCCCGGAGGGCAGGCTGTCCAGGCGGAAGAATCCGGTCGAATCGCACCGCACGCTGCGTCCCAGACCCGGAAGGGCCACCCGTCCGCCCTCCGCGCCTGCGACAAATCCTGTCAAACTCGAAATGGCCCGCAGGGTGCCCGACACGGAGGCTCCGCCCCTGGAGACGAGATGGAACGCGGCGTCCGCACGGCGCACCAGGATCGACCACGCGCCCGTGTCCACCGCGAAGGAGATCGTCCCGTCCGGGGCGGTCGTTCCGCTCATCGCCGGTGCGCTTCCCTGGTCCGGCGGAACCTGCCCGGCCGGCCACAGTTCCACGATCGCCCCGGCGACCGTCGCCCCGTCCGCCGCGCGCGCCGTGACGGTCAAGGCGTTCCCCGCACCGGTCCCCGAACCACCCGCGACGGAGTTCACCCCGTCCGAGCAGGACAGGAACAACAGGCTGACAAGGAGAAGAAGAGCACCACGCATGTTCGGCAAAATCTAGACAGTTCCCGAAGCGTCGCGAAGCCCCGTTCCGGCCACCGGAACAAGTTGCACCGCAAGCTGGATCACGCGATCGGGATGCTCGACCCGGGAGGCCCGCGTGAGGGCATTGAGCAGCAGGTCATCGACCTGCCTCACAAGCTGCGCATATTCCCCCGCGTCGATCGCCACCGTCGACGAGGCGACATGCCGTTTGGAGGGAGAAAGCCCCTCGATGGCCTCGATGGCAAGCAGCAGCCCCTGCCGATGGAAGTTGCGCAGGGCGCGCACCGGAGTCCCCGCCCCGTCCTTCACGAAGGGGTCGGTCAACCGCCAGTGGCCGGAAGCGTCCTTTCCGACCATCCCAAGCTGGGCAAGCGTCCCCATCGCCTTGCGCACCGCTGCAGCCTTCTGGCGCGGGTGCAGGAGTTCTCCCATCCGCTGCCATTCGTCCTTGAAGTCGCCGCAGGAAAGCAGCGAGCGCAAGGCGACATGGATCCAGGAATCCCAGTAGGTGGCGTGGGCATCGGAAAGCGGAACGGGCGCGATCCGGCGCAGCGCCTGCATCCGTTCAAACTGGGCCTGCGCCTCGCGGGCCGTCTTGGATTTGGCATGCAGGACCAGACACCGGAAATACTCGGCGGCATCGTTTTCAAGCCCGAGCATGTCGCACACCGGCTGGATCCGCGAGGTGGCCAAGTGCCTTTCCCCTTGCAGGATCCGGCTCAAAAGACTCGGATCGACCGCCAAGCGCTTGCCCATCACGGCCAGCGAATACGAGCTTTGGTCGCGCTTCCTGGCATCAAACCAGTCGCGCAGGAATTCACGGTATCCCGTCGCGCTCCAAAGCTCCCCTGCCAGTGCATCGTCCATCTTCTCCAAAATGCCTATCCGGAACGGGGCCGCGCATGCCCTGCGGCTCATTTTGTCTTGACATTTTGTCCGGACTTTCTGGTATGGCTCCCCGTTTGCCACCCCGTCGGTGGCCTCATCTTTTCCGGACACTCCAAACCGTGTGGATGTTCACCTCCGTTCAAGGAACGCCATGAAGCTTCGATCTCACCGCCTGTTTCCAATCATTGCCTTGAGCATTTCGGCCATGGCCGGACAAGCTTCCTTCTCCGGAAAAGTGACGAATCCCAGCGGGACCGGAAAAGCCGGCGTCACGGTCATGCTTGCCTCCACACGAATCGCGACGCAGACCGATGCACAAGGAAACTGGTCCCTGACTTCAGGAACCGTGGGCATTCAGGAAGCGAAGAAATTCGAACCATTGAAGCGAAACCTGGTCACAAGAAATGACGATCATCTGCGGATCAGCTTTTCCGGATCGGACATTTCCGGTCGCAGGATCGATGGGCTTACCGCCCGATCCCCCCGGAGCCCTGACATGATGCCCCTTGCCCTTCGCGCAACCGGAGCGCCCGACACTCTCGTATACTCCTTCAATGGCAAATCGTTCCTCCGGGACACCCTGAGCAACGATTCCTTGACCGGAATTGCCCGGACATTCGACACGACTTGGAACGCGGCGATCACCTACGGATACTTGACGGACATACGCGATGGACAAGTGTACCGTACGGTCAAGATCGGAAGCCAAGTCTGGATGGCGCAGAATCTCAACTTCGACGGACAGTATACCCCGGCTTCTCTGTGCTATGATGACAGCAAGGATTCCTGTGCCCACTACGGCAGGCTCTACAACCGCACGGCAGCGGGATTCGCCTGCCCAAACGGCTGGCATCTCCCGGACACGACCGAATGGGGAAACCTCCAGGCAGCCATCGATCCCACGAGGGCCGACGCAGGAAGACGCCTCAAGTCCAAGATCTGGTGGAATGCCACTGCCGCGTCCATGGGAACGGATGAATTCGGGTTCAGAGGCCTCCCAGGCGGTTCGAAGAGCCTGACCTCACCCTCATATGCGAACATGTCCAGTTACGGGTCCTGGTGGAGCGCGACGCCGTTCGATGCATCGAACTTCTGGTCCGCATATATGCATCGAATGAGTTCCATGATGGCACTTGCTTCCAGCAAAAGCACCAATGCCATTTCCATTCGCTGCGTGCAGGATCAGCAGTAGAACTTTCCCGGACATCCATCGAGTGGCAATCCCCCCAAGGAACCCCATGAAGTTTCTCCTTTCCCTTCTCCTTCTGCCTTCACTTGCCCTAGCGGCAAGCGTCACCGGCACCGTCACCCTGCTGGACGGCACACCCCTCGGCGGGGCCGTCGTCAAGGTCGGGGCGGATTCCGTCGTGTCCTTGGCAAACGGCAGCTTCACGCTGGGGCGTTCCACCAGCATCGCTTCCCGATCGGGAAAGACAATTCCTGTCACCTCGCACCTGGCCATCGAGAACGGCCGCCCTCGCCTGTCCTTTGGGGGATTTGACATCGCCGGGCGCGCCCGTCCTGCCAACGGTTTTGCACGGATGCCGGTAGAGGGCCACCAAAGCATCGGAGGACGATCCGCCGCGACTGGAGACACTCTCAAGCTGACCTGGAACGGCAAGCGCATCTTCGCCCTGCCTGTGCCTTCCGACACCACCGTGGCCTTCAAGATCGACACCGCATGGAAGGACGATGCCGGAATCCCTTGGAACCCTCGCATCGGCTACGGATCGCTCTTCGATGCACGCGATGGGCAGA
This sequence comes from Fibrobacterota bacterium, assembly GCA_039798005.1. Taxonomy (GTDB): domain Bacteria; phylum Fibrobacterota; class Fibrobacteria; order UBA5070; family UBA5070; genus JBDKGV01. Next base: position 4,913 of record JBDKGV010000238.1, read on the forward strand.
CCTACCGGACCGTGGTCATCGGGAGCCAGATGTGGATGGCAGAGAACCTGAACTTCAAGATGGACAGTTCGTGGTGGTTCTTGAACAGCCCGAACAACGGACTCAAGTACGGACGCATCTACAACTGGGCGACAGCGATGGGATTGGGGGATTCATGCAACAGACGTTCCTGCTCAAGCCAGGTCACCACCAGACACAAAGGCTCATGTCCTGAGGGGTGGCATGTCCCGGTCAATGCGGAATGGACGAAGCTCCACGATACGACCTTGCCTGGAGGTCATTCAGGTCTCTTGCTCAAGTCGTCCACTGGCTGGAACAACAATGATCATGGGAACGACAGCACGGGCTTCAGGGCCCTGCCTGGGGGCTGGCGCAGCGAATACGGGGTCTTTTTCAATCGAAACATCAGTGCGTACTTCTGGACGGCATCCCGGCACGGCGGATTAAATGCTTACAACCGCTATTTGTACAAC
>JBDKGV010000239.1:0-5376 GCA_039798005.1 Fibrobacterota bacterium
GCGCATTCGTCCCTCCTGTCAACCTCAAATTGCCAACCTTCGCACGTCAAGAGCACAAGCGCGGAACCCGCAACCCCTTCGACACCATTCCGCTGTGCCTCGAACGTCTTGCCCAAGCCTACCAGAAGCTTCTTTCCGAAAACCCGAAGGCAGAAGGGCATCTTCGTGCCATCGCCGCCATGCTGCGCGTCGCGGGTGAGCAGGATGGTGATGCATTGCTTGCCGCCACCGTCACCTGTCGCCTTGGAGCTGCCTTGCTCCGGCATGAATTGGCCACCGCCGTCTTGGCAACGCTGGTCGCCATCGACCTCAAACTTCCTCAACCCGAGTTGACGACACTGGTCCTTGCCGCGCTGACCCGGGACATCGCCTTGGCCCATGTCTGGGACGAATGGTCAAACAAGGGATTTCGACTTGCGGAAACGGAGCAATTCATCGAAGAGCTGCATCCCGCAAGCTCCAAAGCCGTCTTGGAAACCGCCGGAATTCGAGACCCCGCTTGGCTTGCCTGCGTGCTGGAACACAGCACCCCCCCGGCGTCCAATTGGAAGGCACGCTGGCTGCATACCTTGGACCGGTACCTCAGCCTGCTTTGGCACAATGCTCCCCAATGGGTTGGGCAGGGCCTTACGCCCCAAAGAGTCCAGCAACTGGCCAGCGTCGTCGATCCGGAACTTGGCACCGTCTTCATCCGGATGCTGGGAATCATTCCGCCCGGAATGGGCGTCAAGCTGGCCAATGGCGAAGAAGGCATCGTCCTGCGGCGCGGCGCGCGCACGGGCTTTCCTCAAGTCCTGTGCCTGCGAGGCAGCCTTGCGATTTCCCCTTCCGCTCCGCTCTTGCGCACTTGTGACGCCGACAAATTTCGGGTGGTTCAGGCATTTGCCCAGGAATGGAAGGATTGGCCTCTTCACAAGCCGGCCTCGCATTGGGGAATCGCTTGATTCTTTGACCCGCGGTACAACTACCTTGCTCAAATGAACTCTTGGCTTTCACGGCTCGAAGTCGTTTTGGTGCGACCGGAAACCCCCGGAAACGTCGGTGCCGCTTGCCGCGCCATGCGCAACTTCGGGATCAACCGCCTGTGCGTGGTTGGCTCCCCGGGCATCACGAGCACCAAGGAGGCTCACGCCCTTGCTCACGGCTGTGAAGAGACGCTCGACTCGGCCCGGCTCTGCAGCACCATCGACGAAGCTCTGGCACCCTGCGTCATGGCCATCGGAACCGCCAATCGACTGCGAAAGGGGAAGCTCCCCCCGCTTCTGGGACCATCCGAGGTGCTTCCCCACTTGGCACTCCAAGCGACCCATGGCCCTTGCGCCTTGGTCTTCGGCCCCGAATCGACAGGACTTACCGACCAGGAATTGGCTCGTTGCACCCTGCTGCTCAAAATGCCGACGGCAGTGGAGCAACCGTCCTTGAATCTCTCCCAAGCCGTGCTGGTCGTGGCTCAAGCGTGCTGGCACCATTCGCTCGACGCACCTGCAGCCGCGACAAAGGAAAAATGGGAGCCATCACCCACGCATGCCGAATTCGAGATCCTGCTCAGCCAAGTCCACCGGCTGATGGAACGCGGCGGGTTCCGCCCCTATGCAGGGGATCCGGAGCAATTCCATCTCTCGGCCCGTCGCGCCCTGCTGCGAGGGAATTTTGAACGCCGGGACCTGCGAACCCTGCTGACCATGGCCAAGTTTCTGGAGCGAAAGGCCGCTCCGGAAACCTGACCTCACCGGTTCAGAGAATCACATCTCGCACGAGGATCGATGCTTGAGTCTCCTCGCCCGCGAATGCCTTGCGCACCAATTCCTCCGCCGCGCCATGCTCCGGCCTGTACAGGCACACAGCGGTGCGGTCCCCTGGCTTGAGCCAACCAGACTCACCGAACTCAGTGTAGAGAGTGGCCCCGATCGTGACCACGATCGTCTTGGGCTTGCCAATGGCCCGCAGCATTGCGCCGACATTCTCCAAAGGTCCTTGGTCACGCTGACTTGCCAGCTTTCCAACCACCCAATCCAACAATTTGTGGTGAAAATAACTGTAGCCGGCAACCGGACTGTCCACACCATAGGCATGCAGCACCCCATCGCGCAAGACAAAGCTTGCCAATCGGAACTGATCCAAAGTCCCGCCTCGTGCAAAGCTGTCCACGGCCAACCACTTGGAAGCCATCCCCTTGCTCCCCGGGCCCCAATTCTTCTTCACAGAAATCTTGGGAGCCCCTTCGCGCCGCAACGAGCAATCGTCAAAAGCCGCAGCAAAGCGGGGCGTTAGGGAATCGATCTCGTCCCCAAGCCAGTCCAGCTCGCACACCAAAGCAACTTCCGGTTCGACCTGCGCCGTTTCGGTGAGGTTCGGAAGGCGAAGCACATGATCGGACAATGGATCCGTACCAAGGAACGATCCCGGAAGCCCGGGCATCCAAAATGGGAAGATTCCTTTGGGCGCCCCCTGTTCGGATTGCACATCGCGAAAATCTCCCGCCTCTCGCGCCTGCTCCAAGTGTCCGGCGAAATTACCCGCCACGCCAATCCCTGCACCAAGTCCCCAAGCCATCTCGTCCTCCAATGTCGTCGTTCAGACGGAAGGATAAAAAAAAGGGCGGCGGACCGAAGTCCGCCGCCGAAGGCTGTCGCCGCCAATTCCCCGCGCAAAACGGCGATCAACCTAAAGACAAACTTAAGCAAAAATTATGTTTTGTCAACAGAAGATTATGGAAAATTTCAGTTGTATTTCTGGAAAGAGTGATCTGAAAATTCACTCATTCCAGATCAGAAATGCCTCCCAACAACTGCACCCACCAATAAACCACCCCCAGCAGTGCTGCGAGGTATTTCTTTGGCCAGCGATTTCGAGTCAACGAAGCAAGCTTCGAGGAATCAGACCCGAAGAGGTTGAAGCTGCAAGTGGTTGATGCCAAGCAGAACGGAACCCGCTCCTTGGCATCACTCCACGGTGACGCTCTTCGCGAGATTCCTGGGCTTGTCCACATCGTGACCCCGCAACACGGCAGCATGGTAGGCCATCAGCTGCAATGCCACTGTGGTGACCAAGGGACTGAAAACCTCGCTGCAAGCCGGTACCCGAATGATCTCATCGGCATGCGGAACGATTTCTTCATCCCCTTCCGAGGCCACCACGATCACCCGCCCGCCACGCGCCCGCACTTCCTGCATGTTGCCCAAGACCTTGTCGTGTTGACTGCCCTTGGGAGCCACGAACACACAGGGCATCCCATCATGGATAAGCGCGATCGGGCCGTGCTTCATCTCCGCGGCCGGCATCCCTTCGGCGTGGATGTAGGAGATTTCCTTGATCTTGAGCGCACCTTCCAAGGCGACAGGGTAATTGTATCCACGCCCCAAGAACAGCCAATTCTCACGGTCCACATACCGCGACACCATCGCCTTGATCTCCAAGGATTGCTTGACCACCTTGGCGATCATGTCAGGAATCGAGTCGAGCTCCGCCAACAGCTTGCGACTCGCCTCGATGGACAAGTTTCGACGACGCCCGGCATAGATCGCCATCAAGGCACCCACGGCCACCTGCCCAATGAAGGCCTTCGTACTTGCGACTCCGATTTCCGGCCCCACCCGCAGGTAGACGCCGGCATCCGTAAGCCGGGAGATGGAAGATCCGACCGAATTCACGATCCCAAGCGTCAACGCACCCCGCAACTTGGCTTCTTCAAGGGCTGCCAGCGTATCGGCCGTCTCACCCGACTGGGAGATCGCCACCAGAACGGTCCCTTCCTCCACGATCGGGTTGCGGTACCTGAATTCACTGGCGTATTGCACATCGCACGGAATCCTCGCCAGTTCCTCGAGCATGTATTCCGTCACCAACGCAGCATGCCATGCCGTACCTTGTCCGGTCAAGACCAGACGATGACAGCGCGCAAAATCACGACCGATCTGCTGCAATCCACCAAGGATCACTTCACCCCGCTGGATGTCGATGCGTCCACGCAAAGTGTTGCGCAAAGCCTCGGGCTGCTCGAAGATCTCCTTGAGCATGAAATGAGGGAAATCCCCCAATTCGATCTGCTGCAGATCCAACTCCAGTTGCATGACCTTCGGGGTCACGGGTACGTTCTGGAGATTGGAGGTCCGATAACCTTCCTTCAAGGAAAGCCGACAGACAGTGAAGTCCTCCAGCGCAAAGGCCTGCTGGGTATGGGCCACAATAGCGGACGGATCGGATGCCACGATGAACTCATCAGGACCAAGCCCGACCATCAAGGGCGAACCTTTGCGAGCCACGACCAGGATGCCCGGCTCGCTTTTTGAGATGACCGCCAAGGCATAGGCCCCGGTCACTTCACGAAGCGCGGCTTGAACAGCGACTTCAAGATCCCCTTCGTACAACTCCCCGATGAGCATGGCCAATACTTCGGTGTCGGTCTCGCTCTTGAAGACATGCCCCTTGGACTCCAAGGCCTTCTTGAGGGATTGATAATTCTCGATGATGCCATTGTGAACCACGGCGATCCCGACGCGATCATCGAGGTGAGGATGAGCATTGCGTTCAGCGGGCACGCCATGGGTCGCCCAACGGGTATGAGCGATTCCCTCGCACCCCTCGTACGCGGCAAGATCCTTCCCGACCTTCAGCTCAAGTGCCGCGACCTTGCCGACTTCACGACAAATCGCAAGATCTTCGCCATGGCGAATGGCAATCCCGGCGGAATCGTATCCGCGATACTCCAGTCGCTTGAGTCCTTCCAGAAGAACAGGCAGTGCCGCACGATGTCCAAGGTATCCGACGATTCCACACATGATCAGCTCTTGTCGACAAGAATGAAGATGGTAATGGCTGTCAGGAGCACTGTCGCTACCGATCCGATCGCAGCAATGACATCCGTGAATTTGACCGGCTCAGGAGGAGCCTTGAACGGCACCACGATTTCGGAACCGGGGTTGGGCAAGCTGTCAATTCCGTAATCCTGCGTTTGGATTGAGCCATCGGCCATGCGCAGGTAGATCCGGTCGTCATCGGCGCTGTCGCTCATTCCCCCTGCCATCGAGATGTACCATTTCCAGCTCTTGCCTTGGCGCCAAGGGATGTTCCCGGCGTTGTACACACGACCAGTGACGCGCACCGTGGCAGGAACCAGCGGAATATCCAACACATCCCCACCCCGCAGGACGATGTCGTCCAAACCGCCCGGCTGAGCCAGAGCCCGCGCGACATTGATGGAGATCCGGCCAACATTTGGACGGACAAGCTGAGCCCCCGCAGGATAGGCCTCGGTACGCAGGCCACCGGCTTGGGACAGGATGGCGGAGATCCGAACCTCGTGATTCTTCAAGGAATAACTTCCCGGAAAGGCCACCATTCCGTTGACTTGAACCATTTCCAAAGTCTTTGGATACA
>JBDKGV010000240.1:0-5373 GCA_039798005.1 Fibrobacterota bacterium
GGCAGCGAGATCAGCGCTCGCAAGAAGACGGCCAAACTCACCGGCATCGAAGGCACCGAAATCAGCGTGAGCAAGAAGGGTCGCAAGTTGACCGATATCGAGGGCACCGAGGTCAGTGCCCGCAAGAAGATGGCCAATTTTGCCCCATCGGCATCGAAGGCCTGAAATTGATGTGAATTTCATCCCGGTGGCGTTGAGCACCACCTGTGCGGTGAGATTCGCCACCACCATGCCCCGACGGAGATCCTCCGTTTGGGGCAATTTCATTTCTTGGCCATTTCCGGAAGATTGACGGGTTCGTGGTTTGGAATTTTCTGATCATTGCTAGGATGATCCTGATGCAATCCCTCCACCGGCCCCAACTCGCCCTGCTTGGGTTCCTGCTTGCGCTTGCCACCGGCGTGTCGGCCCAATCCTCCTATCGCCTGCGTCTGGTGCATGTCAACGACATCCACGCCCATCTCGATCCGTCCGATGTCACGCTTTCAGGCGAGCCTTCCTTGCAGGTGCAAATGGGTGGTGCAGCGCGATTGGCCACGGCCTTTGCCCAGTTGCGAAAGGAACCTGTCCCGACCCTTTTTCTGCACGCGGGGGACCAGTTCAGCGGAACCTCATGGTTCTCCCATTACCAAGGCCTTGCGGATGCTGCGGCGCTGGATCGCTTGGGATTCGATGCCTTCGTTCCCGGAAACCACGAATTCGACAAGGGTCCGGCAGTGTTGGGCCGATTCCTCGACTCGCTCGACGCCCCGGCGCTTGCGGCCAATCTGGATGTCGACCAAGAACCGGCTCTGCGTGGCAAGATCGCGCCTGGATTGATTCGCAGCATCGCCGGACATCGGATCGGGATCGTGGGAGCGGCCCAGCCCGAAACCCCCAGGATCTCAAGTCCCGGACCCTTGGTGCGATTCCGTTCCGTTCGATCGGTCCGGCCCACCGTGGATTCCTTGCGCAAGGCCGGAGCCGAGGTGGTCATCCTGCTTTCCCACGCTGGCTTTGAAGAGGACACTCTCCTTGCCTGCAGGCTTGGCGTCGATGCCGTGGTCGGAGGGCACAGCCACACGCGCATGGGAGATTTTTCGCAAGAAGGTCTGAAGGGATCAAGTGCCTATCCTGCCGTGGCTCGATGTGCAGATGGCCGACGGGTGCCGGTCGTCCAAGCATGGGAATGGGGCAAGGAAATCGGGGTGCTGGATCTTGAGATTGCCCAGGGCAAGGTCACGGGCTTTCAAGGGCGTCCTTTCCTCCCGATGGGCGGGACCTTCCGAGAGGAGGGAAAACTCGTCCCGGACAAGCAGGCGGTCGCGATTGGCAAGCGTCTGGAACAGCGCAAGGCGGTGCGCATCCTTGAGGCGGATTCGGCGATGCAAGCCTTGCTGGATCGGCTTGGAAAGCCGTTGGACAGCCTGCGCAAGGCCGTCGTGGGTCATCTCCCGGAGGGGATTTCCCGTCGCCACGGTGCCTTGGTCCAAGTGTGTGCCGCATCCCTCTTGCAAGCGGGGGAAGTGCACGGCGCAAGGGTGGGCTTGGTCAATGCCGGGGGCGTGCGGGATGATCTCAAGGGTGGCGTCGTCACGCAGGATGACGTCCTCAAGGTGCAGCCCTTCGGAAATGCCGTGGTGATCCTGACCGTCACGGGCAAGGAACTGCTCAATGCGGTGAAGATCCTCAATGGGCGTCACGGTCGCACGGTCGGACTTGCCGGGGTGGCGATCGTGACGGATTCCGTCCGGAGTTCAATTGCCTTGAGATGGATCACAGTCGCAGCGTCGTGCGTTTCGTGCAAGGATGCTCAAACGCAGATGTCAGCGAAACTCGTGGGAGAATCAGATACCGTACGAATTGCCACCAGCTCCTATTTGGCCGGTGGCGGGGACGGATGCCAGGTACTCAAGGCAAGCCAAGGCTGGCGTCAGGAGATGGATCTCACCGATGCTCAAGCCTTGGTTGCTTGGATCAGGAAATGGCACCCGTAGAGGTCAGGCTGCGATTCCGGCGCTCCACAGGGCCGAGAAGATCTTGGGATCGGCCCCCACGCCTTCGTTCCGGCGGGTCTCGAGCCAACTGCGCAGATCCGAAAGCGGCACCTCGTGGACGGTGATGTCCTCGCCTTCGACGCCGCCGCCTGAGCCGAGCTTTTCCAGTTCAAGCGCGTGGTAGCAGGTGATGATCTCGTCGGTGAGCCCGGCCGAGGAAGGACCTTCCCACAGCTTCTTGAGTTGCTTGGCGCTCCAGCCGGATTCCTCCTCCAACTCGCGATTGGCGGCCAGTTCCAGTGCTTCGTTCGCGTCGTCCCCATCGCCGACCAGACCCGCAGGCAGCTCAAGCAACCGTTTGCCGATGGGCTTGCGGAACTGCTCGACGAGGATGATTTTTTCCTGGGGCGTGACGGCAAGGATGCACACCACGGCGTGCGCGTTGGGACGACGGACGAAGACCCATCCTTCGGTCTCCACGAGATCGAGGAAGCGGCTGTGGTGAAGAACCTTGGGAGTGACGGAATCTGTCATTTCAATCCTCGAAGAGGCGGGCGGGGGAGGTGAGCGCCTTGAAGAAGCCGGGTTCGACCTCGCCGTGGCACCGAGGGGAAAAATTGAGGTCGCGCACCAGGCCGTCGGTCAGGCGGTACACCCAGGAATGGACGGAGAGCTCTTTGCCTTGGCGCCAAGCCTCGCGCACGACGGTGCTTTCCGCGGCGTTGCGGGCCTGTTCCAGCACATTGAGTTCGCACAGGCGATCGAGATAGAGTTCGTTGTGCTCGTCAGGGAGAAGCGATTCGTGGGTCCGGGCCACGTCCCGCACGTGGCGCAGCCAGTTGTCGGCAAGACCATAGGGCTCGCTGTCGTGCAGGGCGGCCTTCACGCCGCCGCAGCCGTAGTGCCCGACGATGAGGATGTGCTTGACTTCCAGGACCCGCACGGCGTACTCGATCACCGACAGGCAATTGAGGTCGGAATGGACCACCACATTGGCCACGTTGCGATGCACGAACAGCTCACCCGGTTCCATCCCCACGATCTCGTTGGCGGGCACGCGGCTGTCGGAACACCCGATCCAGAGGTATTCGGGGGCCTGTTGGTTGACAAGGCGGGAATAGAAGTCAGGATCCTGTTCGATCATCTCCTGCGACCAGAGACGATTGTTCTTCAGGAGGTTGTGTGGGTTCGACATGGCAGTAAAATAACCCATGGGGGATGGCTTGCCCATCGGAAGGCTCGTTCCATCAAATCGCCGGGACTGGCGAGGCGATCGCCGATCGCCATCCGCCGTGGGCGGTGATGTCCTCCATGCCCAGGATGCCGTGGTCCTCGCACAGGAAGCCCATCACGGTGGAGCCGTCCTCCAGTTCCACCGTACCCAGGCACAAGGGTGGACGGACGCAGGAGGCGAGGAACGATCCGGCCCCTTCAGGCGGCAAGGACCAGATCTCGACCTCGATAGGGGCACCGTCTCCGGTACGGACCAGACCCGGGAAACGACGCTCGCCCCGCACGATGCGGTAGGCGCGGTAGGCGCTTGAGGTGCGGGTCACGGACTTGAGGACGCCTCCACGCGAGACGAGCTCGTGGTTGAGGGGTTCGCCCGAGAGATGGAGCCCTGCGACGGCGAGACGCACCCGGTCGGAGACGGGAGCAGGGGCAGGATTGCCGGTCCAGCGATCGCCCATGGCCAAGAGCTTGCGGTCATGGAAGGCCGGCGCGAAGAGGGTGATGCCAAACGGCAGTCCGCGCTCGTCCATGCCCGCGGGCAGGGCCAGCGCCGACAGGTCGAGCAGGTTGCAGAAGTTGGTGCCGCGTCCGAGCCCGGAGTTGACGCCGACCGGGTCGTCCTCCACCTCGTTGCGGGTCGGCAGGTGGCTTGCCGTGGGCAGCATCAGTGCGTCGATCCCCGAAAAGACGGAATCTGTCAGACGGCACAGGCGCTCCAGTTCGTGCAAGGAGGCGAACAGTTCGCTTGCCGTGCGCTTCTCACCGGTTTCCAGGATGCGCCGGGTGATGGGGTGGATCTCGGTCGGGTTGGCCTTGACGAAGGTGCCCACGGCCTCCCAGCGCTCGGCGGTCCAAGGCCCTTCGTAGAGAAGCTGCGCAGCCTTTTCGAAAGGAGTGAAGTCGATCTCGACCAGCGTCGCCCCTTTGGCGCGGGCCTTCTCCTTGGCTTCTTCCCAAAGGGGGATCCACAGCGGATCGAGGTCGAAGGGCAGGATTGCGGGAATCCCGAGCACGGGATGGGCGGGCACCGTCATCGGAGCGTCGCCGGGAAGCGGGCGGGAATAGGGATCGGACGGATCGGTGTCTTGCACGGCATCCCACACCTTGCGGGCAAGCGCCGTGTCCAGTGTGAAGACGCTCACGCAGTCCAAACTCTTGCAGGCGGGGACCACGCCGGTGGTCGACCAAAGTCCTCGTGAGGGCTTGAGACCTGTGATGTTCTGGAAGGCGGCGGGGATGCGTCCGGATCCTGCCGTATCGGTGCCCAAGGCGAAATCGACATGCCCCAGCGCCAAGGCCACCGCAGAGCCGGAACTGGAGCCACCGCTGATGTGGTCAGGGGAGAGGGCGTTGCAGGGAGCTCCGTAGGGACTGCGCGTCCCCACCAGGCCCGTGGCGAACTGGTCGAGGTTGGTCTTCCCCAAGGGGATGGCGCCGGCGGCGCGCAACCGGGCAACGACCGTGCTGTCCTGCCGGGCGGTGGTGGCGAAGGCCGGGCAGGCCGCGGTGGTGGGCCAGTGGGCCACATCGATGTTGTCCTTGACGGCAAAGACCAGGCCCGAAAGCGGGAGCGGGTTGCCCATTCCGTTCCAAGCTACAAGGCGTCGCACATCGCGTTCCAGTTCGGCCTCGGTGGCCAGGTGGATCCACACGGCCGGGTCGGAACAGGATCGAGCCTTCTCCAGGCACTCCAAGGCATGCTTCAGGATCTTCTCCATCATGGTTCCACTCCCATCAGGATTTGGCCGGGCGAGAGCGCCGAGCCGGGGGCGACAAGGATCTTGCGGACGATGCCGCCCACCGGAGAAAAGACCGGGCTTTCCATCTTCATGGTCTCCATGACCGCGACGACTTGACCTTCCTCGACGCTGTCGCCTTCCTTCACGGTCAGTTTCCAGAGCGATCCCGGGGTCTCGCTGACCACCGGCTCGTACCCTTCGGGAAGGGACGATTCCGTGGTGACGGATTCTGTCACGGGAAGCGCGGGGAGGTCGGCCCAGCGTCCGCGTTCCTCCTGGAAGGCGGTGCGCTGGGTGGTGCGGAAGTCATGGATCCCCTCGGCGTGGTCGGACAGGAACTGTCGGTACTTCCGCAGTGAGAAGGTGGTGTTCTCGATGCGTGGTGACCAGCGGCCGCGCGGGAAGTCCTCGCGCATCTGCGCCAG
>JBDKGV010000241.1:0-5372 GCA_039798005.1 Fibrobacterota bacterium
ACTTCGGTGGGGATTCCATCGCCATCATGTGAATGAGCCGTCTTTCTTCGGAAAGGCGGTTTTTTTTGTGTCCGGCGATGTTGCAAATCCCTCCTCTGGAGGGGTGTCCGCCGACTTGCGGAAGTTCAGGCCGCCGCTGCGTTTAGCGTTGCAAATTCCCCTCCACTGGAGGGCTGCCCGCCGACTTGCCGTAGTTGCAAATTCCCCTCCACTGGAGGGGTGCCCCGCAGGGGCGGGGTGGTCCACCCCTGTGAGGCCGCTTGCGGTGCGATGCTCTGAGTTTGTCGAGGGCTTTGCTGCGGTGGTGATTTGATTGGGTTTCTTGGCACCAAGAGCGCGTTCCTTGGTGGGATTCTTTTGGGGCAAATCCGGGCAAAAAGGGGCATATTCTGCACGGAATGTGATCTGGATCACATCTTGCGAGAATTCGAGACCTTTCCGAAAGGAAATGGCGACATAGTTGTCAACAGAAAGCCTGCGAATGACCCTTGGGATGAAAAAAACGGGCTTATAATGGTTATTGCTTTCACCACTTCGAAGGGTTCTACCGATGAAACACCGTAAACTTCTGGCACTGATGGGCTTGGCGTTGCCTGTGGTGGCCAACGCCTGGATGTTCCCCGCCTCTGTCTATCCAAAGCCCGCCGGCAAGTACACCTTGGTGACACCTTCCGACTCGGCCGCCTTTGCCTCGGCGCTCAAGAGTGGCTGGAGCAGTTGGAAAAATCGCTTCGTCAATAGCAGTGGCTATGTGACGGACCCTTCGGGCTTCACTCCCAACAATGGCCGGGTATCCGAAGGCGTGGGCTATGGCATGTTGCTTGCCGTGCTCAACAACGACTCGGCGGCCTTCCGCTCCATCTGGTTCAATGCCGAGACCAATTTCTGGTACTCCAAGTCCGAGCCTTATGGCTGGTACGGCTGGCAGTCAAACAGCCAGACCAACGAAGACAACATGTGGGGAGCCCCGGACGCGGAAGAAGACGTGGCTTTGGCCTTGATCTTCGCTTCGGCCTTGGTGCGCAAGAAGCACTGGCCGGATTACCAGTTCATCGGAAACCACAAGGATTATGCAAATCCTTCGTCCTCGGTCCGGTGCACGATCTCGGTGGACGAGAAGGCGCGTCACATGCTGACCTCGCTCTCGCGCTATTCCACCAGCCAAGGCACCGGGTTTGTGGTCAACGACTACATCCAGCACAACACTTCGCCCTATGCCCAAACCAACACGGCGGGCACCGTGAAGATCACGCTGCAGAACATGAGCTACTTCGCTCCGGCGTGGTATGAGGTGTTCAAGAGCTACATGAGCTACAACAAGATCATCTCGGCCAATGACTGGGATGTCCTCATCAAGAACGAATATGCCGTATTGGCTGCTCAGCCCAATTCGAGCAAGGGCATGGCGCGCGACTGGAGTCTGGAAACCGGCGCCTATGTGAAGCTGGGATGGATGACAGGCAGCTTGTTTGGCCATGTGGGCGACATGTGGTATGACGCCATCCGTGTCCCGTATCGTATTGGCATGGCGGCCTACTGGTTCCAGGATGCCAATGCTACTGCCTATACCAAGAAGGTCTGGAGTGGTGGCGCCGTGAGTGCTTCGTCTCCAACCATGTTCACGGGATTGGACGGCACTCCTTCACCCAATCTTCCTGGTCTTGTGATCACCCCGCGCGCCATGTGGGCGGTGTCCGCTTATGGTGGCCGTGCCGCTGGCGATGCCGCTTCAACCACGGCCGCGACGACCTTCCACAATGCGCTCAAGAGCACAAACTACGCTGGCAGCGCGCAATACTTCGACGAGAGCCTTGGATTGCTGGGTGGCTTGGTCGCCGGTGGTTGCTTCCCGAACATCTGGGATGACCTCAAGGCCTCCTTCCCCGACACCTCGGCGGTCCTGAAGACCTTCACCGCCACCATCAAGGGCAACAAGACCGAAGGAACGATCGGCACCGACTCGGTCTTCTTCTCGGCGAGCTTTGACAAGGCCGCGACCTGCACCGTGTATGTGGCGGGACTGAAGTCGAAGGCCCAGTGGAAAGGGATGTTCAAGACCACCGGGACCACGGCCGGGACTGCCAAATGGAAAATGGGCCAAAAAACCAGCGTTGCTGGTGTCAGCTTCAACAGCACCGAAGGCGAATACGTCTCGGTGACCTTGCGTTGGGCCGGCTCCAATCCGGCGACTTCCGTCAAGGTCTTGGATCCGATCAAGATGTGCGGCTTGGAATCCTGCACATCTGTCGGCATCGAGTCGCAGTCCAAGGCCAAGGCATCTCTCCAGCGCATGGCCGATGGCTCCATGCTGATCCGTCAGCCCTGGTTCTCCACGGGTTCGGTCCGCGTGCGCGTTCGCAATGCCGCAGGCATGTCGTACTTCCAGTCCGAGATGGCCCTTGACAACGGAGCCATCAAGCTGCCCAGCTTGTCGTTGGCTCCAGGATGGTACTCGGTCGAGACCGAAGCCGCCGGCCAGCGTTCCACCCAATCCTTTACCCTGAGCCACTGAGGCTGATGTCATGAAGCTACGTACCCTTTCGGCAATCGCAATCTTGGTCGGGATGGGAGCCGGTGCAGCGACCGCCGGCACTCCCTTCGTCTGGTACCCGGAGCCGCAGCTCAAGTACCCGCATCGGACCTTGGCCTGGGAAGACGGCCTGATCACCCACTACGAGGCATGGAAGGCTCGCTTCGTCGATGCCAACGGCTTGGTGCTGGGCAGCGACCCGTCGGGAAAGAAGCGCGCCATTTCCGAAGGCCAGTCCTACGGCATGTTGCTTTCGCTGTGGTTCAACGACCAGGCGATGTTCGACAAGATCTGGAAAGCCACCGAAACCGGCTTCTGGCGCTCGGGCAAGGGTGTCGGCGGTTGGTATGCATGGCTCAACTCGGGCGATGACAATTTCGCTGGTGATGCCGATCAGGACATCGCTGGCGCCTTGATCTGCGCCTCGGCCCTTGTCGATGCCAAGCATTGGAACAACACGACCAGCCCGTCCACGTACAATGCCAAGGCCCAGATCGTCTTGAAGTCGGTCTGGAACAACCTGGTGAACAAGAGCGACTACCAGATCGAGTCCTGGCCCAACGCGGGAACCGGCATTCGCAACCCCAGCTACCACATGCCCCAGTGGTACACGGTGTTCACTGAGTTTGCCAAGGCCAACGGTCTGACCGGCATGGACTGGGACAAGGTGCGTGCGGCCTCGTATGCGCTCATGAAGGCCCAGCCAAACTCAAGCAAGGGCATGGCGCGCAACTTCAGCACCGCCACGGGCGGCTCGCCCTCGGGCGGCACCTCGGCCTTGGTCGGCAGCAACAACCGCGACATGGGCTTTGACGCCATCCGCGTGCCGTACCGCATGGGCATGGACGCCATGTGGACGCGCAATCCCGAAGCCGTCAAGTGGTGCAAGAGCGTCTGGACGGCCGGTGCGGTCGATCCGGCCATGCCCGGCATGTACGGGGTCGATGCCGCGAACCTGCTGGGCTGGGGCACGGCGCCCAAGTTCACGGATGCCGCGTACGAAAAGCCCATGACCAACACCATGTGGGGCACTTCAGCGGTCGCGGTGGCCGATTCGTCCACAGCGGCAGCCGATGCCTTCCAGACCATGGCCGTGTATGTCCAGAACAACGGCGGCTTGAACTCCCGCAACTACTTCGGCAACTACGATGTCAGCGACTCCTCGGAAGCGGTGAACCCGCCCAACAAGAACTACTACGCCCAGACCCTTGGTCTTTTGGGCGCGGTGGCGATGGCAGGACGCGCGCCCAACGTTTGGGACGACCTGAAGAACATCTGGGTGGTTCCTGACACTTCGGCCAAGCTCACCAGCTTCACCGCAAGCAAGATGAGTGGAACCTATGGAGCGGATTCGATCACCTTCACCTTCAAGTTCAGCAAGGCCGCGACCTGCACCTTGAACATCGTTGGTGACAAGTCCAAGGCGCGCAACTACACCATCCTCAAGGGATCGACCGGTTCCACCGTCAAGTGGAAGATGGGCGTTGCAACGGGTGTGGCCGCGACGAAGTTCTTGGGTGAAACCGGTGAGACCGTGACCGCGACCATGAAGTGGGCGGGAATGCCGGCGACCACCAGCAACAATGTGATCGCCAACATCCAGATGGTCGGGACGGTCGGCATCCGCGACCAGGCAGGTTCCAAGGCCACGCTCCAGCGCCAGGCCGACGGCTCCATGCTGGTCCGTCAGCCGTGGTTCTCGGAAGCCTCTCCGGTGCGCTTGCGCTTGCGCAATGCCGCAGGCCTTGTGCTGCGCACCTCGGAGTCCATGCCTGAGGCCAATGGCAGCGTGCGTCTGTCGGCCCAGTCGCTGGCACCGGGATGGTACTCCTTGGAGATGGAGTCCAACGGCGAGCGCGCAACCCAGAGCTTCTCTCTGACGCGCTAAGCACCCAAGGACATCTGATTTGAAAAGGGGAGCCGCAAGGCTCCCCTTTTGCGTTTTCCCGGCAGGACTGCCCCGGACCGTTGCCTGAAAGGGCAAGACCCCGCAGCGCACCGTACAGACGCCCCGGCGGGGCGTCTCAAAACCAATGCGCGAGGAGGCTTGATGAGCCCGTCTCGGGCGAACAGGGCCGGAAATGGCACAATAATCGATGATATCATCCAGAACATTCGACGTAAACGCGACAAAGACAATGATTTGTCAAGATCTGTCAGTTTAATGTCGATTGTCAGTGAATAATGGATGTGGAATTAAGAGAAAGAAGGATCTATCAAGTAAAAGAGTCGGCAAATGAGTATTGGCACGGCCTTTGATCTACCCATATCACGAAGACGACGCGGGTTGCGTCGGAAGCAGGAGGTCGAGGATGCGCAAGATCGCTATTTACGGTAAGGGTGGCATCGGCAAGAGCACCACTACTCAGAACACTGTCGCGGCTTTGGCTGAGATGGGCAAGAAGGTCATGGTCGTCGGTTGCGACCCCAAGGCCGACTCCACCCGCTTGCTGCTGGGCGGCCTCGCCCAGCGCACCGTGCTGGACACCCTTCGTGAAGAAGGCGAAGACGTCGAGCTCGACGATATCCTGAAGCCCGGCTTCATGGGTTCCCTTTGCACCGAGTCGGGCGGTCCGGAGCCGGGCGTCGGCTGCGCCGGTCGCGGCATCATCACCAGCATCAACCTGCTCGAGCAGCTGGGTGCCTACGAAGAGAGCCAGAACCTGGACTACACGTTCTACGACGTGCTGGGCGACGTGGTGTGCGGCGGATTCGCCATGCCCATCCGCGAAGGCAAGGCGCAGGAGATCTACATCGTCTGCTCGGGTGAGATGATGGCCATGTACGCCGCCAACAACATCTGCAAGGGTATCGTCAAGTTCGCCGAAGCCGGTGGCGTCCG
>JBDKGV010000242.1:0-5351 GCA_039798005.1 Fibrobacterota bacterium
GGACTGGATCGCTTCCTGACCGTGTTCGGAACACCCGTCGTCACCTTCGCCGATGTGCCCGCCGGCTGGCGAGGAGTCGTCCGCCTGACCACCACCGCAACCGCGATGAACATCGTCGATTCGGGCCGTGTGCGCTCCGGCAAGACCGACTCGTCGGGCTTCACTCGCGCCCGCACCAATCTGCGCATCTCCTTGGCCGGTGGATTGAAGGCCCCCTTGACACAATTGCCCCTGCTGGTCCGTTTGGATTCGACTTGGCCGGGCTTTGCCGCATCCCTCCCCGACGGTTCCGATCTGCGCATCTCCCTGCCCGACGGCAAGGCCCTTCCGCTCTCGGTGGCGGCTTGGGACCGCAAATCCCGCACCGGCGCCCTGTGGACGCGGATCGACTCCTTGCCCATACCCGGCGATTCGGTGGACCTCGTGCTCGAATGGGGAATCCCCGTGCTCACGGCGGCACCCGCCAATCCCTTTGCCACCAGCGCCGGATGGATCGCCAGCTGGCCCCTGGGAGATTCGGGCAGCATCGCCCGCGAGCGTGGCGGCCTGTTTCCTGGCAATGCCACCGCACTGGCATCGGTTCCCGGAATCATCGGGAACGCCTCCCGTTTCGATGGCCGTCTCTCCAAGGTCCTGATCCCCGGCTCCAAGACCGGCGCCTTGGACGTCCCGGAAGGCGGTCCTTACATGCTGTCCTGCTGGGTGCGCCTGAAGGACTTCGGCACCAGCCGCCACCTGGTCGGTCGTGGCGAGCAAGGCAGCTACATCAAATTCCAGAAGGCATTCTCAGGCGACACCAACTCGTGGCTGGCCAAGGACTTCATCACGACCTCCGTCGGCGGCAATTTCACCATGGCCAAGGCCGACACCGCGATCTGGACGCACCTGACCATGACCGTCGCAGGCCCGAAGGTCTCCCTCCATCTCAACGGAATCCGCCAAGCCATCGACTCGGGATTCGACGGGGATGTCGTCGGCCGCAAGGCCGCGGTGTTTGCGATCGGGGCGGCACCGGACACGTTGGGCAACACCTCCCAGCACTTCATCGGAGATCTCTCGGAAGTCTGGGTCCAGTCGGTCGTACGAAGCGCCGATTGGATCCGCTTGACGGCCTTGAACCAAGGATTGAGCGCCCCCAAGGCCAGGGTCGTGAAGTAGGCAATGGCGCGTTGTCAGATCCGGCGCGCTGACAACGTTTCCACAGGCACGCGCAAGAAACATCCAGTCCGGATCGGGGAACGGGGCGACCTTCCTCGGCACGACATCCGTCCGCTCCGCATCCATGGACCGGACTTCACCGGAGGACATCCATCATGACTTCATTTGATCGCATCCGAAAAATCCTCGCGGGGCTTGTCATGGTCGGAATCGCCTCACCCGCCTTCGCCTACACGCCACCGGCCTCCGTCCTTTCCGCCTTGGACAAGCTTCGCAGTTACAGCGACCTCACCAGCGCCGCAGGCTCGATGGACATCGACACCTACGCCAAGAACATGACGACATGGCAGATGTCCCACGGCGGCTTCTACAAGGCGATGGCCGCAAGCTACGTGAACGCATGGGATGGCAAGGCCGCCCTCTCGTCGTCCACGAGCACGACCGGCGCCTACATGGGCACCTTCGACAACAACGCCACCATCCAGGAGATGCGGCTCCTTGCCGTGCGCTACAAGGCAACGACCAACGCAAGCAACAAGGATCTGTTCAAGGCATCCTTCCAAAAGGCCGTCGGCTTCATCCTGGCCTCCGAGCTTCCCAACGGCGGCTGGCCCCAGATGTTCCCCAAACGCGGCAACTACTCCGATCAAGCCACCTACAACGACAACGCCATGGTGCGCGTCATGGTGCTGGTCAAGGACATCATCGACAAGAAGGCCCCCTTCGACTCCGACATCGCCTCGACCGGGAACCTCACCCAACTGAAGGCCGCACTCGACAAGTCGGTCCAATTTGCGCTCAAGGCCCAGATCGTCAACGGCGGCAAGCTCACCGTCTGGTGCGCCCAGCACGACTCGTCCAGCTACAAGCCGGTGGAGGCCCGCGCCTACGAACTGGCTTCCAAGTCCGGATCGGAATCGGTGGGAGTCACGTATTTCCTGATGGCCTGGCCAAACCAGACCACGGAGGTCCAAAATGCCGTGAAGGGCTCCATCGCCTGGTTCAAGAAGAACAAGGTCACCAACCTGAGCTTCTCCTCCGGCGTCTTCACCCCCACCACCAACGGGGCGCTGTGGTACCGTTTCTATGAAGTCGACACCGATGCCTATTTCTTCTGCGACCGGGCAGGCGTATCCACCAAGACCCAGGATTTCTCGAAGATTTCCGAGGAGCGCCGCACCGGCTACCAGTGGGCAGGAAGCTACGGGTCGACCTTGCTTGGCATGGAAGCGGACTATCTCGCCGCCCTCCCGACGACCTCGATCGCCGCCCGCCCGCAAGTCCGCAGAAGCGACGACAAGCTCGTCAACCCGATCCTCAAGGACGTCCTGCACCAGGCACCTCGCGGAGCCAAGCGCATCGATGTCCGGGGCACCGTGCATCCGTAAGCATCAGGGCGCCTCCCCGCTTGACTGCGGGGTCAGGCTGCCTGCCGGGCCTCGGCGTTGCCGGGGTCCCGTCCCTGCGGGCGGCATCCTTGGCGCATCCGATCGGCCCTTTGGTTTTCCCGCCGTTCCGGGTTGCACCGGAGATCGTCCAGCGCCGATCGAACCTTTCCGCTAGGTTCTTGCGATCCAATCCATTTGTTCCAGGAGACTCCATGTCGCTCGCATCCATCGCCCTGGCCCTGCTGCCCGGCCTGTCCCAAGCCGCTGCCGACAGCATCGCGCCCGACCCGAGCAACATGGGAACCTTGACGGCCACCGAATACGCCAAGGGCATCAAGGCCGGCTGGAACATCGGCAACACCCTGGATGCCGTGAACCTGACCAATGGGTTCTACGTCCCGGGCGAGACCAATTGGGGCAACCCGATGATCACCCAGCTGCTTATCGATTCCGTGAAGGCGGCCGGTTTCAACGCCATCCGCCTGCCGGTCGCGTGGAGCAAGTTTTCCGACTCCACGACCTTCACGATCGATCCCGCGTGGCTTGCCCGCGTGAAGCAGGTGGTGGACTACGCCATCAACCGCGACATGTACGTGATGCTCAACGAGCACTGGGACGGCGGCTGGGCCGACAACCGCGTGTACGCCGATTCCGCCTATGCCAACAAGCGCCTGCGCGCCATCTGGAAACAGGTGGGCAAACACTTCCGCGACTACGGTCCGAAGCTGATGTTCGCCGGAACCAACGAGGTGCGCAAGGACAACTACTGGGGCACCCCCACCACCGAGGCCCTGACGGTGCAGATGGGGTTCAACCAGGCGTTCGTGAAGACCATCCGCGCCACCGGCGGACGCAACACCTTCCGCTACCTCGTGGTGCAGGCCTACAACACCGACATCAACCACGGCGTCAGCTACCTCAAGCTCCCGACCGACCCCACGTCCAAGCGTCTGGCCGTCGAGATCCATTTCTACGACCCCTACGAATTCACCTTGAGCACCGATGCCGCCCACGCGGTCTTCACCCAATGGGGAAGCACCGCCGCCTCGGGGAAAAAGCCCACATGGGGAGACGAGGCCTACATCGACGGCCAGTTCGCCAAGCTCAAGACCACCTTCGGCGACAAGGGTGCCCCCGTGATGATGGGCGAGTACGGCGCGATCCGCAAGAACACCACCGACAATCCCGCCTACCGCGTGGCCTGGAACAAGTACACCACCGGGGCCGCGGTGAAGTACGGCGTCGTGCCGTTCTACTGGGACAACGGCGCCACCGGAGAAAACGGGATGGGTCTGTTCGACCGGGCCACCGGCAAGCAGGTCTACCCGGACATCGTGAAGGCCATCATCGGCCAGGCCGGCGGCACGGTGGGCATCACCCCCGTCAAGCAGGCTTCACCCTCCGCCCGGGCACGTTTCGTCTCCGGCAACCTCGAGATCGGCCTTGATTTGACAAATTCCGCCAAAGCCCAGCTTCTCGACGCCCGCGGCACCCTGGTGCGCACGCTTGAACTGAGCCCCGGCACCCGGAGCATCGGAACATCCAACCTGACTCCCGGAGTCTACCTGCTGCGCATCCCCGCCGCAGGATTCGAAAAGACCCTCGTCAAGACCCGCTGAAACGGGCAGGACCAGGGAGCCTCCCGGTCAGCCGCGGCGCTCCCACAGGTAGTGGCTCACGAACCACTCCTCGCCATGCGCGTATCCGAAGAGCTCGGCGCAGGCCATGAAGAACATCCGCCACATCTGAACCCTGCGGGCCGCCTGGTCGGGCCCGTAGGTCCCGGCCATGACCTCCAACGCCTTTTGACGGTTCTTGTCCAGGTTCTGCAGCCAGTGCTCGCTGGTGATCTGGTAGTGGGTTCCCGAGACCCGCCAATGCCGCACCAGCTTGAGGTCGTCTTGGAAGTGGTGGAAGAGATCCTCGGAAGGCATGATGCCGCCGGTGAAGAAGTTGCGGCTCATCCAGTCGTCCTGGCCTTCGTCCTGGAAGAAGTAGGCGTCCTCGCGATGGCAGAAGATGTGCGCAAAGAGCTTGCCCCCCGGCTTGAGCCAGCTTGCCACGCGGCGGAACAGCTCCGGGTAGTTGCGCATGTGCTCGAACATCTCGACCGACACCACACGATCGAAGGTCTCGCCCAGCTCGAAGGCGAGCATGTTGGCCGTGCGGATCTCAAGGTTCGCAAGCCCTTCCTTCGCGGCTTCCGCCATGATGAATTCCCGCTGCGTCGCGCTGTTGCTCACGCCCACGATGCGGTTGTTCGGGAAGCGCCGCGCCATGTGCAGCGAAAGACTCCCCCATCCGCAGCCCAGCTCCAGGATCGTTTGGCCGTCGGCCAGACCCGCCCGCTCCATCGTGAGGTCGAGCATGATCTTCTCGGCCTGGTCCAGCGTCTCGGTGCCGGTGGGATAGAGGCACGAACTGTACTTGCGATGCGCACCCAACGAAAGCAGGTAGAAGGCCGTGGGCACCTCGTAGTGCTGCTCGTTGGCGGCCGCGGTCTCGATGGCAAGCGGACCTTGGGATATCTCACCAAGCATCGCCTGGAACCGCTCACGGCGCGCCTCGAGCCCTCCTTCGGAGAGCCGCGCGAGGCGTTTCTTGAGGAGCGCACGGATGCCCCGGCGCAACAGGAGATCGGGCACGCGCCCGGATTCGGCAAGTTCGATGGCAAGGCTCATGGCATGGACTCCTTCCGTGGGAACCACGGGATCAAGGGGCTGACGGTCTTCTGGTAGCGACGGTAGTCGTCGCCACGACGCGCGATCGCCTGGGCTTCCGTCCAAGGAATGCCGGTGACGCGCA
>JBDKGV010000243.1:0-5339 GCA_039798005.1 Fibrobacterota bacterium
TTTTGCCGGCATTTTGGGGATGGGCCTTGGGCAACGCAGCGCCAAATGGGACAACACCATCACGACCAGGACTGCGGACGTGACCACGGTCATCAAGCCGGAGCTGGAGCTCAACACCATGGTCCTGGAACTGGCTGCAGGTGCCGAATGGCGCCCCCTGTCCCGCCATGCCTTGAGTCTTGAGGCCATCGTCCCTTTCCAGATCGGGGATGGCACCCTGGTGCACAAGATCGGTGGCACGGTCCACTATGACGCCTCAGCGCCGAAGTCCTTCAGGCAATCCCATTCCCCTCGGGTGATGATCGGCTACGATTACCGGCTCTTGGATCGAATCGACATCGGAATCGGCACGAGTGTGATCGGGGCCGACTATTTCAGCGAAACACCGACCTTCACCACCGACAACGGCCAGACCCGCACGCTGTCCGACCCGGCCTTGTCAAACCATTGGCTCGAATACCATCTCGGCTGGACCTTCGCGCTGTAAGTTCTCCGCACGGTTGGCAATCAGGTCCGCAAACCTGCTTGGAATCGGCTTACGCTCCCTTGAGAGCCCTGTGCGATCCATCGCAACGGCATGCCCATCTCCCGGTCCGACGGCGCCCATCAGCACACACCCATCTCGGAGGCTCCGCAGCACGAGCTGGTCTCGTGCCATTCAGGGTTCTCGCTGGTGAGCCGTTCCTCCTCACCGCCTGACGGGCCCTGCCCCCAAACAGGCCCCTCAGGATCGAGCACGGCCAATTTGACAATTTTCGTCATATTCACCTCATGAAAAAGCCCACCTCGCTGGATTGCGGGGTGGGCGAAGCGATGCGCCAGGGATGCCGCCCGACAGGGCCAAGACCCCGGCGAAGCCGTGGCTTGGCAGGCAGCCCGGCCCTCCGGCTTGGCCGGAGGGAGGCGCCCCGACTTACAGCAACAACAGGGTCGGGTTCTCCAGGCGCTTCTTGACCACCTGAAGGAAGAGCGCGCCGCCTGCACCGTCCACCACGCGGTGGTCGCTGGAGAGGGTGATGCTCATGCGCTTGCCGATCACGATCTGGCCGTTCTTGACCACCGGGACCTCGCGGGCCTGGCCAATGGCCAAGATGCCCGACTGCGGCGGGTTCACGATGGCCTGGAACACGTCCACGCCCATCATGCCCATGTTCGAGACGGTGAAGGTGCCGCCGGTGAACTCGTCGGGCTTGAGTTCGCGGGCCTTGGCGCGCTTGCCCAAGGACTTCGCCTCGAGGGCGATCTGCTTGAGGCTCTTCTGCTCGGCATTGCGGATGGTCGGCGTGATGAGGCCCGACTCCAAGCTCACCGCAAACGACAGATGCACGCCGCCGTAACGCAGGATGTGGTCTTCCATCCAAGCCGCATTGAGATCCGGGACCTCGACCAGCGCTTGGGCCACGGCCTTGAGCACCAAGTCGTTCACCGAGATCTTGACCTCTTCGCCGCTGGCGACAAAGGCGCTGTTGAGCTGGGCGCGCAGGTCGTTCATCGGGCCCACGTCCACCTCGACGGTGGTGTACACGTGAGGAATGGTCTGCTTGCTCTCGGTGAGGCGGCGCGCGATGGTCTTGCGCATGCCGTTGAGCGGGATCTTCTGGTCCTGGGCCGGAGCGATGGCAAACCCCGCGGCGGCGATCGGAGCACCGCCCGTGACCGGAGCCAGCGGAGCGCGGTAGCCCTTGCCTTCGATGGCGTCCTGCACGTCCTTCTCGACGATGCGACCACCGGGGCCGGTGCCCTTGACGTGGTACAGGCTGATGCCCTTCTCCGCCGCGATGCGGCGCGCCAGGGGCGATGCCTTGAGGCGTCCGCCCATGTCGTCAGGCGTGGAGTCGCGGGGGCCTTCGAAGGGATTGCCCACGCCCACGACCTTCGGGGTCGTATCGACCTTCGGTGCGGCGGGAACCGGGGCCGGTGCGGCCACGGAGCTCTCGGAAGGAGCGGGGGCACGCGCCTCGTCGGCGGCCTTGGTGCTCTTCTCTTCCTTGACGGCGGCGGCCTGCTGGGAGTTGTCCTTCATCGACTGCACGAGCAGGTCGGTGATGTCCTCGCCGGCTTTGCCGATGATGCAGATCGTGCCGCCCACGGCGACCACGCCGCCTTCGGCCAGGGTCTGCTTCAGGAGCACGCCGTCCTCGAAGGACTCGACCTCCTGGGTGGCCTTGTCGGTCTCGATCTCGCAGATCATGTCGCCGGCCTTGATGGCGTCATTCTCGTTCTTGAGCCACTTGATGAGCGTCCCCTCCGTCATGGAGTCGGACATGCGGGGCATGAGGATTGCAGTAGCCATCAGCCGACGACCTCCTTCACAGCTTCGATGATGCGGCTTTGGTTGGGCATGCACAGGTCTTCAAGCGCCGGCGAGAAGGGCATGGGAACATCCAGCGCAGTGACGCGCAGGATGGGAGCGTCGAGGTGGTCGAAGCAGGACCGGCCGATCTCGGCGGCGATCTGAGCGGACACACCCGCAAACGGTTTGGTCTCGTCCACGCACACCAGGCGGCCGGTCTTGCGCACCGAGCGCACGATGGTCTCGTAGTCCAGCGGCTTGATGGAGCGCAGGTCGATGACCTCGGCACGGATGCCCATCTTCAGGAGTTCCTGGGCGGCTTCGAGCACGGTCCAGCAGGTGAAGCCGTGGGTCACGATGGTGACGTCCGCGCCTTCCTGCAGCACATTGGCCTTGCCCAGCGGCACGAGGTATTCGCCGTCGGGCACTTCGGATTCGCGTCCGTAGAGAGCCTCGTTCTCGATCACCAGCACCGGGTTGTCGTCGCGGATGGCGGTCTTGAGAAGGCCCTTGGCGTCAGCGGCGAAGGCCGGCACCACGACCTTGAGGCCGGGGAAGCTCGCGAAGATGGCTTCGGGAGCGTGGCTGTGGGTGGCGCCGATCTGGTGGCCGCCGCCCGAGTTGCCGCGGAACACGATGGGCACCTTGATCTGACCGCCGGACATGTAGCGCATGTTGGCGGCGTTGTTCACGATCTGGTCGAAGGCCACGAACGAGAAGGACCAGGTCATGAACTCGACGATGGGACGGAGTCCGCCCATGGCCGCACCGATGGCCATGCCACCGAACCCGGCTTCGGAGATGGGCGAGTCGATGACGCGCTCGGCTCCGAACTTGTCGAGCAATCCCTTGGAGCACTTGTAGGCTCCGTTGTATTCGGCGACTTCCTCACCGACGAGAAACACGCGGGAATCGCGGGTCATCTCTTCGGCCATGGCGTCACGGACGGCGTCGCGGTAGGCGATCTTTGCCATTTGTTCGATTCCTTTTAGGCGAAGATGTCGGTGAAGAGCTCGGAGGGGGCGGGGTACGGCGAGTTCGATGCGAACTCGTGGGCCGCCTTGACCTCGTCCTTGACGGTGTCCTCGAGGGCATCGAGGTCCTGGGCCGAGATCAGCCCTTCCTCCAGGATGCGGCGCTTGAGGATCTCGATCGGGTCCTTGCGGCGGTACTCCTCGACCTCTTCCTTGGAGCGGTAGAACTGCGGGTCGGACATCGAATGGCCGCGGTAGCGGTAGGTTTCGATCTCGAGGATCGCCGGCATGTTCTCGCGGCGCGCGCGCTCGGCCAAGGTCCAGCTGGTCTGGCGCACCACATCAAAGTCCGCGCCGTCGATCTGCACGCCCAGCATGTCGTAGCCCGCGGCGCGCTTGTAGAGCTCGATCGGGGCGGCGTGGCGATGCACGGCCGTGCCCATGGAATACTTGTTGTTCTCGATCACGTAGATCACCGGAATCTGCCACAGCTGGGCAAGATTCAGCGACTCGTGGAACGCACCCTGGTTCACCGCGCCGTCGCCCATGTAGCAGAAGCAGACCTTGTCCTGCTTGAGGTACTTGGAGGCGAAGGCAAGGCCAAGGCCCAGCGGGGTCTGGCCGCCGACGATGCCGTGGCCGCCCCACATCTCACGTTCGACATTGAAGTAATGCATCGAGCCGCCCTTGCCCTTGACCACGCCGGTGGCGCGTCCGTAGAGCTCGGCAAAGGCAGGACCGGGACGGATGCCGCGCATCAGGCCATGGGCGTGGTCGCGGTAGGCGGTGATGATGGGGTCATTGGGGCGTCCGCCGGCCAAAGTGCCCGCGGCGACGGCCTCTTGGCCGTTGTAGAGGTGGCAGAAGCCACCGATGAGGCCGGTCTGGTAGCTCTGGTAGGCGCGTTCTTCAAAGCGGCGGGTGAGCACCATCAAGCGGTACCACTCGATGCGCTCCTGGCGCGAAAGCTCCGGCGCCGGACCGTAGTCGGGCAGCTCGAAAGTCGATTTGAGTCCCGCGATTGGCGCGGCCTTGGTCTTTTTTGTCATTGGACGTCTCGCAGTGACCGTGGTGATCAATGATTGGCCGACAACGCGGCCTTGTGAGAAAAACTATAAGATTCCATCTCAATCGTCCATCTCAACCTTCATTCAGTCCATCCAAACCCTCGCTTTGGCTCAATTTTCGTAAAAAAGCGCGTTCCCAACCGTCCCCGAAGGCACGGATGGCTCCAAATCTGCATGATTTCAACATTTCCCGAGTCCATTGTCCATGAAAATCAATCGAATCGAATCCCAGGACCACGCGACCGTTGAGACACCCATCAACGGAATCGCTCCACTTCACGCCCACTTGCCTGCCTGCGAAGGTATTCTTCTTTTGTGCCTGATGTCTTGGATTACTTAGACTACCGCCAATACCTTCGCGAGGTGTACGAATGGCGAAAGAAGCGGGGAGACTCGTTCTTCTCCTACCGCTACATGGCCTCGCGCATCGGCATCGATCCCGGCTATCTCGCCAAGCTCATCCAAGGCAAGGTCCACCTGGGGGAGTCGTCCATCGACCCCGCGATCAAACTGCTTCATCTGGATGGCAAGACCGCGGCATATTTCCGCCAGCTCATCAGCTTCGGCAAGGCGCGCAGCGACCGTCAGATCCAAGAAGAGTTTGAAAAGCTGATGTCGCTCAAGGGCGTTGGCGCGCGAACCTTGGACGAGGACCGCTTCGCGTTCTACCAGACCTGGTACCACAGCGCCATCCGCAGCCTCTTGGGGATCCGCCCCTTTCGGGGCGATTTTGCCGATCTGGCCCGCCGCATGTCCCCTCCCATCTCCGAGGAGCAGGCACGTGAATCGGTGGAATTGCTGGAACGGCTCGAGCTGGTCCGTCATACCGAAGACGGCGATTGGGAACTGACCGAGCGCTTCGTGACCACCGGTGACGGTTGGCGATCCCAAGCAGTGCGTACCTTTCAAGGTCAGACCATGGAACTGGCACGCGAATCACTGGAACGGCACGTCCCCGAAAAAAGGGACATCTCGACCGTGACCGTCACGCTCTCGCATGACGAC
>JBDKGV010000244.1:0-5309 GCA_039798005.1 Fibrobacterota bacterium
GAGCGGGCTTCGGCGATCCTCCCGACCAAGGCACAGGCCACCGATCGTGCCCGGACGATCTCCCAGAACCTGGGATCGGAGCTGGTGATCCACAATCGCAACGGACGCATCTCCGGCAGCGACAGCCACGGGCACGACCCGTTCCCGCCGAGGGGTTGAGGAAATGCTGAAAGTATCGATCACGGGGCTCGACAGTCTTCAGAAGCGTCTAAAGCAGATGACTACCAGTTTCGAACAAGCCAGAGGCAGTCACGAGGTTTCTTTGGGCGAACTCTTCGACCCAGTATTCATGAGCAAGTACAGCCGTTTTACGACCATACAGGAATTGTTCGATGCCAGTGGATTCACTGTATCTACTCAGGAAGATTTGTCCGCCATTCCCGATGATGAATGGGACCGACACATCCGATCTTCAACAAGCTTTTTGGATTGGAATGCGATGCAAAAGGCTGCGGGAGCGGAATGGCTCGCGAAAAGGATGGCAGTCTGATGGGATACAGGTATCGTCGCAAAAGGAAGGCGTCGTACGACCTTGGTTCTCTGATTCTTGAGGAATGGCGGGTCGGCATGGGATTGGTTGTGCTTTCCATGGTCGCCGCACTTTGGACCCTTGTTCAGGTTGACGGAAATCCCGACGAACGTGCGACTGCCTTTTTGGAACAGATCTTTCCGAAGTTCGCTTGGGTTTTCGAGTACGCCTTGCCTCTGTTCTTTCTGGCCTTGGGAATCCTCTTTCTCTGGGCAACCTGGTTCTCTTGGAGTCGATCACAGGATCGATATGAGTATTGATCTTCGTGTATACGACGATTGAGCGTACTCGGCGTCGAGTAATACTCCTGCTTGCGGAGATTGTGGTCGCGTCCGTCAGAAGTTGAGTGACGGCATTCTGCAAAAATGCACAATTGGGAGATGTCCGGTGCGATGAACGGTCAGACATCTCGGATCATCCTCTACAGGGCTTGAGGCGACGCGCTTGCTCACCTGGGTCGAACGCTCCGCCCTCATGTCCCGCATCCGCGGCAAGGACACCAAGCCCGAGTTCGCGGTGCGTTCACTGCTGCACCGCATGGGCCTTCGCTTCCGTCTCCATCGCCGCGACCTGCCGGGCACGCCCGACATCGTGCTTCCCGGGCGCAAGACGGTCGTCTTCGTGCACGGCTGCTTCTGGCACCGTCACGAAGGGTGCAAGGACGCTGCGGTGCCCAAGACCCGCACGGAATTCTGGGAAGCGAAGTTCGCCAAGAACGTCGAGCGCGACGCGCGCAACCGGCGCGACCTGAAGCGGCTGGGCTGGCGGGCGCTGGTCGTGTGGGAATGCGAACTCAAGGACCTGGTCAAGCTCGAGCGGAGATTGGCAAGGCTGTTGCCCAAGACGTCGGGTTGAAGGCCGCTCCGCGCCAGGGACGCCGGCTTCGCCCAAGACCCCGCAGGCGGAGCCGAGGAGGCTTGGCAGGCGGTCCGGTCCCCCGCCTGACAGGAATTGTCAAATGTGAGGCGGGGGAGGCGCCCCTCAAGTCACCCTCCAAGTCGCGATGCTGCTTGCCGTCGTCAGAACTCCACGGAGAGCGCGAGCGAGTTCGACCACGGGGTCCGATCGCTGTCCAGGATCAGCGAACTGCGTCCTTCCAGGCTCATCTGGGTGCTGGCGGTGCGGAACAGTTGCATCCCGAGACTGGCGCCCAGCGAGAAGCCGTTCACGTATTTGTCGCCATTGGCGAAGCCCCAACCGAAGTCGGCCCCGATGAACGGACTGATCGCCCCACGCGAAGCCAGCAGGACCACGCCGACTCCGGCGTCGAGCTTCCAGGCATCGAAACCCGGACGGAAATCGAGGTCCGACAAGATCCGGATGGCCGCGTTGGGATGGGCTTCGCGCCACCAGCCGCCTTGCAGGTGGTACGAGAATCCGTCGTCACCCAGCCCACCCAGGACGCCTGGTCCGAAACCGAGGATGGTGAAATTCCGGGTCTGCACCCGACGCTCCAGCGCGCTTGATTCGGGAACCGAGATGTCGCCCACATCGGCGGCTTGGACGGAAACTGCCATTGAGACGGCAAAAAGAAGACTTTTGATTCGATTGTTCATGGGAGCAACCTACCCGGATCGGCGCCGGGAACCATGGTTTGATTGAAAATGACAAAAATTGTCGATTCCGAAGCCAACCCCGGTGGAAGGTTCTTCAGGACGGATTCCGTCAGAAGGGTCTCATGCCAGCCAAAGGGGAGAATGGGGGAGGACATGCGGCAAAGGTCGGCCAATGGAGGGCGCACGCTTCCCGATTTCAGCTTTCTTCTGGTCGATCTGGCCCGTCTCTCGAACGACGAGCTGCGCTCCCACTACGGCAACCGTTCGGTGCTTCTGGCCATGGAATTGATGAAGTCGATCTTCACCCGGGAGGAGGTCAAGGCCCTGATGGAACGTTTGACGCCGGAAGACGGTCCGATGGATCCTGAGCTTGCACTGCGCTTCCTGCGGGTGGTGCTTCGATATATATTCAGACGCAGTGACACGACGGTCCGCGAGGCCTTGGCTCTGAACCTTCATCCGGAAATGCGAGAACAAGTCATGACCATGGAAGAAGATGCCATTCAGCGAGGCGTCGAGAAGGGCCTGCAAGAAGGCCTCCGGCAGAAAGCTCTCGAGGACGCCCGCCGGATGCGTGATCACGGCATTGCCTGGGAGATCGTCACCGACGTGACGGGAATCGTTCCCGCCGATCTGGCGTAAGATCGCTCTCGGTCAGTCAAGGCGGCCTGACGGCAGCATAGTCCGATAGGCCCGTCTACCGGTACGGCCGTCGGCCCCACTTCATCACGGGCGGGGGAGTCGTTTCCGTCACGACCGGTGTGGTGCTCGGGGAGCGCTCGGGTTTGGACGGCGTGGGTGTGGACTCATCGCCCTTGGCGTGGTTCGGGGCCTTCCGTTGGGGCTTCTCACGCGGGTTCCATTCCTTCGCGGCGAGTTCGACCCCCTCGATCTTTTCGGGACCTGCCAGCCGGGAGAGTTCCTCCTCGTTCTCGCGGCGCGCCTCCTCGATGGCTTCCAGGACGCCGTCCAAGTCCACCAGGCTTGAGGATTCCTCAAAGGTTCCGGTCAGCTCCACGAGCGGTGTCAAGAGACCGTTCTGGTAGAGCGCCCAGATCTCCTTGGCGTAGTTGAGCTTCAGGATCTCCGGCTCGAACCGCCCGAAGTAGCGCGCCATGTTGTCGATGTCGCGCGCCAGCATCATCTGGGCATTGTTGTTCCCGGCGGCGTTCACGGCCTGCGGAAGGTCGATGATCACGGGCCCACGGGCATCGACCAGCACGTTGAACTCGGAGAGGTCGCCGTGGATGATGCCGGTGCAGAGCATCAAGACGATTTGCGCGATCATTTCCTTGTGGTAGGCCTTGGCCGTTTCCGGGGACAGGCTCAGGTCGTCCAGACGCGGTGCCACGGCGCCAGCCTCGTCGACGATCAGTTCCATGACAAGGACGCCGTCGAAGAAGCCGTAGGGCTTGGGGACGCGCACGCCGGCCGCGCTCAAGGCGTTCAATGCCTGCACCTCGGCGGTGATCCAATTGGATTCGGCTTCTTTTTGCCCGAACGCCGAGCGCTTGGACAGGGCGCGCGAACTGCGGCTGTTCTGGACGCGACGCCCTTCCTGGTAACTGGCCGCCTGCTTGAAGCTGCGGTGGCTCGAGTCCTTGTAGACCTTGGCACAACGTACCTCGTCGCCCACCTGCACCAGGAACACGTCGGCTTCCTTGCCGCTGCGCACCTGCGCGAGTACCTCGTCGATGATTCCGTCCTCGAAAAGCGGCAACAGCCGTGGCGGGGTTCTCAAAGCGGACAATCGAAGATGGGAGGCCTTTGGACAATGGAGGAGGCGACAGAAATGCTGAATGGGGGAAAGGTAGCTCGATGAGGCGTTTCGCACGGCACCCCCCAAGTCGCGTGATTGCTTCGCCGTAATGGGGAATGGCGAAAACGATCAGAGCGGTTTTGCGGGAGAGGATGGGTTTTGGAGCCATCACATGTATAGAAAAGTTCAAATTCCGAGCATGGAACGATTGATGTGTATAGTAATTCCTATTATTTGATACATATCGAGGCGTTCCATTTTAAAAATCGGGAAAATCCATACAGATGAGGGGGCGTGTGTGGCGGAGCTTGAGTTTCTGTCCAAGCTGGCTGTCGAGCGGTTTGAAACGCCACTTCTTCTCAAGCGTTTGGCCAGTGCTGGCCGGAGTCTGGCTGAATTGAAGGGCGTGGCCGAGACGCTGCCCAACCAAGAGATCCTGATCCGGACCTTGGGACTCCAGGAAGCCAAGGACAGCTCCGAGATCGAGAATTTTGTCACCACCCACGACGACCTGTTCAAGGACGATGCCCGCGACGAGCCGAGCTTGGCTCCGGCGGTGAAGGAAGTGCTGCGCTACCGGCAGGCGATGCAGGTGGGGTTCGAATCGGTGCGCGCTACGGGTCTGCTCACGCTCAACCAGATCTTGGACGTTCAAGCCACACTGGAAGAGACGCGGGCGGGATTTCGCAAGGTTCCGGGGACGGTTCTCAAGGCAGGCGACGGTCGGGTGGTCTATATGCCACCCCAGCATCCGGCCCGCATCCATGAGCTGATGGACGATCTGGAGCGTTTCTTGAACGAGCCGGAGCGATTTCCTGCCGACCCATTGATCAAGATGGCCTTGGCGCACCACCAGTTTGAGAGCATCCACCCCTTCTACGACGGCAATGGTCGCACCGGTCGCATTGTGAATGTGCTGTACCTGATCCAGCAGGGGTTGCTCGACACGCCGGTGCTCTATTTGAGCCGCCAGATCATGCGCACCAAAGACCGCTATTACCGACTGTTGCAGGATGTGCGGGAGTGCGATGCTTGGGAGGATTGGGTGCTTTACATCTTGGAGTGCGTGGAGCTTACGGCACGCGATGCGATCGGGACCATCCGTGCTATCCGCGAGGCGTTCTACGCGGCCAAGCACCGTATTCGCGATGGATACAAGTTCTACAGCCAAGATCTCCTGAACAACCTGTTCTCGCACCCGTACACCAAGATCGAGTTCCTCCAAAAGGAGCTCTCCATTTCCCGACTCACGGCCACCCGCTACTTGGACATGCTGGCCCGCGACGGAGTGCTGGAAAAACGACGCATGGGTCGCCACAGCTACTATGTGAACACCGCCTTGACCGCGATTCTGATGCGCGATCCTGCACCCATGAATTGACCGGGTTCGTCAAATATGCAGAGGAGATATCTGGGTGGGGGGGGGAGTCGTGCAGCGATTATGCGCCCTATTCGCCGCAAATTA
>JBDKGV010000245.1:0-5271 GCA_039798005.1 Fibrobacterota bacterium
CCCGACAACCAACGTCCATACAAGCGCCTATTCAGGTGACGGCAAGATCGTGATCGTGGCGGTGAACACCGGGACCAGCGCCGTGAACCAGAAGTTTGCGATCCAAAACGGAACGGTCGCGCAGTTTGCCACCTGGCAGACGGCATCCGGCAAGAACATGGTCGCAGGCTCTGCGGCCCAGGTTTCGGGGGGTTCCTTCACGGCAAGCCTTCCTGCCCAGAGCATCACCACCTTTGTCGGTGTCCGCACCGACAAGGTTCCCACCAGGATCGAATTGCAGACCCGGATCGACAACAGCTTCAAAGCCGAGGTCACGAACGGGCACCTGGTGATCACGCCCGCAAGTTTCAACGACACATACAGCTTCCGGGTGTTCTCGCCCAACGGAACAAAGTCGGCGATCCGGTCCGAAAACCGGGGCGTCTCAGAAATCCCGGCAAGCACCAGAGGCATGTACTTGGTGGAGATCCGTTCCAACGGGATCGTTCACCGCAAAATGGTTCCACTCCTGTGATCGGGAAGGCAATGTGGCGTCACCGTGATCCAAGTCATCCCAACCGGAGAAATCAGATGCGCACATTGTTCAAAACCACGACCCTGATGGCCGCTTTCGGCAGCAGCACGTACGCGGCCTCTTTCGCCCTGTCCGTGAACCTTTCCGACAGCATCCGCCCCGTGACCCGCTGCGCTTCCGGTTCGCTCTACGGCATCACCGAGACCCTGCCCACCGACATCAACGCGATGGTCGCCCCTTTGAAGCCCCATGCACTCACCAATCCGGCCCTGTCCGGCACCGGACGCCAGCAGCCCATCGGGGCCGCGATTCCCGTGGCCAAGCGCGTCGCATCGCTGGGTACCAAGGTCCAGATCCGGCTGCCCGACGTCCTTCCCGGATGGCCGTACAAGTGGCCCGGCCAAGCCACTTGGCTCAACGAGGTGAAGAACGTCATCGCGGCCAGGAAGGCATCCGGCCTTTCCAACTTCGACGGTTACGAGATCTGGAACGAACCACCCGACACCTGGCCCTCTGCCAACGGGGATTTCAACACCCTGTGCTGGAAACCCACCTACGACCTGATCAAGGCCCAAGATCCCGGGATGCGAGTGATCGGGCCCTCCTTTGCCTATTACAACAACACACGGATGTCCGATTTCTTGAAGTTCGCCAAGGCCAACAACTGCCTTCCCGAGGTCGTCAGCTGGCACCAATGGGGATCAGGAGGCTTCGTTGGCGCCCTTGAGAGCTATCGCGCCTTGGAAAAGAGTCTGGGCATCTCTCCCCGCGCGATCAGCATCAACGAGTATTCCTCCAAGACCAGCGATCCGTACGAGGGTTGCCCGGGATACTCCGTCCCCTTCATCGCCAAGTTCGAGCGCCACGGCGTGGAAAGCGCCATGCTCTCCTGGTGGTTCACCGCCTTGCCCGGGCGCATGGGGAGCCTCTTGACCGCCAAGAACGAGAAGGGCGGCGGCTGGCACCTGTACAAGTGGTACGGCGACATGACCGGCGCCATGGTCAAGACCGTCCCTCCGAACGACAAGAGCGACGGCGTGGACGCCTTCGCCTCCATCGACAAGGCCGCCAAGGTGGCGCATGTCGTTCTTGGTGGCAACAACATCGGGACCGTCAACGTGAGCATCAGCGGGATTCCCGCATCGTTTGGAAAGACGATCGATGCCAAGCTGGAACATGTCCCATGGAGCGACAAGGACACCCCCGTGACAGGAACGACGACCATTTCGACCAAGAACTTCACCGTCACCAACGGCGCGATTTCCTTGCCTGTCGAGGTCACCAGTGCGTTCCATGCCTATCGCATCTCCATCTCTCCCGCGCCGGGATTGGGCATGCAAGCCGTCCATGCGCTCTCCTTGCACCAAAGCAAGTTCGACATCTTCGATCCGCAAGGAAATCGACTCGGGCAGGTGTCCCTTGGTGATCATCAGGGACTTGAGGCGGCCATCGAGGCGACATTCTCACGTCCTGGCATCTACTTGGCCAAGCCATCCTTCCAAGGCGCGCAGGTCCGGAAGGTGCTCGTGGAACTGCCATAGCGCCAACTTCACGGGATTTTTGGATTTGACCATTCGATCCCACCGCAACTTTTGCATGTTCCGGTCCATGGAAGCTCTCATCAACGCACTCGACACTCCACTGACCTCCGACGAACTGCTCACCCTGGTGCAGGAACAGATCGAGATCGTGGAGAATGTCGAGCTCAAGAACATTCTGTTGGCCATCGCCCTGGAGCTGGAAAGCAAATACCACAACGGCGTCGGCAAGTCGATCCGGCAGCGCAAAAGCAGCCGTTTCAAGGCCTTGGTGCAGTTCTTCGAGGAAGGTCGCCATACACCACCGCTGCCGACCATCTTCGACGACACCGTCTATCCGCAATAATCTCCACCGGTAGTCGCACCTTGGGGCGGAACCAAAGCCCCCAAGGCTACGGCGCTTCGACCTGCCACTCGATGCGGTAGGGCCACAGCTCCTGAGCGCGCGTCGGATAGCTCGTGGTCAGGAAGTGCGCGTTGGCGCGCAGCAGTTCCTCGTGCAGGGTGTCCAGGCGCACAAGGTCATCCTCTTCAAGTTCCTGGGCCGCCTCGAAATTCCAAGGGCAGAAGTCCACGCTCTCGCCCTCGTCGTCGGCGATCAGAAGCGCATGACCATGCGTGCGACAGATGGTCGGGCGCGCCGGGTACGAACGGCAATTCCCCGTCGCGTCAAGCAGGCTGCACAGCGCCTCGGCCGGGTGCAATTGCGATTCCAGCTTGGATTCGCTCGTCGTGTCGATGCCGCCTGCGGCGTGCAGGAAGGCCCATTCCACCGGCAACAGGCTGGTGATGCGACGGCAGCAGTGATGACAGCCTTGGGCGCACTTGTAGTGGCCGGCAAGCTTGGCCGTGGTCGCTTCGGCCCAAGCGTCCAGACGGGCGCGCAAGGCGAGAAGCACGGTGAAGTCCCACGGCTTCTCCGGCTCGACCGCAAGGAAGGCCTCGCCCGAAAGGCGGGCACTCACGGGTGGCCGACCTTGGCGTCCGCCTCCATGGCATCCAGAAAGTCGTTCTGGCTCTTGAGAAGGGCGCGCTGGCGGGCGAAGTGACTGTGCCTCTGCAACTCAAGCGTGGCGATGTCCCCCTTGAGGCGGGCGACATGGTCGTGCATCTCGCGCACGTTCGCCTGCGCCTGCTGCTGGGCGTCGCGCAGGATGAGCTCGGCTTCCTTCTCGGACTGACGGCGCGTCTCATCCAAGGACTTCTGCACCGTAAGGGCGGCATCCTGCAGGTTCTGCTCGATCAGGCGGTAGTGGCCCAGGCGATCTTCGAGTTGCTTGGCGGCTTCACGGGCACGCGCGGTCTCGTGCTTGAGCTCCTCCAGCTGGGAGGCGACGGCGTCGAGGTAGACGCGGACCTCCTCCGGGTCGTAGCCACGGAAGGAGCGGCGAAATTCCTGCTTGCGGATGTCGATGGGTGTGATGTTCAAGACGGACTCCGGTGATGGTTCAGGAGAGAAGATAACGCACGGTGACGAATCCCATCCAAGCAAGGATCAGTGCGACGACGGGAGAAAGGTCCCACCCCAACGGCCGCGGAAGATGGCGGCGGATGGGATCGAGAATGGGGCGCACCAGGATGTCCAGCGCCCGGAAGAAGGTGTTGGCCCGGGCAAGGCGCAGCCCCGACAGCAGCGAATAGGCCAAGAGGACGAAAAGGACGGTGTAACCCATCAATCCCACCCACTCGCGGACAAAGCCGAGAAAGCCCATCAGGCCGCCGCCCGATGTCCGAAGATCGCCGTCCCCACCCGCACCAGGGTGGAGCCTTCCTCGATCGCCACGTCCAGATCGTCGGACATGCCCATCGAGAGGACATCGGCTCCGGGAAGCGCTTCCTGCATCTCTTGAAGCAGGGCGCGGGCGCGGGCGAAGACCGGGCGTGCCGCATCGGGGCCTCCCTCGAGCGGCCCCATGCACATCAGGCCGCGCACCCGGGTTCGGGAAAATTTCCGGCAAATCGGCAGGAGCTCCCGGAACTCGGCCTCGGAGAACCCGCTCTTGGTCGGCTCGTCCGTCAGATGCAGCTGCAGCAGGACATCGGCCGAAAGGCTCTCCTCCACCGCGATGCGCTCGATCGCCTCCAGCACCGGAAGGCTTGCCACTCCGTGGATCAGGTGCGAGAGACCGAGGATCTTGCGGATCTTGTTGCGCTGAAGCGGACCGATGAAGTGCAGGCGGGCCCCTTCCAACGGAAACTTCTCCAACGCCTCCTGCACGTAGTTCTCGCCGAAATCCACCTGCCCGGCCCCTTGGGCCTCCAGCAGGCTCTCCCGGGGATGGCGCTTGCTCACGGCGACCAGGGTCACCGAAGCCGGATCGCGCCCGAAGGAACGGGCGACCGTGTCGATGCGCGCCCGCACGCTTTCCAGATTTTTGACAATTTCTGTCATGATTTTTCCAGGAGACCCAGATCGCGCAGGGCGGGAACGTCCTGGGCGACGAACCAGAGGCTCGCTCCCAGGCTCGAGGTGTCGAGGTCGCGCAATCCCACGGCGTCGGGCTGCGGGACGCTGATGTGCAGCGCTCCGGCCCGGGCCGCACCAAGGATCTTCTCCACGACGGCGCCCACCGACAGGATCGCACCCGACAGGGAGAGCTCCCCGGTGAAGGCGACGCGGGCATCCACGGGTCGCTGGACCAGAGTGGAGACCATCGCGGCGAGCACGGGCCAGCCAAGCGATACTCCGTCCTTGGGACCGGCGGGACCGCTCACATGCACATGCATGTCCAGTTCCCGCAGTGATTCCAGGGTTCGCCCGAGATACGGGGCAAGGGCGCAGATGCGGCTGCGCGCCACCCGTGCGGCCATCTCCGTCTGGGGTCCGGCACCGGTCACGGTGAGACGTCCTCGGCCCGGCAAGGCAAGCACTTCCACCCGCGCCAGATCCCCTCCCCAGCTCGAGGCCATCATGGCATGCACCGTCCCTGCGGCAAGGCTCATCTCGATCGGGTCGTGCGGGAGAGCATCCTCGCCCAGCACCACCTGAACCCATGCCAAGTCGAGGATGGGCGTCTCCCCTTCCTGCAATTGGCGCAGATAACGCCGGCACAGGCGGGAAAGCCGATCGACGAAGCCGTGCCAGCCCGTCTCGCGCGGGCCGCCGCACAGCAGGGAGTCCAGGACCTCCTCCTCAAGGAAGGGGGCGTGCTCCAGACCAAAATGCCGACAGACCGCGGGAACGATGTGATGGAAGGCGTGGAAGCGCTTTTCCCAAGG
>JBDKGV010000246.1:0-5240 GCA_039798005.1 Fibrobacterota bacterium
TGGGATTGCTTTATATGGCAGTTGGATCGGTGCGTGACAGCGTCGTGGTCTTCACCGGCATCCCCTTGGCGCTGACCGGTGGCGTGGCGGCCTTGTGGCTTCGAGACATTCCACTCTCAATCTCGGCAGGAGTGGGCTTTATCGCCCTGTCGGGTATCGCCGTTCTCAATGGCTTGGTGCTCCTCACGAGCATCCGAGAGAACGGACGGCATATGCCCTTGGAGGAAGCGATCCGTCAAGGCTGCCGGACGCGCCTGCGACCGGTCCTGATGACTGCCTTGGTGGCATCCCTTGGCTTTGTGCCGATGGCTCTGGCGACCGGGGCCGGCGCAGAGGTTCAGAAACCCTTGGCCACGGTAGTGATCGGCGGAGTCCTCAGTTCCACGCTCTTGACGCTATTTGTCCTGCCTGCCTTGGTTCGGCTTACGGCCAGGTGGAGAAGCTGATGCAGAAAAGCTTGGTCTTCCTGTACCTGTTCCAGATCATGGTCGGGTTTGTCTGGCCAAGTCTTCGAGTGTGGAAGCGGACCGGCGTCAATCCGTATGTTCTTTCGCGGGACGATGGAATCGAAGGTCTGATCGCCCGTTGGTTCCGGATCGTTCTTGTGTTGACGGGTGGAGTCGTGTTGTTGCCGTGGATTGACGGTTCGAACAGGTTTTGCAGATCGACTTTCACGACACCGATCTGGCTTCAGGGCGTGGGCCTTTTCATTCTG
Source organism: Fibrobacterota bacterium (assembly GCA_039798005.1). Lineage (GTDB taxonomy): Bacteria > Fibrobacterota > Fibrobacteria > UBA5070 > UBA5070 > JBDKGV01. The sequence goes on from JBDKGV010000246.1 coordinate 716, forward strand.
GCAGCATCCCTTGCTTTGATGCTGTGGGCACAATGGCAGATGAACGATTCCTGGCGGATCGGTCTGGATCGCAACCACGCCACAGCGTTGCGCACGGGCGGGATCTTTTCGCGATCACGCAATCCTGTCTTCCTGTCGATGCGTCTGCAACTGCTGGGCATCGCACTGGTGGTACCGGGGCCAGCAAGTCTGCTTGTCTTGGTGCTGGGTGATCTCTGCATGCAGGTGCAGGTACGGCTGGAGGAGGAATTCCTGCGAGTGCAGCACGGTGATACGTACGAGGAGTATTGCAGGAAAGTCAGGCGATGGCTGTGAGGACGCTTATGCAGCGCGTATTGAACAATGAAGGAGGAATCGATATGAACACGAAAATGATGCTGAACGGTGTGCTGTTGGTCTGCGGGCTGGCATGGTCCTATCCCGGACCGCATGGAAATAGTCAGAGGCATTTGCGGAAGGCGCTCCGTGCCGACACGCTTGCGGCGCCGACGGCGGGGCAGCTGGAGAGCGTCTTGAGGTTGGGGAACCGGAAATGCCCAGTGGACGGCCACGCCATCGATTCCGCTGCCGTGCTGGTGATCCGGAAGAATCTGCTCGTGTCACTGTCGAGTGAGGCATGCCGCAAGGAATTTGCGAAGGATCCGGACGGCTACACGAGGCAGGCCCTGAAGATTGTTGGACAGGAATTGCCGTAGTCTGGGCATTGTTCCTCAAGAGGGAACTTGCTTCAGTGTTGGCCGAGAGGCCAGGGCGTGCAACCAGTTCGGAGTTGGCCTCGCCAGCGAAGATGCGAACCACGGGTTCACGTAGACTACCGGTCCTTCCTCGCGGGAGAGGGCCACGATCTCCTTCATGTTGCTGGCTGTTCGATACCCCGAAGCTTGCTTCGGGGTTGTTCATTCCAGGAAAGTGACAGGAAAATCACATGCATCCCCGGTGACTCCACCCCAGACATGAATCTGAGATTCGCGTTGATTGCCTGATCCATTCCTTATATTGTATGCTGGTCCAGACCTCACCCCCCCTTTCATCATTCCAGGAGAATTCATGCGCGCACTTTCCCTATCCCTAGTTGCCTTGACTGTCGCAACCCTGCTGGCGGGCTGTGACGGAGACGCAGCGATCGTGACCAACCCGGGAACCTCAGGGACCCCGGAGACGCCTATCTACACCACGGCGGGGGATACCTCCTGGGCGTCGCCTCTGATAGGGACTTGGAAGTGGAGCAGGGATACTTTGCTGGAAGGCGTACCGTTTTCATCAGTCTACATGGCGACCTTCAAGTCGTCGAATGTGTTCTCCTTGAACCAGTCCATGTTCAGGGCAGGGATGAAGATTGAGGATACGACGATGACCGGCAAATGGAGCACAAAAGGTGATACCTTGATCACGACGCTTGGAGATGAAACGGATAGTTTGGTATTTTCAATCCATGGGAACGAATTGGCTCTTGACCAAGGAGAGTCGAAGTTGCTCTTGACAAAGCAATAAGTTCCGGCTGATTGCCCATCTATGGAATGCCTAGCCTGCCGAAGATGGATTCGGCGGGCTTTTTCGTGGCCAAAAACGAAAACCCACCCTCCCGGTTCGGGGAGAGTGGGTTCAGGGAATCGCGAATCTGTCGGATTACTTCAGGTTGACCGAGAAGCCGAGTCGGGCCAAGAATCCACCGTTGGGGGCTTGGCCGGAGATGATGTAAGGGCCGGTGGTGAGGAAGGAGTTCTGGACGGCGGCGTCCACAGCCCAACGGTTGCGGGTGTAGCGCAAGCCGACGCTGCCCGAGGTGCCGCTCAGCACGGTGGCGTCCGCGTACAAGGACTTCTCACCCTTCCGGTAATCATTGAAGGTCTTGGTGATGGAGTAGCGGGCGCCGCCCAGCAAGGTCCAGTTCTCGAACACCGGAACCGAGATGCTGGCGTAGGGGCTGGCCCAGAGGGAATCCAACTGATCCGGGGACTTGGCGTCGTAGTGCTTGATTCCACCATCGAGGCCGGGCAGGAAGTTGATGCCGTCCACCAAGAAGACGTACCCGACCTGGCCGCGCAACTCTGCGGAGAAGGCTGCTGCCGGGATGCTGTCGCCACCGCCGCGGATGGTGCGGTAGTAGTGGTAGCCGAATTCGCCGGTTCCGCTCCATGCCAAGCCTTCCACTCCGTCGGCCGGATATTGACGTGCCCCGACGGCCAGCGAGATGACGTCGGTGCGCGGCAGGGTGTAGGGATCTTGGGTGGGAGCGACGCTGGAATAGTCGTACCAGTTGTTGGTGGTGGGCTTCATCCACTTGAGCGAACCGAAGAGGTCCATGCCGTTCAAGCCCATGGATCCGAAGATACCCACGGAGTTGAGGGCGTAGTAGGTGGCGGACTTGGTGCTGTTGGGAAAATCGTAGGTGGAGTCGCTGTACACGATCTTGGCGCCCGCGCCCCAAGCGGATGTCATGTAACCGGCAGAGGCCTCCGTCAAGCCCGAGGGAGCCGTGGCGCCCGAATATTCTGCGGCGGCGAAGATGTTGTTCCACAGGACATAGGCCTGGACCTGGTCCTTGTTGGCCCATTCGAACGTGACGGCCTTCTGGCCAGCCGAGGAATGCGGGGAGAGCAGGACGTCGTCGATGGTCAGCGGCGCGCCGGGATGAGCCTGTAGCAGTTCCGCGACGATGGGCGCCAACGGGGCTTTGGCGGATGTTCCGCCGGCGGATGCGTAGGACGTCGCTGGCGCGATGGGTGCGGATGCCGTCGCAGGTGCGACCGGGGCCGGGACGGGTGCGACCGGGGCGGGCTTGGTCTGGGCAATGGCCGCAATGGCGGCAAGGGGGATCAGGGAAAGACGCTTCAAAGGAAACCTCCAAGTAGACGTAAGACGGGCAAAAAGGGTCAGATGCCCATTGTCGTCAAATCTACCAACCAAGCAGCATGGTTTGGAAGTCATTCTGATGCATAAAAGAAGAAATAAAAGATCTGAATATTTTTGAGGAACGATGACGAAATGACAAATGGTGACATTGTCGTGGGTTGTCAGAGGATGTCTGGTGGATGAAAAAGTGGGTTTTGTCAGAGTTTGGCAAAATTCGATTGGCACGGGATTCGATTAACACCAAGGCATCGGAGCGCAAGGCTGCGCTTTTAAGAACCACTATACAGGAGTACCTCCATGAAGAAGATTGCACTTGGTTTCGCCCTTGCCGGAGCCTTCGCCACTGCCGCCAGCGCCCAAGTCACCGGACACGTCGATCTGTACTCCTCGTACGTCCTGCGCGGGTTGGCAGTGGATGCGGAGTCTGACGGTCCTGCGGTCCAGTGGGGACTAGATTACGCGCACGCTTCGGGTGCCTACATCGGGTACTGGGGCAGCACCTTGGATTACCAGGTCACCGTGGACAACGGCGAATCCGCACAGCGCTCCATCGAGAACGACATCTACGCCGGTTACGCAGGCAAGGCTGGCGAGGTCGGATACGACATCGGCGTGACCAGCTACATCTACATGCCCGATGCCATCACTCCGACCATGGGCTTCGAACCCAAGCTCAAGGTGTCGGCCTTCGGCGCCTACGTCCAGGCTCAGTACAACGCCAAGGACGTGAAGTACTCCAACTTCGGTGACACCTACCTCACCACGGGCTACTCCTACGGGTTCGCCGGAGACGTGAGCCTGGGCGCCACCTTGGGCTGGTACATCTACGGTGGCAAGGGCAAGTACCTTCCCGAGCCCGAGGTCAGCCAGGCCTTCCGTCACCTGACCATCTCCGCCTCCAAGAAGGTGGCCCCGAACCTGGTGGTCGGGCTGGACGGCATCATCGGCGGCAAGAGTGCGGCTGATACCGAGCTGGGCAACGCCATCGTGGCCCACGCGAGCGTGGTGTTCTGATGATTTGACGGATTCTGTCCTGTGACAGATTCTGTCAAATTTCGAGTTCGGCCCCGTGCGCCCGGCGTGCGGGGCTTTTTCGCGTCTTTCCGGGAATTTCAGGATGCGAACGTCCTGTAAATCTGTATGACAAAAGTTGTCAAATCGAAATGCGGATGTGAACGTCTTGAAATCGGGCGGCACATCGCGGGTTTGACGGGATTTGGCACGTGAATCGCTATGGATACGGGCATGGGGATCACCCTGAAAGGGCACGGCGCCGAGCAGCGGACGTGCGGACCACAACCGACCCGAGGAGCATTGATGAAGACTGCATCGAACTGGAAGTCCAAGACGCTGGCGATCGCGATCGCGGTGGCGACGGGAGCCATGGCAGAGGGCACGATCAAGGTGGGCGTCCTGCACTCCCTCTCCGGGACCATGGCCATCTCCGAGACCTCGCTCAAGAACACGGCCCTCATGGCCATCGAGGAGATCAATGCCAAGGGCGGCGTGCTGGGCAAGAAGCTTGAGCCCGTGGTGGTCGACCCGGCCTCCAACTGGCCGCTGTTCGCCGAGAAGGCGCGCCAGCTCCTGACCCAGGACAAGGTCGCCGTGACCTTCGGCTGCTGGACCTCGGTCTCGCGCAAGTCGGTCCTGCCGGTGTACGAGGAGCTCA
>JBDKGV010000247.1:0-5226 GCA_039798005.1 Fibrobacterota bacterium
ATCGTCGGTACGCACCTTGCGCAAGGCGGCCCAATAGGCGCTGTCGGAAGGATTGGGGGCGTCGGCAAACTTGGCGCGCTGATAGCCTGAAGTGTCGCCAAAGACCTCCTCGGAGGCGGTGTACACGCGACCCACGTACCCTTGCCAGAATCCACTGGGGAGATCGCCCTCGGTCTGACCGAACAGCACGAGGTGCTGGGCATTGCCCTTGGTGATGGTCACGGGGTTTTCCAGCCCCTTTTCGCCGACATACAAGTCGAACTGATGGTCGTCCGATGCCGCCATCGCATTGAGCGAAGTCGTCATGTCCCCGATGGGCATGGACACGCGGGCAAAGCCATCGAAGGCCGTCAGGTCGAATTTCGTGCTTTTGAGCTTCGATGTGTCGCGCCCGGAACTGTTGGTGCCATCGGTGAGGATGCCGGAAAAGAACCGATCGCCCAGATGCTTGAGCAAGGTCGGATCGAGCCAACGCGCGCTGGCCACAAGCGAGGCGGACCCCGCAAGCGGCGTGGCGACATCCAGCTCGCGATTGGTGAGCCCCAAGGAAACCGTTCCGTCGAAGCGGTCGGAGGGAGGGATCAAAGGCTGGTACTGGATGGCCGAGGCAAGGCCCTGTTCCAAGGGGCCCTTGGACGGGTCGTGCTCGATGCGGATGGATTGCAGGACACGCGGCGAGAGGACGCTGGTGTTGCCGGGAAAGGAGAAGTCCAAGTGCCGCAGGTTGGGAATCGCAAAGGGTCCCAGCAGGTGCACCACGTCGTTGGAGCGCGAGCCGTAAACCGAGACCTCACTGGAAAATTCCCGGGTGCCACTGACACCGGGCAGGGTGCGCAGGTGCTCCTGCAAGTCAAAGCGCATTCCCGCGATTTCTTCGATGCCGGCGATGGTGCCGGGGACCTTGGTGCGACGTGAGCCGCTCCCGGCGACGGTGCGATCCTCCAGTCGCGCACCCAAAGGATCGAGACTCACGGAAACGTCAAGGAGGTCTCCCACTTGAGCCAGTTGCAACGTGGTCGTGCGGTATCCGCCCTTGCGAATCGTCAACTCCTGGCGGCGTGGCACCCTCAACTGGAAGCGGCCTTGATCGTCGCTTCCCCCAAGGAATTGGGAATCGGGATCGAAGAACCCGACCTTGGCGACGGGCATGTCCGATTGGGCATCCACGACAACACCCACGACGTCGATCTGTTGCGCAGACACGTGCGTCGTCAGGGCGAAAAGCAGAAGAAAAAGCGCGGAGGCGGTGCGCATCAGACCAGGGTGCTCCAACCCAGTTCGTCGGGGCTCTCACCGTATTGGATGGCCTGAATGGCGGCTTGCAGGCGCTGGGCGAGCGGGCCGGTCTCGCCGTCCCCCACCATCAGGTTCTCGCCCTTCCAGGCCAGTTCACCGATCGGCGAAATCACGGCAGCAGTGCCGGTGCCGAAGGCCTCGACCAAGCGTCCCTCACTGCGCGCCTTGACAATTTCCGTCATCGAAATGCGGCGTTCCACCGCATTGACGCCCCAATGGCGCAGGATTTCCAGCACGGCCTTGCGCGTGGAACCGCCCAGGATGGTTCCATTGAGTGCCGGGGTCACCACCTCGTCGCCGATCTGGAAGAACACGTTCATGGTGCCGACTTCCTCGACCCACTCATGTTCGATGGCATCAAGCCAGAGCACTTGGTCGTAGCCCTTCTTCTTGGCCTCGTAGCCAGCCGACATGCTGGCTGCGTAGTTGGCACCGGACTTGGTGGCACCAAGGCCTCCCGGAGCGGCACGGACCATCTGGTCCTCGACCCAGATCCGCACCGGCGCCAAACCCTTGGCGTAGTAGCTGCCCACCGGCGAGAGGATGATGAAGAACAGGGCTTCGGAGGCGGGACGAATCCCGAGGAAACTCTCAGTCCCGATCAAGGTCGGGCGGATGTAGAGCGAACATCCACGCGTGCGGGGAATCCATTCGCGCTCCACGTCCAGAAGCGCCTTCACGCCGTCCATGAACACTTCGTCAGGAGGTTGCGGCAGGCACAGGCGATTGGCACCGCTGCGCATGCGGTTGGCAAGGAAGGGAAGGTGAAGCAGGCGATCCTTGCCATCGATCCCGTGGAAGGCCTTCATGCCTTCAAACAGAGCCTGACCATAGTGCAGCACGCAAGCGCCAAGGTCCAGCGGGACCGGGGCGCGTGGGGCGATGCGAGCATCGAACCAGCCTTTTTCCTCGCTCCAGTTGCAAAGGAAGGCGTGATCCGTGAAGTATTTGCCAAAACCGAGGATGGAATCTTCAGGCTTGGTGGATGGTTGTGTGGTGCGCTCGATGCGAATGTCCATGAATGTCTCCTGATGCGTCACGATAGAAAAGCGAAGGACCAAAGCCCTGTAACGTGTGTGTCAAGAATACCCCGGTCAGGGGTTCGCGTCCCAGCCGATCCATGCCGCCAAGGCAAAGGGCCAGATCTTCCAGAGAGGCCAAGCGGCGACGCCGAGATAGGCGATCACCCGCAGGAAGGAATGCCACCAGCGTGGCAATTCCTTGCGTGCCGTCCCGAAAAAGCCCAAGGTCTCGAACCCAAGCGCCACCAACAGGACGATCGCGGTCAGGATCGCGAAGATCCAGAAACCGCTGGTCTGGGCGAACTCCGGCTTCCAGTGGAAGGTCCAGACGAACCCCAGGGCGAAGGCCGATTCAAGCAACAGGAGGTACATCCCGCCAAGCGACCAGGCCATCACTCCCCCTCCCCGATGGCACCGGCATCCACACCGGCAAACGCCTCGGCCACCAGGCCCAGACGGCTGCGCACCGTCCCGGCCACGGATTCCAACCACTCCAAAGGCAAGGGATGACAGCCACTCTTGGCCGTCTGTCGTGCCACGGTATGGATCTGCACCGACAGGACAGGACCTGCGGCAGCGATCCGCCCCAAGCGCACAAGCCACGCCTCAAGCTCGGCGGCATCGGGCACCAGGTCGCCGTAGCGATAAAACAGCGTCTGGATGCGAAGCGGATGATGGGCTGCAGTCCATGTCAGGTTCGACTCGATCTTGTCCAGCGGGACCTTCGAGGCGTTGACCTGGCGGTAGAACTCTTCCGTTCCCGCGTCGAGCTTCCCCCAGACCTCACCGTCCAAGCGGCAGAGTTGCGTCAGGCCCTCCTGGACGCGAGGCTTGTCCAGGAGCGTCGCATTGGTGATGAGCACGAGCTTGAAGTGCGCACGCCCGGCCGCCTTGCGATCCTGCTGAAGGCTTGCAAGGCTGGTGCAAACCTCAGGGAAGGACGGGTCCATCGTGGATTCCCCATCGCCCGAGAGGGCCACGTCATTGAGGCGAAGGTGCTCCGGTGCCACGCCGGGATAGAGCCGCTGCAGGCGATCCTCCTCCCAGGCATCGAGCAAGGTCTCAAGCTCCGAGACCACACGCTGCGGTTCGGAGGCGACCCGCTCCCGCTTGACGCGCCGGTCGACTTGGCAATAGGGACAGTCGAAATTGCAGGCCTTGTCGACATTGAGATTCACGCCCAGCGAGATTCCCCCGGCCCGGCGCGACAGCACCGGATAAGCGTGGATCAGATCTGCGAACCGGTGCGGATGGTTGCTGTACGCCCGAACCAGGGCTTGGTCTTCCATGGATGGAAAGATAGGTCCCGCGACCGTCCCCGACACGCGGTGGCGGTGCGAATTTCACCGGGGACAGATCCTGTCAAACCCGGTACTGGCGCGCGATCAAGGCTTGAGGTTCGGGCTCGACAAGGAAAAGCCAGGCAAGGAAGGCCCATTCCGCAGGCTTCATGGCAAGATGGACCGCATCGCACAGCCAAGCGGACCGGAACAGGGCGCGATTGGGATCGAGGTGCCTGCCCAAACGGTCGTACGCCTTGCGTCCGAGGGCTTGGAGTTTCGGGAAGCGATGTGCAAGCGAGGCCTCGAAGGCGTTGGAGACCAGGAGCTGCCGCGAGCACGTGATCGGATCACCGTTGCGCCGGCCCGGTCGCGTGGGGCCGACGACCCGAGCATGTCCCCGGGCGCCGATGGTGCACAGGAACATGCCACCGCAATCGATCTGACTGCAATCGTACGTCAGTTCGGAGAACGTGTGGGTGTAGGTCTGGGTGAAGGTCAGGACCAGAGCGTCATAGGGTTGACCGAAAAGGCGCAACAGGGCAAGGGCAAGGGCGATGAAGACGAATCCCCCGCAGGCGATCAGAAGCACCAGACCCAGCCCTCGCACCATGAGGCCCTTGCGCGCCCAGGCTTGCAGGCCCGCACCGCTCCAGCGCTTGCGCCGCATGGACAGGACCAGGAATCGACTGCGCCGTCGCAGCATCCACAGGACATTGAGGACCCATGCCACGATTCCCGGCAAGACGAAGTCGGCCCCTTGAACGATGATCAGGGCACACAGCCCGATGCCCACTGTCAAAGCGCCAAGGAGCAGCAATTCCAGAAGCGGTGGCAGGGACGACTTGCGCAAGGTGAGTACGAGAAAGGCGACGCCTGCGGCCGCCATGGGCGCCTGAAGGGAGATCGCATGGGCCGCATCGAAGAGCGCGGCGTCGTCTCCACAGCAGCCGTAGCTTCGAGTGCCTTCCTGCGAAAACAGATACAACAGAGGCAGGACGAGCATGAGCGTGGCATCCAGCAAAAAGACCAGGACCGGGTTCCATTCGGTCCGGTTGCCGGAAATCACCTGAAACCAACGCACCAACGGCGGCGAAAGGATCAGGAGGGAAAGCAGGATGGCGAGGAAGGCGAATTCCATGACAGGAGAAGATAGCCTGTCCGGAGGTTCGCGCGAGTGGCGCAAAAAAAGCCCCGATCCTAGCGGAACGGGGCCATTGGACAGAAATTGTCTGCGACAGATTCCGTCAGGCGCGGAAGATCAGTTGATCTCCTTGGCCTCGAACCACTTCATGTTCTTGCGCAGCTTCTTGCCGACTTCCTCGATCTGGATGGAACGCTCGGACTTCTGCTTGGCGCGGAAGTCCTTCATGCCGTTCTCATGCACTTCCTTCATCCAGTTCTTGGCGAAGGTGCCCTTCTGGATGTCGGTCAGGGCCTTCTTCATCGCCTTGCGGGTCGCATCGGTGATGATCTTCGGGCCGGTGGTGTAATCACCGTACTCAGCCGTGTTGGAGATCGAGTAGCGCATGTACGACAGGCCGCCCTGGTACATGAGGTCCACGATCAGCTTCACTTCGTGCATGCACTCGAAGTAGGCCATCTCGGGAGCGTAGCCGGCGTCGACC
>JBDKGV010000248.1:0-5222 GCA_039798005.1 Fibrobacterota bacterium
TTGGCCGATGATCTGCGAGCCGTCAAGGCCGTCCCTCAACCCAAGGGCCAGCTCCCGGCGGGCCAGATCGATCTCTCCCCGCCCCAAGAGCAGGCAGGCGTGGGCCAAATTGGGCGAGGAAGAAAGCATGTCGCGAGTGTCCGCGCGACTGTCGAGCAGTTCGGCGAGACCTGAGGTCAGCGAGGCGCTCATGGTTTCTTGCTCCTGATATCGGTTTCGATGGAAATGATTGGAAAGCCATTCTCCGGAATCTTCAGCTTGTAGTCAAGTCCTCGTATCAATTCCAGTTCAGAGCGTGAGAAGTCCCAGCGGAGCGCTCCGAGGGAACGGGGCCATTCCCCGGTCTTGGCGCGATGAGCCAGAACGGCGGAATGAAGCTTCTGGGACTCGAAGCGGGCCTTGGCCTGTGTCGCGGCATTGGTGGAGTTCACGGTGAACGAGGACAGGATTTGCGAGAGCACAAGGTTCACGCCCATGGCGAGCAGGACCGCCGCGATGGCAAGGGCTGCCATCATGGCGGAGCTGGAGGCCGATATGGTCTTTTGAGGAACCATCGCCACCGGGATGGCACCAAGAGTCTGGCCCTCGACATGGAATCGGGCAAAGCCCTGGTCCCCGTATGCCGCAAGAACTTCGTAGATGCGGTAGCGAGTGAACGGGACCCGCTTCTCGAGATCGATCAGGGTGATCTGCCCCTCTTCGGGGATGGCATCCAAGATCATCCGTTCGGGGCCCGGCTCGATCTCCTCCAGCGACAAATTGCCACGGGAAACGGCGACATCCGGGGTCGGGAAGCGCTGGAGAAGCCGTGGCCATTCGTCCGTGCGACGCATGCCTTCCATGCTGATCATCTCGGTGGAGAGGTTCAGCGGGATGTTGCGGGGAGTTGTCGCGGGAAGCTCGGTGTTGAATTCGTGACTGCCATCCTGCCAGGCGAAGAGGTCGCAAACGAGATCTTCTGCGACATAATGAGCCCATTCGGCGCGTTCCTCGGAAGTGATGAAGCGCTTGGCCACCAAGGTTTCCAAGACGCTGCGATCCATCTGGCGGGACACGCTTTCCAAGCCGAGCAGTTCATCCTGGGTGATGCGCGCGCTGGTCTGGAGCCACCGCGAGATCTGCGTCTCCACATTCTTGCCATCGACTTCGACAAAGGCGATGTTGCCGCGCTGGATTCCGATTTCTGCACGCTGGGTGCGGGTGGAAAGGATCAGTCTTCCGCTTTTGCGCTGCTGCTGGATGAACTGAAGAACATCCGTCAGCGGGAATTCCTTGAGCTGTCCGTTGAGTGCCTGTGCCATGGATCAGCCTTTCATCCGTGCGACTTTGGGTTGGCGCAGGACGACGAAGAGGTTGCTGCCGTAGAGCGCCACGAGGATCAGGATGAACGGAAGCTGCCCTGGGGAACTCTGAGAAAACGGGTATCGTGAGATGATGCCGGGCAGGTTCAGCAGGAGCGACAGGCTCAATGCCAGCGTGAGCATCTTGATGACGGAAAGGACGTTTGGCGATTGGGCAAACGAACCCGTCCCGGGCAGGGTGATGTCCAGGATGCGCAGAAGCAGGCGCTCCCGCTGCTGACCTTCGCGTTCAAGTCGCATGAGGAGCTCGTTGCGAAGTTCGAGCTCGTTCACGGTGGAAAGACGCCTGAAGCAGGAATGGCAGTGCAGGCCGCGACGGCAGTGACGGCACATCACCCGGCCGCAGGTCTTGCAGCGGAACAGGTCGCGAGCCAGATTGCGCGGCTTGCTGGTGTACGCCAACCAGACAAGCAGGGCCACGCTGATCCATGGAAGAAATACGTACGGAATTTCAAGCAGGCCCGAGGAGCCGCTTCCTTCCAGCCAAATGGAGGGCTCTGAAAGCGCCTCACCCACGCGGGCCCATGTCTCCTTGTCCGAAAGCTCAGGGGACATGATTGTGCGGTTGGAGGGGAGCTCTGAAAAAAGACGGCTGTTTTGCGAAACCGTGAGGTCGAATCGCTGGGCTCCGGCAAGGGTTGCCGATTTCAGCAGAGGGTTGAGGGAATCGGTGTGCCCTTGCCATGAAGCGACTTGCCCGCGATTGTAGGGCAGCGCCGGATTGTCCGCATCGGCCAGGAAGGCTTGGCTGTACTGTCTCCCTGCGGAGTCCATTCCGCCGCGAACGAAGGCGATGTTGCCGGTTTGAATCGGGCCTAATACCGGGTCCATGCCGCCTGTCGCCAGGACTTTGCTTGCTTCGAAAAGATCGCCGGACTTGAGTGCTTGGATCGACTTCGCAACAGGCTCCGGATACTCTTGCAGCAACCGGGAAAGCTGGGAGGAATAGCCCTCCTCCGCACTTCGCAGCAGCAGCGATTCTCGCGAACTCATGTCGAAATGGCGAGCCAAGACCTCTTCGATGGTCGTGAGAATGCCTTGAGAGCCGATGAACAGGATCAGGGCTCCAAGGAAGCCGCGTTCCTTGCTGGAGAGATGCTTCCACAAAAGAAAGGACCCGAGCAGGAAAAATGCGTGGACCCCGAGTCCGGCAAGCAACAGGCTCACAAAGCCCACAGCCAAGACGCCATAGCGGAGGTAGATCGAGCTGTCCAGAGGAAGGCGCTCGGCGGCATTGTGAGAAATCCAAGGCCAGTACCGTACCATCAGGCCGATGAACACGAAAAATGCGGTCAAGAGGCCGATCATCCGCACCGCTCGCAAAAGATTGAGAGAGATCAGCAGTTGATTTTGAGGATAGATCCAAGCCTTGAGCAGGCTTGCGCGCAGGGCATCGTACCATCCTTGGAAGTCGAGGTCGGAGAGCTTGTGGTTGGCGATCGCGAAATCCGGCACGGGGGAGACGGGATCGAGGCGCTTGGCGCAAGCTCGAAGGGAATCCGACATGACTTTTTGATCGGCTTCCGAGGCAAGATTCAACAACCAGGCCGAGGCTTCCGGCAGGCGTTGCCAACCTTGGGAGAGCATGGATGCTTCCATGCCCGTCACGGCGACGGAGACGCCCTTGGGCGAATGGTTGCGCACCATCCCCAAGACCAGGGCCCAATGGATGCCGAAGTCGCTTCCGGCCATGCGCGAAGCCAAGGCGATCTGACCAAGTCCCGATCCGGGCTTGTGAGCTTCAAGGAGCGCTGCCATCCCGCCTTGGCCAAGCGCCACGATCGTGGGCTGATTGACCGCAAGGCGCGACAGGTCGGAGTGGGCCTCCTCGATGGGGCTTTTGTTTTCTCCCTCCAGTGCCGAGGCGAGGATCTTGGAGGTTGCGCGAAGGCTGTCGATGCGCAGGAAGGCTTGGGCCGTCTGCTTTTCGAAGGGGGAGCCTTCGAGCTCGGTGGCCGCATGGCATCCCGCTGCCATGATGAGCGCGAGACCGATGCCACGCAGGATGCGTCGTTCAAACATTCGAGGCTCCCAAGCCGAAGTGAGACAGTCGTGCATCGAAGTCCTGAGGAGTGATACCAAGCTGTTGCGCTGCTTTGGTTCGGTTTCCGGTGCATTCGTGCAAGACCCACCAAATATAGGCCTTTTCCACGGATTCAAGCGTGGCGCCTTGAAAGGAAGGTTGCGGTTGGTGCGGTGGAGGATCAAGCAGGATGTCTTCGGCCCGCACGATCCCTTCACCGGAACCGAGCACCATCGCCCGTTCCAAGGCATTTTCCAGCTCGCGGATGTTGCCGGGCCAAGGGTGATCCTGAAGCCGTGACAGCGCCCCCTTTTCCAAAACCGGAGTGGCTCGATTGAGGCGATGTGCCAATCTCCCCAGAAGCGAGACGGAAAGGTCGGGGATGTCCTCGATGCGTTCCCGCAAGGCCGGAGTGCGCAGCCGGATCACGTTGAGCCGGTAATAGAGATCCTCGCGGAACTTGCCCATTTCGATCATCTGTTCAAGATGGGCGTTGGTCGCCGCCACGATGCGGACATCGACAGGGGCCGATTGGACGCCGCCCACCGGTGTCGCTTGGCGGTCTTGCAGGACGCGCAGCAATTTGACTTGGGTCGAAAGGGGGATTTCGCCGATTTCATCGAGGAAGAGCGTCCCCCCTTTGGCCGCATGAAAAAGTCCGGTCTTGTCGGATGTGGCGCCGGTGAACGATCCCTTGACATGCCCGAACAGTTCGCTTTCCAACAGGCCTTCGCTCAAAGCGGCGCAATGAACCGGGAGGAAAGGGCCTGCGGCGCGTGGCGACAGCAGGTGAATGGCACGCGCGGCAACCTCCTTGCCGGTCCCCGATTCGCCGGTGATCAGGACGGTGCTTTCGGTCCATGCAATGCGCTCGATCATGCGGCGAAGCGTCGCTGTGCGTACGGAGGATCCCACAAGCCGGGCTTCAAGACGGATGTTGGGGTCGGTCGATGCGCCTTGTGAAGATGGGGGTGCACTTGACTTGGCGCGTTCCGTGAGTTCCGGGGAGGCCAAGGCCAGCCGCACCGAGCGGGCGAGCGCTTCATTGGCAAAAGGCTTGAGGATGAAGTCGCTTGCACCATTGCGAATGGATTCGACGGCTTTTTCCACGGTGCCGTACGCGGTCATGAAGACGACCTTGGGGCGCTGCGGGCGAGAGTTCAATGCCGTCAAGATTTCTTGCCCGGAGCGAGTGCCGATCATGAGGTCGGAAAGGACCAGATCATAGGTGTTGCGCGACAAGGCATCCAATGCGTCTTCAACCGAGAGAGCCGTGGATGGTTGGAATCCTTCTCGGCGCAGAAGAATTGCGAGGTATTCGCAAAGACTGCGTTCGTCATCGACGATCAGGATGCGTGCGGATGGCTCAGTGGGCATTGGTACGAAGCTAGAAAGAGAATCAACAGAAAACGAAAAGCCGGGCTTGTGGCCCGGCCATCGAACAGAGAACAAGCTTCCGGTTTAGGCCGGGAGCTTGGAGATGGCCAAGTGGGCCTTGCGCTTCAGGTTCGAAGCGGTGTTCTTCTTGATGTTGCCCTGCGACTTGCGGGCAGCCTTGTCGACCAGCGAGAACAGGGTCGGGAGCTCGGTGAGAGCCTGAGCCTGAGTGGTGGCCGAGCGGATCTTGCGAACGCTGGTGCGGATGGCAGAGCGGACCGACTTGTTGACGACGCGAGCCTTCTCCGACTGGCGCAAGCGCTTTTCAGCAGACTTGATGTTGGGCATGGACGATATCCTTCATTGCAGTAGTTCCGAAAACTCGGATCGTTAGTGGGGCGGAAATTTACACATCACACAGCAAATATGAAAGAGGTTGTCTTGACAAAAAAAGAAACTCT
>JBDKGV010000249.1:0-5212 GCA_039798005.1 Fibrobacterota bacterium
AAGAACCGCGGCGTCTCGCCCGGTGCCCGCGGCCGCGGCCAATGTCAGCGGGACTCCTGAGTTTCCCGAGTTCGTGAAGCCCCAAGTTCAGCGTCTGGTCGATGGCAACAAGCGCTTCTTGGATGGTCGTTCCCTCAATATCGAACGGGACGCCGGTCGTCGTCTGGAAGTGGCCAAAGGGCAGCATCCTTTCGCCATCATCTTGACGTGCTCCGATTCGCGCGTCCCGCCGGAGATCCTCTTCGATCAAGGGCTTGGTGAACTGTTCGTGGTGCGCACGGCGGGCAACGTGGCGGACGACATCGCGCTGGGGAGCATGGAGTACGCGGCCGAACACCTCAATGTGAAGCTCATTGTCGTCCTTGGTCATGAGCGGTGCGGCGCCGTTCAGGCGACGGTGGACGGCGGCGAACTGCCTGGCCACATCTCCTCGATCGGAGCCAAGATCAAGCCTGCGGTGGCGATCGGCAAGGCCTTCCCCGGAGACAAGGTCGACAATTGCGTGCGTGCCAACGTGGTCAACGTGATGAGCGGTCTGCGTGAATCCAAGCCCATTTTGGCCCATCTGATCGAGAAGGGCGAACTCGCCGTGGTCGGGGCCCGTTACGACCTGGATGACGGAACGATGACCTGGATTCCATGAACCACCCCCGCAGCAAGCTGCGGGGGATTTCGTTGGCCCGAGAATTCGGGTCGTTGATGCAAGCTTCGGGGAATCGGGCCCGAAGGGATCAAAGCCCCAGGGCCAGCTCAAGACCGGACGTCATGCCGGTGGCGGCATGCCAAGCCACCGAGGCGTCCAAACGCAGGTTCTCCCATGCAAGACCCGCTCCAAGGCTGGGGCGGGCATCTTCCAAAAGGAGCGGGAATCCGGTGCGCAAGGTCAGGATGCTCCAACTGGCCTCGAGCCCGATCGGAGCGGTCCATTCCTCGTCATTGGGGTGACGCAGATCGGCCATGGCCGTCAGATGCCACCCGTGGAGTACCGGGAATCGCCAAGCTCCGCCCAGCACGATCGTGGTGGGCAGGGTCTCCTTGGCCGAATCGGACCAGTCCGGTTTGGCGGCATAGCCGACATTGAGAAGGCTGGCTCCGAGGCTCCAAGGTGCCTTGGGGGCAAAGCGAAGCCCGACATCTCCCGCAATGGCCCAGTTGGAGAACCGTTCCACGGTGTTGCGCGCATAGGCGGCCCGGGCCCCCAGCGTCCAGGCGGAATCGATGACCCAGGAATATCCTGCGCCTGCGCTCCACGTGGAGGCGGAGAACAATCCGGTGGATCGGTCCTCCTCGTCGTAACCCGCGAGGTCCTGGAAACCCTCGTAGCGCACCCGTCCGGTGACGGTTCCCGGTCCGGCAGGCACTCGCCACGCGGTGTGCTGGATGGAGCTTGCGAACTGCTCCGGCAGACTTGCCATGCCCACCGACAATTCCACCCATTCGGGACGGACGACGGCGGGATTCTGGTCCTGATCGGAGCCCAGTCCCGGCAGGGCGCTGCCGGCTCCCGAGAGGCCGCTTGCACGCGCAGATGGCTGGAGCTTGAGCAACTTGAATCCGGATTGCCCAGGGGAGATCGAGAAATCGACCTGGGCCAAGGCGGCGGTGGAAAGGCAGAGTCCGAAGGCCAAGGGTTTCACAGGTTGCCTCGCAATCCCACGGTAAGCAGGGATGCACCGGTTTCACGTTCGATCATGGCGGCATAATCGATCCAGAGGGTTCGCGACCCCGAGGTCGAATCGACCTGCCAAGGCAGGATGCGGGCGGATCCTCCGACACCCCAAGAGCCTTGCTCGTAGCCGGCGCGCAGGCGCCACGCCTCGTGGGGAGCATACTCCAAGCCGCTGCGCAGCCCGGCTTCGGCGCCATCGAAGCTTGCGAATTCGGGAGCCGGAAGGTGGAAGACGGGGGTCAGAAGAAGGTCCAGGAACTGACCTTGGGTCGGATGCACCCGGTAGCGACCGGAAAGCTCCAGGGTGCGCGGGATCACGCCCTCGTTCACCGTGGCGATATTGTCGGTGCTCACGCCGCTGCGGTCCTCGCGAGCCAGCAGATCGGAGGCGAGGCCGATGTTGCGAAGCACCGCGCCAAGGGCCCAAGCCGTGTCCTGGCCGCGCTTGTACCATGACAGGTCGATGCGGGCCGGTGCCCGGTAGCTCTGGACGCCGTCGAGATCGAGATCCTCGGAGTAGACGCCGAAGGACAAGCCCACGGACTGGGTGCGCGTGATGCGCAGACCAAGGGCCACCTGGGCCTGCATGAAGTAGGGGGTACTGGTCTGGGTGAGCGTTTCGTCGGCATCGTACACGGGAACATCCGCGTCGCGTCGATACAGGATGCTCATGCCCACGCCCAGGCGCGCGCCGATGTTGGTGGCGACGCCCACGGCTCCGCCTTGTCGATCCAAGGGGCGCTGCTCCGCGGACAGGGAGAGGTCCCAGCCGTTGCGCAACGGAAGTCGGGCCGGATTCCACCAGGCATCCAGTGCGGTGGGTTCCAAGGCGCCTGCGGCGTTGCCCAACGCGAATTCGCGCGTGCCGCCGCCCAAGCGTCCGACCCAGCCGGGGGTGCCGCCCAGATCATCGGCCAAAGCGGGGATGGCGAGCAGGGAAAGCAGGATCAGCGAGCGCATGAACTGCCTCCCTTGAGCTGGAAGACCTTGCCCCAGGCGACTTGGCTTCCCGATTTGACACGCACATAGTAGAGGCCGATGGTCGCAAGCTTGCCTTGGTCGGTGCAGCCGTCCCAGCGGTCCTTGATCGGATCTTCACTGCGCAGGCTGGCTGGGCGGAATTCCCCTTTGACGAGGGTCCGCACCGGCTCCATGGCCCCGTTGAAGATCTCAATGTCCACGTTCCCGTCGGTGGCGAGGCTGTACCCGACAAGGGATGCCCCCGATTCGAGCCGGGTGGGGATGATGCGCACTTCCTTGAGGCCGGTGCGCAGGGCTGCCTTGTGGCTGACCAGCGTCCATTTCCCACCGGCGTCGGAGGTCATGGCCAGACCTTCGCCACGCGATCCGATCCACAGGCGCGAGGGCTCGCCGTCATGGGCCGGTTCCAAGGTGATGTCTGAGAGATTGACTTCCTTGGAGAAGGGAAGTCCGTCCTCGGCGTCGATGAGGGTGGGGGTGGTTCCCTTGCTCAGGGAAACGACGCGGCCGTGCTTCAGGCGCAGGACGCCGGAAAGCCCGTAGTTTGCGGTGCGCAAGAGCACCCACGCCGTGGAGTCTGCAGTCCAGGCGACGGCGGAAATGCGGTGATCGACCACGAGGGCGCTGTCGCCGGCGATCTTTCGCGGTGTCCCGTTCACGGAATCGAGATGCCAAAGGGTCGAGTCCGTCTGTGCATAGATGCCGCCGGGGCCTGCCCACACGCCAAGGACATTGCCCTTGGAAAGGGAAGGATGACTTGATTTGGTCAGAGTGGGTCCAGTCCCGCTCCAGAGCCCGGTGGTGGTGGCCACCAGCAGGGATTTCGACACCGGATCCCGACTGATCCCTTGGATGAAGCGCAGGGAGTCGGTGGCGCGCGCCTTCACGGCATCGGCAAGCGAGCAGGCACCGCAGCGAGCCAAGGTCACAAGGCTCCCCGTGTTGGCAAGCCCCAAGGCGCTCAAGGAATCCTCCTTGTCGAGCTGCCAGAGGATTTGGCTCGAGTCCGCACTGGCAAGCAGGGTGTCGTTCACGTTCACCCATTGGTCAGGGACGGGACGCAGGGTGCCGGTCGCGGCATTGGTCAGAATCCGCCCCACGCCCGTGGAGTCGTGCTTCCAGAAGCCCCCGAGGAGTCCTCGCCCCTTGGAGTCGGTGGTGGCCACGGGAAAGAGCATGCGCCCTTGGTGGGATGCGCCGCGCCAGATCGGATAGTCGGCCGCGGAATTGACCGTCCGTCCGCCGGGCTCCCATGTCGTGAAGTTGCTCTGGGAAGCCCCTGCGTTCTTGACGCGAGTGATCTGGCCTTCGGAATTGACCACCCAAAGGCCCGAAGCGTCGGAGGCAAGGCTCATCTCGATGTTGCGCGGAAGCCCTTGGGCCCACAGCGGCACGGCAAGCAATGCCAGGAACGCGGGGAATTTCATGGTCACTGGTAGTTGTTGAACTGGAGGTCGACGGTGATGTCCTTGGCGTGCTTCTTCAAGAGCGCCATGACTTCCTGGAGGTCGTCGCGCGCCTTGGCCGAGACCCGCAGGTGATCGCCGAGGTTGGTGACCTGGGCCTTGATCTTGGCCTCCTTCACCAACTGCACGATCTTCTTGCCGTCGGGCTGGGGGACGCCCGCCTTGAGGTCGGCGCTTTGCTTGACGGTCATGTGCCCGCCCGCCTCGAGCTTGCCCCATTCCAAGCCCTTGGCGCTCACGCCGCGCTTGAAGAGCTTGGATTCCAGTACGTCCTTGAGCTGTTCCATCTTCGGCTCGTCGTCGGCGACCAACTTGATCGCCTTGCTGTCGAACTCGATGGAGCACTTGCTGCCCTTGAAGTCGAACCGTGAGTTCACTTCCCGGGTGGCTTGGTCCACCGCATTGCGCACTTCTTGAGGGTCCACTTTGGAAACGATGTCGAAAGAGCTGTCCTTGGCCATAGGCTCCAAGGTAATCGTTTATGCCGGTCCCGACACCTCCGGCGAGTTCAGCCAAAGCTCCCGTGGGCCAGATGGAATTCCTGTCCGGTGCTGACCACGGGCAGCAAGTTCAGGACATCGCCGCGCAAGGTCATCAGGATTCCCATCCACATCCCCAGATGGTCGGCCATGTGCCGAAGCAAGGTCTGTTTCTGGCACAGGGGGCGGGGCAGGCGCGCGGACAGGTCCGATGCGATCGCGTAGTAGCCGCTGGCCCGGTCGGCGAGGTTCGATTCCGTGATCTGGTAGAAGCGGCCGCGCTGGTTTCCTTGGAGGCCGTCCCACAGGCCCAGATGGAGCAGATAACGCTCAGCTGTGGTCTGGTAGGTGGCTTGGCGTTCTCGCAACGAACGTTCCTTGTCGGTGCGGCTGGCGACATCCATGTCCAGCCGTTCACCACGGGCATCCACTAGGGCAAGCCAGGGCGCTTGGGCCATGTGAGTGAGCAGGCCTGCGAGGTACATGACCTCCTCGGCATCGTCGTCGAAAAAGATGTCGTGTTTTTCCCGAAGCTTGCGCGCTTCCAGGATCTTTTCGGTGAACCAGCCCAAAAGCTCGGGTTCACGGGTGATGGCCAAGGATTCCATGGAGCACCT